>NZ_JBSFMT010000055.1:0-73803 GCF_053599695.1 Streptomyces sp. NPDC000878 | reverse complement strand
GCAGGGTCGAGTCGCCGCGGCTGGCCAGGACATAGCCGGTGCCCTCGGCCGCCGCGGCCTCGTGCAGGGCGCACCACCCTGGACCGAAGGGCATGTTTCACGTGAAACCAATCGATCCGCGGCTCCTCCGGTACGCCGGTGCCACACGCCGTTTCCTGCTGGCGGTCGTCGGCCTGGGTGCCGTCGGCGCGGGGCTGGTCATCGCGCAGGCCATGCTCATCGCCGAGATCGTGGTCGGCGCCTTCCAGCACGGACTGTCGGTCACCGAACTCCGTACGCCCCTGCTGCTGTTGGTGGCCGTCGCTGCCGGCCGTGCGATCGTCTCCTGGCTCACCGAGCTGGCCGCACACCGGACGAGCGCCGCGGTGAAGTCGGAGCTGCGCGGGCGGCTGCTGGAGCGGGCCGTCGCGCTCGGTCCCGGGTGGCTGAGCGGGCAGCGGACCGGGTCGCTGGTCTCCCTGGCGACACGGGGAGTCGACGCGCTCGACGACTACTTCTCGCGCTATCTGCCGCAGTTGGGGCTCGCGATCGTGGTGCCCGTGGCCGTGCTGGCGCGGATCGTCACCGAGGACTGGGTGTCGGCGGCGATCATCGTCGGCACCCTGCCGCTCATCCCGGTCTTCATGGTGCTGATCGGCTGGGCCACGCAGTCCCACATGGACCGTCAGTGGCGGCTGCTGTCCCGGCTGTCGGGGCACTTCCTCGATGTCGTGGCCGGGCTGCCGACGCTGAAGGTGTTCGGCCGGGCCAAGGCGCAGGCCGAGTCGATCCGGCGGATCACCGGTGAGTACCGGCAGGCGACGATGCGGACCCTGCGGATCGCCTTCATCTCGTCCTTCGCGCTGGAACTGCTGGCGACGCTGTCCGTGGCGCTGGTCGCGGTGACGATCGGTATGCGGCTCGTGCACGGCGAGATGGACCTGTACATCGGGCTCGTCATTCTCATCCTCGCGCCCGAGGCGTATCTGCCGCTCAGGCAGGTGGGCGCCCAGTTCCACGCGGCGGCGGAGGGGCTGGCCGCCGCCGAGGAGATCTTCGCCGTCCTGGAGACACCGGTGCCGGAATCCGGGACCGGTGCGGTTCCGGAGGGCGGGGTGGCCTTCGAGGGCGTCACCGTCCGGTATCCCGGGCGGTCGGTCGACGCGGTGACCGACGTGTCCTTCGCTGTGAAGGCCGGGGAGACGGTCGCGCTCGTCGGGCCGAGCGGTGCGGGCAAGTCGACGCTGCTGCACGCGCTGCTCGGGTTCGTACGGCCGACGGAGGGGCGGGTGCGCGTCGGGGGAGCCGACCTCGCCGGCCTCGACCTGGAGCAGTGGCGTTCACGGGTGGCCTGGGTACCGCAGCGGCCCCATCTGTTCGCCGGGTCGATCGCCGAGAACGTACGGCTGGCCCGCCCCGACGCCGACGACACCGCTGTACGGAGGGCGCTGGCCGACGCCGGTGCGCTGGAGTTCGTGGACGCGCTGCCCGAGGGCATCGACGCGGTGCTCGGCGAGGACGGGGCCGGGCTCTCCGCCGGGCAGCGGCAACGGCTCGCGCTGGCCCGGGCGTTTCTCGCGGACCGGCCCGTGCTGCTGCTCGACGAGCCGACGGCCGCGCTGGACGGGGAGACCGAGGCCGAGGTCGTGGCCGCCGTACGGCGCCTGGCCGTCGGGCGGACGGTACTGCTGGTCGTGCATCGGCCCGCGCTCCTAGGGGTGGCGGACCGCGTGGTGCGGTTGGCGGAGGCCGCCGTACCCGCTCACCTGGCCGTTTCCGAGCAGGCCCATGGCTCCCTCGGCGGCGACGGGCTCCTCGTGGGTGCTCCGCAGCTGCCCGTGCTCGACGAGGAGGCAGTAGCCGTACCCGGCGCTCCCGCAGGGCGACGTGGTGTGCTCGCGCGGGTGCGGGCCATGTCCGGGGCCCGGCGGGGGCGGTTCGGGCTCGCGCTGCTGCTCGGGAGCCTTGCCCTCGGCAGTGCCGTCGGGCTCATGGCGACCTCCGGGTGGCTCATCTCGCGGGCCTCGCAGCAGCCGCCCGTGCTGTATCTGATGGTCGCCGTGACGGGCACGCGGGCCTTCGGGATCGGGCGGGCCGTCTTCCGGTACGCCGAGCGGCTGGTGTCGCACGACGCCGTGCTGCGGATGCTGGCCGACACCCGGGTCGCCGTCTACCGGCGTCTGGAGCAGCTGGCGCCCGCCGGACTGCGGACGACCCGGCGCGGTGACCTGTTGTCGAGGCTCGTCGCCGATGTGGACGCCCTCCAGGACTACTGGCTGCGCTGGCTGCTGCCCGCCGGAGCCGCCCTCGTCGTCTCCGCCGCCTCCGTCGGGTTCACCGCGTGGCTGCTGCCGGAGGCCGGGGCCGTGCTCGCCGCCGGACTCCTCGCGGCCGGCGTCGGCGTCCCCCTAGTCACCAGTGCCGTGGCCCGGCGCGCGGAACGCCGGCTCGCCCCGGCCCGCGGGGCACTCGCCACGCACGTGGCCGACCTGCTCACCGGCACCGCCGAGTCGACGGTCGCGGGCGCCCTGAACGCACGTACCGAGGAAGTCCGGCGGGCCGACTCCGCGCTCACCCGGATCGCCTCGCGCGCCGCCACCGCCACCGCGCTCGGCGACGGACTCACCGCGCTGCTGTCCGGACTCACCGTGGCGGCCACCGCCCTCGTGGGCGCCCAGGCGGTCGCCGACGGGCGGCTCGGCGGTGTCGTGATGGCCGTGGTCGTCCTCACTCCCCTGGCCGCCTTCGAGGCCGTCCTCGGGCTGCCGCTCGCCGTGCGGTACCGGCAGCGGGTGCGCAGGAGCGCGGAGCGCGTGTACGAGGTCCTGGACGCGCCCGAGCCCGTACGCGAACCCGAGCAGCCGCGGCCCGCGCCCCTGTCGCCGTTCCCGATCGTCGTCAAGGACCTGGCCGCCCGCCATGCCGGGCAGGACCGGGACGCGCTCGCCCATCTCGACCTCACCCTCGACGAAGGGCGCCGGATCGCGGTGGTCGGCCCGTCCGGGTCCGGCAAAACGACCCTCGCGCAGGTGCTCCTGCGGTTCCTGGACGCGGACGCCGGCTCCTACACGCTGGCCGGCGTGGACGCGTACGCGCTGGACGGCGACGACGTACGGCGGCTGGTCGGGCTGTGCGCCCAGGACGCGCACCTCTTCGACAGCTCCGTGCGCGAGAACCTGCTGCTGGCGAGGAAGGACGCGACCGAGGACGACCTGCGGGACGCCCTCGCGCGGGCGCGGCTGCTGGACTGGGCCGAGTCGCTGCCCGACGGGCTCGACACGCTGGTCGGCGAGCACGGGGCACGGCTGTCCGGCGGGCAGCGACAGCGGCTGGCGCTCGCCCGGGCGCTGCTCGCGGACTTCCCGGTACTGGTGCTCGACGAGCCGGCCGAACACCTCGACCTGCCGACCGCCGACGCGCTCACCGCCGATCTGCTGGCCGCGACCAAGGGCCGTACGACGCTGCTCATCACGCACCGGCTGGCGGGTCTCGACGCCGTGGACGAGGTGATCGTGCTGGACGGGGGGCGGGTCGCGCAGCGGGGGACGTACGCGGAGCTGGTCGCCGTCGACGGGCCGCTGCGGGGGATGGCGGAGCGGGAGGCGGAGGCCGAGCGGTTGGCGCTGGTGGCGGCGGGAAGCTAGCCACTTGCTCCCCGACTCACTCGCTGATCGACTTTCAGTGACAAACGGGACTAATTAGGCTCGGGGGATGTCCGACCCACCGCTTCGTCCCGAGCCGTGCGTGCCGCAGTTGCTGGAGGCGATGCGGGCCGCCGGGAGCGGGCTCGGGCCGCATGCCACGCTGGAGCGGATCTGTGCGACGGCGATCGCCCTGGTGGACGCCGAGCGAGCGGCCATCAGGGTCCTCGCCGAGGACGGTGGCGGCCTCGCCGACTTCGTCCACCACGGCGTCGACGAGGAGACCGCCCGGTGGGCCGAGCCGATCCGGGTGCACGGCGAGGTCTTCGGGAACCTGTACCTGGGCGCCAAGCGCGGCGGTGGGCCCTTCACCGACCACGACCTGACCCTGGTCCGCGTGCTGGCCACCGAGGCGGGCATCGCCATCGGCAACGCCCGCCTGTACGAGGCCGCCCGGCAGCGCGAGCGCTGGATCGACGGGTCTGTGGCCGTGACCACCGCGCTGCTCTCGGGCGGCGACATCGGCGACTCCCTGCGGATCGTCGCCGAACAGGCCCGCCGGCTCTCCGGGGCCGCGGCCGGGATCGTGCTGCTGCCCGCCGCCGAGGGCGGCCTGGAGATCGTCGCCGTGGACGCGGAACGCCCGTCGGACGCGCTCGGCGTGATCGTCCCGCCGGAGAGCGAGGTCGTCGCCGAACTCCTCGACGGCGAGCCGGTGTTCGTCGAGGACGCGGCCACCGACCCCCGGCTGGCCCTCGGCACCGGCCTCGCCCTCGACTACGGCCCCACCATGCTGCTGCCCCTGCAGAGCGACGGCCGGGTCGTCGGCAGCCTCGCCATGCCCCGCGCGCGGGGAGAGCGCGCGTTCACGGAGACGGAGCGCGCGCTCGCCGTCCAGTTCGCCGCGCAGGCCGCGCTCGCGCTGATGATGGCCGAGGCCCAGCGCGACCGGGAACGGCTCGCGGTGTACGAGGACCGCGACCGGATCGCCCGTGACCTGCACGATCTCGTCATCCAACGGCTGTTCGCCACCGGGATGATGCTGGAGAGCGCCCAGCGCGGGTCGGTCGCGCCCGGCGTGCGGGACGGCGTCGGCAGGGCCGTCGACGAACTCGACGTGACCATCCAGGAGATCCGCACCGCGATCTTCGCGCTCCAGGACGACCCCGGCGAGGTGCCGTCCGAGCTGTCCACGCGGGTGGAACGGGAGATCCACATGGCCTCCGTGGCGCTCGGCTTCAAGCCCTCGCTCCGGGTGGCGGGACCGGTCGACACCGCCGTCGGCGAGCTGACCGGCAAGAACCTCGTCGCCGCCCTGCGCGAGGGGCTGTCCAACGCCTTCCGCCATGCCGGGGCGTCCCGGATCGACGTCCTGGTCGACGCCAACGTGACCCTGCCGGACGGCCGGCCGGGCGTACGGCTGACCGTCGCCGACGACGGCGTAGGCATCGCCGAGGGCGGCCGGCGCAGCGGCCTCAGGAACCTGCGACGGCGCGCCGAGTCGCTGGGCGGCGATAGCCGGCACGGACCCGGCAGCGGTCCGGACGGCGGCGGTACGACGGTGGTGTGGCAGGCGCCGTACTGAGGCTGTCATGGACCCCGTTGCTGAGCCGTTCGTGGCAACGAGTCCCCCAGGCGTACGATTTGAACAGGCCGTCGGCCCGGTTTGCGGTACACGATCGCTGACATGGGCTCACGTCGCCGTCATCCGCTGCTCGTTCCGGTTCTGCTGTGCGCGTTCGCGGTCCTGGTCGCCCGGCCCACGGCCGCCTCGGGCGAAGGCGCCGACTTCGGACCGGACTCCGCCACCGACTCGGGCCTCAGCGCCGAGGTGACCCGGCTGTACGCGGATGCCGCCGTGGTGACCCAGCAGTACGAGGCCGGACGGCGCGAGGCCGAGGCCGAGGGGGCCAAGGCCCGGCGGTACGAGGAACTCCTCGTCCGGGAACGGCGCGACATCGCCGTCCTGCACGAGGACCTGGGCCGGATCGCACGCGGCCAGTACCGCAGCGGCGGCGGCCTGCCGCTCACCGCGCAGATGCTGCTCGCGGACAGCCCCGAGGAGCTGATGCGCGGTCAGCGGGCCGTGTGGCAGGCCGACCTCGCCGTGAACAACGCGATCGACAAGAGCCGACGCGCGGAGGCCCGGCTCGCCGCCGACGAGGCGAAGGCGGCGGCGCACTGGCAGAAACTGGAGCGGCGCAACGGCGAGATCGCCAAGCTGAAGCGGACGATCGAGGCGAAGCTCGAAGAGGCCCGCTGGACGCTGCAGGGCCGCGCCGACGCCTCGGTCGCGGCGGGCTCCTGCCGGGGCGCCGTCCGGCTCGACCAGCCGGACCCCGGGACCATGCCGGAGTACGTCACGCCCGTGGAGACGTACGAGCTGTCCGCGAGCTTCGGCAGCGGCGGCGACCGCTGGGCCAACGGGCACACCGGGCAGGACTTCGCGGTACCGATCGGCACTCCGGTGCGGGCGGTCGGCTCGGGCACGGTCGTGTCGGTGTCGTGCGGGGGCGCCTTCGGCATCGAGATCGTGATCGAGCACCCCGGCGGCTACTACACGCAGTACGCGCACCTCGCCGCCGTCACCGTCGACCAGGGCCAGCGGGTGACCCCGGGCCAGTGGATCGGCCAGACCGGCACCACCGGCAACTCGACCGGCCCACACCTGCACTTCGAGGTACGCGTCACCCCGGAACTGGGCTCCGGGGTGGACCCGGCGGCGTGGCTCTCGGCGCGCGGGGTGCAGTTGTAGGAGGTGGGCGGGGCGCCGGTAAGGGGCGTGCGCCAGGACGGGCGCCTCTTACCGCTGCCCGTACGGCGGCTGCCTCAGCCGCGTTCCGCGAGCAGCCGCTCGATCACGATGGCCACCCCGTCCTCGTTGTTCGGCGCCGTCTGCCCGGAGGCCGCCGCGAGGACGTCGGGGTGTGCGTTGCCCATCGCGTACGACCGGCCCGCCCAGGTGAGCATCTCGACGTCGTTCGGCATGTCCCCGAAGGCGACGACCTCCTCGGCCGAGATGCCCCGCTCCGCGCAGGACAGGGCCAGCGTGCTCGCCTTGGAGACACCGGGGCCGCTGATCTCCAGCAGGGCGCTGGGGCTGGAGCGGGTGACGGTGGCCCGGTCGCCGATCGCCACCCGGGCCGTCGTGAGGAACGCGTCGGGGTCCATCGTGCGGTGGAACGCGAGGATCTTGAGCACCGGCTCACCGTCGCTCGGCCCGCCCGGGGCCAGCAGCTTCTCGGCGCGCGCCCGATTGTCCGGCACCTCCATGTGCAGCTTCGGATACTCCGGCTCCTGGTGGAAGCCGTACGTCTGCTCCACGGCGTACACGGTCCCCGGCGCGGCGTCGCGCAGCAGGCGTACGGCGTCCAGCGCGTTGTCCCTGGCCAGCTCCCGCACCTTCACGAAGCGGTGGGCGCCGGGGCCGCCGTGCAGGTCGACCACGGCGGCGCCGTTGCCGCAGATCGCCAGACCGTGGCCGTGGACGTGCTCGCTGACGACGTCCATCCAGCGGGCCGGGCGGCCCGTGACGAAGAAGACCTCGACGCCCGCGGCCTCGGCGGCGGCAAGGGCAGCGACCGTGCGCGGGGAGACCGACTTGTCGTCACGCAGCAGTGTGCCGTCGAGGTCGGTGGCGATCAGCCGGATCGGGACGGTGGCGGCGGGGGTCTCGGGCTCTCGGGTCGCTGAGGTCACCCGGCCATTCTCGCGTATGGGCGCGCACGCCCGTGCGGGAGTCCGCACAGGTGAGTGACCGCCCGGACCGGCGCCGGGTCAGCCCAGCTGCGCCAAGGCCTCCGTGGCGATGCGCTCGAAGACCCCCTCGTCGGCCGCGAAGTCGGAGTCGGGGATGGGCCAGTGGATCACGAGCTCGGTGAACCCCAGCTCCTGGTGCCGGCCCGCGAAGTCGACGAACGCGTCCACGGACTCCAGCGGGCGCCCCCGGTCCGGCGTGAACCCGGTCAGCAGGATCCTGTCGAGCCCGCTCACGTCCCGGCCGATCGCGGCGCACGCGTCGGCCAGCTTCTCGGTCTGCCCGCGCAGCGCCTGGAACGACTGCTCGGGCGTCCCGCTCTCGAACAGTCGAGGGTCGCCGGTGGTCACCCAGGCCTGCCCGTGCCGTGCGGCGAGGTCCAGCCCGCGCGGACCGGTGGCGGCCACCGCGAAGGGCAGCCGGGGGCGCTGCACACAGCCCGGGATGTTGCGCACCTCGTGCGCCGAGTAGTAGTCGCCCTGGTACGAGACGCCGTCCTTGCCGTCCTCGGTCAGCAGCTTGTCGAGCAGCGCGACGAACTCGCCGAACCGGTCGGCACGCTCCCGGGGTGTCCACGGGTCCTGGCCCAGCGCGGTGGCGTCGAAGCCGGTGCCGCCCGCGCCGATACCGAGGGTGATCCGGCCGTTCGACACGTCGTCGAGGGAGATCAGGTCCTTGGCCAGCGTCACCGGGTGCCGGAAGTTCGGCGAGGTCACCAGGGTGCCCAGGCGCACCCGGTCGGTGACAGCGGCGGCGGCCGTGAGCGTGGGCACGGCACCGAACCAGGGGCCGTCCCGGAAGGTGCGCCAGGAGAGGTGGTCGTAGGTGAACGCGGTGTGGAAACCGAGCTGCTCCGCACGCTGCCAGGCCGAACGGCCGCCCTCGTGCCAACGGCGGTACGGCAGGATCACAGTGCTCAGACGCAGACTCTTGCTCATGGATCAGAGCCTAGGCGCCGTTCGTGTTTCACGTGAAACAGTCACCGAGCACCCACTCAGTGGTCACCGAACGTGTCAGTGCGGGCCGGAGAACCGCAGGTAGCGCGGCGGTACAGCCTCCGTGAGCCATACGCCGTTCGCGCTGACGTGGAAGGCGTGGCCGTCGCGGTGCATGGCTGCCGAGTCCACCGAGAGCACGACGGGCCGGCCTCTGCGGGCGCCGACCCGGGTCGCGGTCTCGCGGTCGGGCGAGAGGTGCACGGCGTGCCGGTTCATGGGCCGCAGGCCCTCGGCGCGGATCGCGGCCAGGAAGCGGTCCACCGTGCCGTGGTAGAGGTACGCCGGCGGGGTCGCCGGGGGCAGCCCGAGGTCGACCTCGATGCTGTGGCCCTGGCTGGCGCGGATCCGGGTGCCGTCGACCGCGAAGCGCTTCTTGTCGTTGGCGGCGACCACGTGGTCCAGTTCGTCCCGCGTGAACCGGAAGTTGTGGGCGGCGGCAGCCGCGATCAGCGTGTCGATCTCGACCCAGCCGGCCTCGTCGAGCGTGAGCCCGATCCGCTCCGGCTGGTGCCGCAGATGCTTGGACAGGTACTTCGACACCTTCACGGTGCGTCTTTCATCCATCTCGTTCTTGGTCGTCCTGCTTTCGTTCATCTCGCAAGGGTGTCGGGTGAGACCGTGATCACGCATTTGATTTTGGGTCGGAGGTTTGATCCACAGCCAAGTGCAGTTATCCACAGGGGAATTGGAGAAACTGTGGACAACGGGTACGCCGTCACAGCGGCGGGTTCACCCGCGCCAGCGCCCTCAACGCCCCCGGCAGGAAACGGGACATGAGATGTGCGCCCCGCGCTTCCGGCGTCACCGGTGCGACCACCTCGTTGCGGACCACCGCGCGCAGGATCGCCGAAGCGACCTTCTCCGGCGGGTAGTTGCGCAGCCCGTACAGCCGTGCCGTCCGCTTCTGGCGGCGGGCCTGCTCCTCGGCGTCGACTCCCGTGAAGCGCGCGGTCGTTGTGATGTTGGTGTTGACGAAGCCGGGGCAGATCGCCGAGACACCGATGCCCTGTCCCGCCAGCTCCGCGCGCAGACACTCGCTGAGCATCAGCACCGCGGCCTTCGACGTGCTGTACGCGGGCAGTGCCTTGGAGGGCTGGTACGCGGCGGCCGACGCGATGTTCACGATGTGGCCGCCCTGCCCGCGCTCGGCCATCTGCTTCCCGATGAGCCGGCAGCCGTGGATCACACCCCACAAGTTGACGTCCAGGACCTTCTTCCAGTCCTCCGGGGTCGTGTCGAAGAAGGACCCGGAGAGCCCGATCCCCGCGTTGTTCACCAGCACGTCCACGACGCCGTACTCGGTGGCGACCTTCTCGGCGAGCTTCTCCATCGCCTGTTGGTCCGTGACGTCGACGATCTCCGCCCAGGCCTCGGGGGCGCCGACCAGACGGGCCAACTCGGCCGTGCGGGCGGCACCTTCGGCGTCCCGGTCGACGGCCACCACGCGGGCTCCCGCCTCGGCGAACGCGAACGCCGTGGCCCGTCCGATGCCGCTGCCCGCCCCGGTGACCAGGACCAGCTGTCCGCCGAAACGCTGCGCGTACTTGCCCGTTGCCGTCTCCGGGAGCCGTCCGCCCTCGTTGGCGGTCACGAACTCCCCGATCCAGGCAGCCACTTGGTCGGGTCGGGTGCGCGGGATCCAGTGCCTGGCGTCGAGTGTGCGGCGCACCAGCCGGGGCGCCCACCGCTCCAGTCCGTCGTACAGCCGCTCGGAGAGAAACGCGTCCCCCAGGGGCGTGATGAGCTGCACGGGCGCGTGTGCGTACGCGTCCTCGCGCGGCCTGCTCAGCCGGGACCGTACGTTGTCCCGGTACAGCCAGGCGCCGTTGGCCGCGTCAGAAGGCAGGGATGCCGTCGGGTAGCCGTCGGCGGAGACCTTCTCGACGCGGGCCAGCATCTTCGGCCAGCGTTTGCCGAGGGGGCCGCGCCAGGCGAGTTCGGGCAGTACGGGCGTGTGCAGCGCGTACACGTACCAGGACTTGCCGCCCTGGCCCAGGAGTTGGGCGACCGCGCGCGGGGTGGGCCGCTTCAGGCGCTCCTTCGTCCAGTGGCCCAGGTGGTCCAGGGACGGCCCGGACATCGACGTGAAGGACGCGATCCGGCCCTCGGTACGCGCGACGGTGACGAACTCCCAGGACTGCACCGAACCCCAGTCGTGCCCCACCAGATGCACCGGCCGGTCCGGGCTCACCGCGTCCGCGACCGCCAGGAAGTCGTCGGTCAGTTTCTCCAGGGTGAAGCCGCCGCGCAGCGGACGCGGTGCCGTGGAACGGCCGTGGCCCCGCACGTCGTACAGCACGACATGGAAGCGGTCGGCGAGGCGCGCGGCGACCTCGGACCACACCTCCTTGGTGTCCGGATAGCCGTGTACAAGGATCACCGTGGGGTCCGCCGGGTCGCCCAACTCGGCGACGCACAGCTCGATTCCGCCCGTCCGCACCCGGCGCTCACGCGCCCCGTCGAGAGTCACTCGTTCTCCGTCCCAAGGGTCACGACCGTCACTTCGCCTCCGCCCAGCGCCGCCCATGCGGCAGATCGTCGTCCAGCCAGAACGCGCTCTCCTCCGGGTCGCCGGAGTCCGTGACGACCAGGATCTCCTCGAACTTCGCGCCCGTACCCCGGAATCCGAGATGCGGCTCGACCGCCCACAGGCCCGGCTGCGGCGGATGGTCCGAGAAGCGGTACGGCGACCACAGGGGCGACCAGCCCTCGCGGTGGCCCCGCAGCGCGTCGCCGGCGAGCCCCTTGAGGGACTGCGTTCCGAACCCGAACAGCCTGGGTGACCAGGGCCGTTCCTTCACCCGGTCGACCTTGTGCGCGATCACCCCGAAGGGATACGCGCGATGCCGGTTGGCGTAGCCCTGGCGGACCATGAGGCGGTCCACGTCCTCGTAGATCTCGCGCAGCGGGCGCCGCTCGCGCACCTCGCGCAGGATCAGCTCGCGGTGTGCCTCCAGATCGGCCATCAGCCGGTCCTGCACCGGGCTGATCCCGAGCGAGCTCGAGTAGCCGATGTCCGCCGCGAAACCCTGGTGCACCGGGGCCAGGTCCAGGATGAACGGCATCCCGGGCTCCAGCCGGCGGCCGGTCGGGAAGAACTGGAGCGGGACGCGGAAGTTCACGAACGCCGTGCGGTCCCCGAACCAGGCGAAGGGCAGATGGAACCAGTCCCGCACTCCCCGCTCACGCAGCCACTCCCGCTGCATCCGGGCCGCCTCGCGCTCGGTGATCCCCGGTTCAAGCCGTGCCGCGACGGCCTCCGCGCACTCGTACGCCAGCCGCTGCACCCGCCTGAACCCGGCCAGTTCCGCGGCGAGTTCACCCGCCTCCGCCGTCGCCATCGCCCGCCGTCACCGTCCCCATCGACCGCGCTACGCACCCGTAACTTGACCTTGCGAATCTGGCACTTGTTAGAGCCGGCGTCAACAGTCGAACGCCTGTCTGTGGACAACCGGGTCCGATCTTCCGATGACCGCCCCGGCGATGTGGAAACCCAGGGGCCGGTTGTTCGACCTCAGGGGGACCCTTACGGGCCCGTACGACTGGAGGTGGATGCCGAGACAGCTCTCCGGGTTGACGACCGGTGTGGTGTGCGCCACTACCGTCGACGACGTGACTGTGATCGCGACCGAAAGCCTGAGCAAGCGGTTCCCCCGGGTGACCGCGCTCGACCGGCTCTCCATGGACATCGGACCCGGTGTGACCGGACTCGTCGGCGCCAATGGCGCCGGCAAGTCCACCCTGATCAAGATCCTGCTGGGTCTGTCTCCCGCCACGGAGGGCCGGGCCACCGTGCTCGGCCTCGACGTCGCCACCGAAGGCGGCGCCATCCGTGAGCGCGTCGGCTACATGCCCGAGCACGACTGCCTGCCGCCCGACGTCTCGGCCACCGAGTTCGTCGTGCACATGGCGCGCATGTCCGGGCTCCCGCCGGCCGCCGCACGGGAGCGCACCGCGGACACCCTGCGCCATGTCGGCCTGTACGAGGAGCGCTACCGCCCCATCGGCGGCTACTCGACCGGCATGAAGCAGCGCGTGAAGCTCGCCCAAGCCCTGGTCCACGACCCGCAGCTGGTCTTCCTGGACGAGCCGACCAACGGCCTCGACCCGGTCGGCCGCGACGAGATGCTCGGTCTGATCCGCCGGATCCACACCGACTTCGGCATCTCGGTCCTGGTCACCTCCCACCTCCTCGGCGAGCTGGAGCGGACCTGTGACCACGTGGTGGTCGTTGACGGCGGCAAGCTTCTGCGCTCCAGCTCCACCACGGACTTCACCCAGAACACGGCCGTCCTCGCCATCGAGGTGACCGACACCGACGACCACCCGGACGGCACCCGCGCGGTGCGCGACGCGCTCCACGCGCGCGGGGTGGACACCCACGACGGCAGCGGCCTGCCCGGCGCCGGACACATCCTGCTGCTCACCGCCCAGGGTGAGGACACCTACGACCTCGTCCGGGACACCGTCGCCGACCTCGGACTCGGCCTGGTGCGCATGGAACAGCGCAGGCACCACATCTCCGAGGTCTTCACCGACAGCGACGCCCAGCAGGTCGACGAACAGCAGAGCGTGAGTGCAGGAAAGGAGGCGGTCGGCCATGGCGGTTGAGCAGACCCCGGCACAGGCGGGCGCCCAGTCCCGCATCCACAACATCGGCTACCGCTCGTACGACGGCCAGCGCCTGGGCCGCGCCTACGCCCGCCGCTCCCTCTACTCGCAGTCCCTGCGCGGCGCCTACGGCCTCGGCCGCTCGGTCAAGTCCAAGGTGCTGCCCATGGTGCTCTTCGCCGTGATGTGCGCCCCGGCGGCCATCATGGTGGCGGTCACGGTCGCCACCACGGCCAAGGAACTGCCCGTCGAGTACACGAACTACGCGATCGTCATGCAGGCGGTCATCGGCCTGTACGTCGCCTCGCAGGCACCCCAGGCCGTCTCCCGCGACCTGCGCTTCAAGACCGTACCGCTGTACTTCTCGCGCCCGATCGAGACCGCCGACTACGTCCGCGCGAAGTTCGCGGCGCTGGCCTCGGCCCTGTTCCTCATCACCGCGGTGCCGCTGGTCGTGCTCTACGTGGGCGCCCTGCTGGCCAAGCTCGACTTCACCGACCAGACCAAGGGATTCCTCCAGGGGCTCGTCTCCGTGGCACTGCTCTCGCTGCTCTTCGCCGGTATCGGCCTCGTCATCTCGGCGGTCACCCCGCGCCGCGGCTTCGGCATCGCGGCCGTCATCGCCGTACTGACCATCTCCTACGGGGCGGTGTCCACGCTCCAGGCCATCGCCGACGCACAGGGCAGCAGCGGTGCCGTCCCCTGGATCGGCCTCTTCTCGCCCATCACGCTCGTCGACGGGGTGCAGACGGCCTTCCTGGGCGCGACGTCCGCCTACCCCGGAGGGGTAGGCCCCAGCACCGGCGAAGGTGTGATCTTCCTCCTCGCCGTCCTGGGCCTGATCGCCGGCTGCTACGGCCTTCTGATGCGCCGCTACCGAAAGGTCGGACTGTGACCACGCTCAACATCGACCACGTCTCGCGCTGGTTCGGCAACGTGGTGGCGGTCAACGACATCACCATGACGATCGGCCCCGGCGTCACCGGCCTCCTCGGCCCCAACGGCGCCGGAAAGTCCACCCTCATCAACATGATGGGCGGCTTCCTCGCCCCCTCCACCGGCACCGTCACCCTCGACGGACAGCCCGTGTGGCGCAACGAGCAGATCTACAAGCACATCGGCATCGTCCCCGAGCGCGAGGCGATGTACGACTTCCTCACAGGCCGCGAGTTCGTCGTCGCCAACGCCGAACTGCACGGACTGGGCGCCAAGGCGGCCGGCCGGGCCCTCGCCACGGTCGAGATGGAGTACGCGCAGGACCGCAAGATCTCGACGTACTCCAAGGGCATGCGCCAGCGCGTGAAGATGGCCAGCGCACTCGTCCACGACCCGTCGCTCCTCCTGCTCGACGAGCCCTTCAACGGCATGGACCCGCGCCAGCGCATGCAGCTCATGGACCTGCTGCGCCGCATGGGCGCCGAGGGCCGCACGGTCCTGTTCTCCTCGCACATCCTCGAAGAGGTCGAGCAACTGGCCTCCCACATCGAGGTCGTCGTCGCCGGACGGCACGCGGCCAGCGGCGACTTCCGCCGTATCCGCCGTCTGATGACCGACCGTCCGCACCGCTACCTCGTACGCTCCAGCGACGACCGGGCCCTCGCCGCCGCGCTGATCGCCGACCCGTCGACCTCCGGCATCGAGGTGGACCTCGCGGAGGGCGCCCTGCGCATCCAGGCTGTCGACTTCGGCCGCTTCACCGCCCTGCTGCCCCGCGTCGCCCGGGACCACGGCATCCGGCTGCTCACGGTCTCGCCGTCCGACGAGTCCCTCGAATCCGTGTTCTCGTATCTCGTCGCCGCGTAGGAGGCCGAAAATGTACGACCCCACAGTCGCCCGGCTCACCTACCGGGCCCTGCTCGGCCGCCGCCGGGCCCTCATCCTCGGCGCGCTGCCCCTGCTGCTGATCATCATCGCCGTCGCCGTACGCGGTCTCGTCGGCGCCGACGACCAGACGGCGGCGGACGTCCTGGGCGGACTCGCGCTCGCCACGATGGTGCCGATCATCGGCGTCATCGCGGGCACCGGCGCGATCGGCCCGGAGATCGACGACGGCTCCGTCGTCTATCTGCTCTCCAAGCCGCTGAAGCGGCCCACGATCATCTACACCAAGCTGATCGTCGCCATCGGCGTCACCATGGCGTTCTCGGCGGTGCCCACCTTCATCGCCGGCCTGATCCTCAACGGCAACGGCCAGCAGGTCGCCGTCGCCTACACGGTCGCGGCGCTCGTCGCCTCCATCGCCTACGCGGCGCTCTTCCTGCTGCTCGGCACGGTCTCCCGGCACGCGGTGGTCTTCGGCCTCGTCTACGCCCTGGTCTGGGAGGCCCTGTTCGGCTCCCTGGTGCCCGGGGCGCGCACGCTGAGCGTCCAGCAGTGGGCCCTTGCCGTCGGCCACAAGGTCACGGACGGCGACCTGGTCACCTCGGACGTCAGCCTGACCACGGCAACGGTCCTGCTGATCGTGGTCACCGCCCTCGCCACCTGGTACGCCGGCCAGAAGCTGCGCACCCTGACGCCGACCGGCGACGAATAGGACGGCCCCGGGCGCGCGTCGGTCTTGACAGGGACTTCACGCGTGTCCGGGCACACTGGACAAACGGGGCCGCAGGGCGAGGAGGACGGGGATGGCAGGGAAGGCAGTACGGGGCGGGAACCAGGGCCAGGAGCGGGGACAGGGGCCCGGCGACGGACCGGCAGGGTCCGGGGACGACTGGGACGCGTTGGTCCTGGACGACGACTTCATACGCTCCGCGGACACCGCCGAACCGTCCGCCCGCGCCCGGATGCTGGCGGCGCGGTGGCGGAAGGAAGCACCCGAGCCGCAGCCCTGGCGGTCGGACGAACCCCCGGCCGGCTGGTTCTTCAGCAAGTCACGTCGCCGCAGGTGGCGCCGGAAGTAACAAGGCCTGCTCGCCCCGGAACTCGCTCACCAGTTTTATTCGGTGGCGCCCGACCCGGCGTGAAGGCACAGTAGTTGTGTCCAGTACGTCGGATCTGTCCAAGTCGTAGATCCGGTGTCTGGAGACGGGTACTGGGAGCGGAGCCTCGCGACGCCGATGCACGGCTGTCCGCGCGGCTTCCTTCAGGGCAGCCCGCGGCGGGCTCCGGAGCAGTCACTACCTCCGGGGGGCCGCTCAGCTGGGGGCGCTGCCCGGGGCGGCCACTTCGAGCGCGCGAGTCACTCGCGCGGGCCGCCCTCCCAGGCCCCCCCCGCACACAAGCCCTCCCAGGCCCCCAACTCGCAGCCCCCACAGGGGGACTACGCCAGCAACCGCTCCAGCACCACCGCGATGCCGTCCTCGTCGTTCGACGACGTCACCTCGTCGGCCACCGCGCGCAGTCCGGCGTGGGCGTTGGCCATCGCCACCCCGTGTGCCGCCCAGGCGAACATCGGGATGTCGTTGGGCATGTCACCGAAGGCGATCGTGTCCGCGGACTTCAGGCCGAGGCGACGGGCCGCCAGGGACAGCCCCTTCGCCTTGGACAGGCCCAGGGGGAGGAGTTCGACTATCCCCTCGCCCGCCATGGTGACCGTGACGAAACCGCCCGCGGTCCGGGTGGCGACCTCGGTCAGCTGGTCGGTGGACAGGGTCGGATGCTGGATGTAGATCTTGCCCAGCGGCTCGGCCCACAGGTCCGACGGGTCCTTGAGCGGAACGAAGGGCAGCGCGCCCACGCCCGAGTAGCCCGCCCCGACCAGCACCTCACCGTCGAGGCCCGCCCGGCTTGCCGCCAGGAACAGCGGCCCGGTCTCCGCCTCGATCTTCGCCAGCGCGAGCGAGGCCAGCTGCCGGTCCAGGGTGATCGACGTCAGCAGCCGATGCGCCCCGGCGTCGTACACCTGTGCGCCCTGGCCGCAGACCGCGAGTCCCTCGTACCCGAGTCCGTCGAGGATGTGCCGCGTCCAGCGCACCCCGCGGCCGGTGACGACGATGTGCGCGGCCCCCCGCGCGGTGGCCGCGGCGAGTGCCTCACGGGTGCGCGCCGAGACCGACTCGTCGGAGCGCAGGAGCGTTCCGTCGAGGTCGGTCGCGACGAGCGGGTAGGGGAACGACCCGGCGGCGGCGGTCACTTGGCGATCGGCTCCAGCAGCTCCCGACCACCCAGGTACGGGCGCAGCACCTCGGGCACACGCACCGAGCCGTCGGCCAGCTGGTGGTTCTCCAGGATCGCCACGATCGTGCGCGGTACGGCGCACAGCGTGCCGTTGAGCGTCGCGAGCGGCTGGACCTTCTTGCCGTCACGCATGCGCACGGACAGGCGCCGGGCCTGGAAGCCGTCGCAGTTGGAGGCCGAGGTCAGCTCGCGGTACTTGCCCTGGGTCGGGATCCAGGCCTCGCAGTCGAACTTGCGTGAGGCGGACGCGCCGAGGTCGCCCGAGGCCACGTCGATGACCTGGAAGGGCAGTTCGAGGCCGGTCAGCCACTGCTTCTCCCAGTCCAGGAGGCGCCGGTGCTCGTTCTCCGCGTCCGCCGGGTCGACGTACGAGAACATCTCGACCTTGTCGAACTGGTGCACGCGGAAGATGCCTCGGGTGTCCTTGCCGTAGGTGCCGGCCTCGCGGCGGAAGCACGGCGAGAAGCCGGCGTAGCGCAGCGGGAGCTTGTCGGCGTCGAGGATCTCGTCCATGTGGTACGCGGCGAGCGGGACCTCGGAGGTGCCGACCAGGTAGTAGTCGTCCTTCTCCAGGTGGTACACGTTCTCCGCGGCCTGGCCGAGGAAGCCGGTGCCCTCCATCGCGCGCGGGCGGACCAGCGCCGGGGTCAGCATCGGGATGAAGCCGGCCTCGGTGGCCTGCGCGATCGCCGCGTTGACCAGGGCCAGCTCCAGGAGCGCGCCGACGCCGGTCAGGTAGTAGAAGCGCGAGCCGGACACCTTGGCGCCGCGCTCGACGTCGATGGCGCCCAGCGCCTCGCCCAGTTCCAGGTGGTCCTTGGGCTCGAAGCCCTCGGCGCCGAAGTCGCGGATCGTGCCGTGCGTCTCCAGGACGACGAAGTCCTCCTCGCCGCCGACCGGGACGTCCGGGTGGACCAGGTTGCCGAGCTGGACGAGAAGCTGCTTGGTCTCCTCGTCGGCCTCGTGCTGCTCGGCGTCGGCCGCCTTGACGCCGGCGGCGAGCTGTCCGGCCTTCGCCAGCAGCTCGGCCTTCTCGTCGCCGGAGGCCCTGGGGATCAGCTTGCCGAGCGCCTTCTGCTCGGAACGCAGCTCGTCGAAGCGGACGCCGGACGCCCTGCGCCGCTCGTCGGCGGACAGGAGAGCGTCGACGAGCGCGACGTCCTCTCCACGGGCGCGCTGCGAAGCGCGCACACGGTCGGGGTCCTCACGAAGCAGGCGAAGGTCAATCACCCTCCAAGGCTACCGGTGCGGGGTTGGCGCTCACGACTCGGTATTTCCATACACCCCTTGTATTGCCATTTGACCGAAATGTCGATCACGTCAAGGAGAATGGGAACTGACCCCGGAAGGGTTTGGGAAGGTCCCGCCGGTTGACTCGAATCCCTTGCGGAGAACGGGACTTGGGGTGTGGTGGGGCGCGGTAATCCACACCCTCGAAAAGTTATCCACAGGCTGTGCGAAAGATCTGTGGATGACGGAAGTGATCGTTTCCGAAGGTGTCCGCCAGATGGCCAATTCCCGAAGCAAACCACCCTCACGCCCACTTTCGGGTGGAAATGAGTAACCCCGGGGAGTTACGCCAGGGAAACGAGTGGACGAAGGGTGGCATGCCGGGCTGTGGACGAGTCGACGGTCCGTAGGCCGATTTGTCGACAGAGTGGCACTCCGTTGTCGACTTGTCCCCAGGTCGAGAAGCTGGCCTGTGGATAACTTCTGTGGATAACGGAAATCGGCTGGTAGGACTGGCCCCAGCACCGGCAGGGCCGGTTAGAAGCGGCCGTCCTGGCAGCGGGCCACCCAGTCGGAGGCCGTCACGAAATCCTCGTCGGACGTCCCCGGCAGCGGAGCGCGGACGTCCTCGACGCCGATGTCCGCACGCGGGTACGAACCCAGGTACCGCACCTTGAGACACGTCCGCCTGAGTCCCATCAGGGCCTCGGCGACCTTCCGGTCGGAAATGTGGCCCTCGGCGTCAATCGCGAAGCAGTAGTTGCCGATGCCCTGCCCGGTCGGCCGGGACTGGAGCAGCATCAGGTTGACGCCCCGCACCGCGAACTCGGCCAGCAGATCGCGCAGTCCGCCGGGGTGGTCGTCGCGCTGCCAGATGACGACGGACGTCTTGTCCGCGCCGGTCGGCGCGGCGGGCCGGGCGGGCCTGCCGACCAGGACGAACCGGGTCTGTGCGTTCTCCGCGTCGTGGATGCCGGTCTCCAGGGCCTCCAGCCCGTAGCGGGCGGCGGCGAACTCACCCGCGAAGGCGGCGTCGAACCGGCCCTCCTGCACCAGCCGGGCGCCGTCCGCGTTGGAGGCGGACGACTCCCAGACGACGTCCGGGAGGTTGATCTTCATCCAGTTGCGGATCTGCGACTGTGCGGCCGGATGGGCGGTGACGGTCTTGATCTCCGACAGCTTGGTGCCCGGCCTGACCAGCAGCGCGAAGGTGATCGACAGCAGCACCTCGCGGTAGATCATCAGCGGGGAGCCCGCGACCAGTTCGTCGAGCGTGGTGGTGATACCGCCCTCGACCGAGTTCTCGATCGGCACGAACGCGGCCTCGACCTCACCGCTGCGCACCGCGTCGAGCGTGGCCGGCACGGACACCATCGGGATCAGCGCTCGGGTGGCCGTCTCCGGAAGCGTGCGCAGGGCAACCTCGGTGAAGGTGCCCTCGGGGCCGAGATACGCGTAGCTGGCTGGCATGACCTCACCCTAATGGGCCTTGTGGAGCCCCCGCGCACGCTTCCCGCCCTCACAGCACCCAAGGGGTGACAGGGCCCATCAAGCCCGCTGCGGACCCGGGCGTCACCCCTCCAGCAGCCGCTGCCCCACGTACTCCCCCTCGCCCGCCCCGCCCGGCACCGCGAACAGCGCGCTCGACTCGTGGCGGATGAACTTGGAGAGCGCGTCGCCCCGGTCGAGCTTGCGCTGGACGGTGACGAAGCCGCGCAGCGGGTCGGCCTGCCAGCAGACGAAGAGGAGCCCCGCGTCGGGCGTACCGTCCGCGCCGATCCCGTCGTGGAAGGAGAACGGACGCCGCAGCATGGCCGCGCCCCCGTTCTCGTCGGGGCGGGTGATCCGGGCGTGGGCGTTGATGGGGACGACGAGATTGCCCTGGGCGTCGACCTTCTCCAGGTCCATCGCGGTCGTCTCGGTACCGCCGCTGAGCGGCGCTCCGTTCGACTTCTTCCGCCCGACGACGTCCTCCTGCTCCTTGACCGACAGCTGCTCCCAGTCGTCGAGCAGCATGCGGATCCGGCGTACGACGGCATAGGAGCCGTTGGCCATCCAGGACGGTTCGCCGGTGGCGGGCACGAAGATGCGTTTGTCGAAGTCGGCTTCGGACGGCTTGGGGTTGCGGGTGCCGTCGAGCTGGCCCATCAGGTTGCGGGCGGTCATGGGCTGCGCGGTGGCGCCCGGCGACCGGTTGAAGCCGTTCATCTGCCAGCGGACGCGGGCCGCGCTGCCCGCGTCCTTCTGGATCGCGCGCAGGGCGTGGAAGGCGACCAGGGCGTCGTTGGCGCCGATCTGCACCCACAGATCGCCGTTGCTGCGGGCCTTGTCGAGGTGGTCGGAGGAGAACTCTGGCAGCGGGTCCAGCGCGACCGGGCGCTGCTTCTCCAGGCCGGTGCGGGCGAAGAAGCCGTACCCGAAGCCGAAGGTGACCGTCAGGGACGACGGGCCGGCGTCGCGGGCGACATCCGTGTCGTCGTGCGCGGCGGCCTCGCCCGCCATGAGCCGCTGCGCGGTGTCCGACCAGCGGCGCAGCAGTGCGGCGGCCTCGGTGCGGCCCGCGCCCGCCGTCAGGTCGAAGGCGACGAGGTGGCCGCGCGCCTGGAGGCTCTCGGTGATGCCCGGCTGATGTTTCACGTGAAACTTTGCCATGTCCGTGCCCACCGAAGTGAGCGGGAGGGACTGGCCGGAGGAGCCGGAGGAATCGGATCCGGAGTCGGCGGAGGAGCCGACCGCGTAGCCGGTGGCCCCGCCCGCCGCTCCGAGCACGAGCCCGGTGGCACCGGCGGTACCGAGCAGCCGCCGGCGCGAGATGCCCGGCTCGCCGTTCTCCTCGACGCCCCCGGCGCCCCCGGCACTTCCGGGGACGCTTTCCTTGTCGTTTTCCTTGGTGGACTGGTCAGACATGGTGCGGTTCAGCCGATCTGCGCGTTCTTGGTGACGGTCACTTGGTCGATGTCGGAGGTCCGCACCGTCACGGCGATCTTCCAGGTGCCGGCCATGGGGATCTGGACCTCGTTCGCCGCCCAGTGGCCGGTGGCGACGCGGTCCGGGTTCACGGGCAGCGGCCCGATGTCCTGGGCGGTGAGGGTGAAGGCGACCTTCACCTCGGGCACGTCGAACGCCCGGCCGTTGGGCCGCTCCACGTACACGTGCATGACGTTGCCGCCGACGCGGGCGGGGTTGATGTCGAGCCGGACGAGGCCCTTGCCGTCCTGGCCGCCGGTGTCGAAGGCCATGTCGAGGGTCAGCGCGCCGGTCCCGACCGAGGAGTCCGACGAAGAGGACGACGACGAGGACGCTGCCGCGGCGGCGGACTTGGCCTCCTCCTCCGTACGGCCCGGTTCGGTGGACGTCAGCACGGTGGTGACGGCGAGCAGGACGACGGCGATGCCCGCCTCGGCCAGCACCGAGCGGCGCAGCCCCGTGCGCAGGGGGTCGGCGTCGCGCAGCCGCTTCACGCGCGCGGTGTCGACGGCCGCCTGCTGCCGGGCGAGCTGGGCGGCGCGCTTGGCGTCCCCGCCCTTGACGGCTCCGGCGGCGACCGGCTCCTTCTCGGCGTTGGCCGGCTCGTCCTCCGTACGTTCCGCCGCCACGACGTCGGCGGTCTCCGGCAGCTGGGTGGTCCAGCGGCGCGAGATGTAGGCGAGGCCGACGAGGACGATCACCAGGCCGACCTTGACGAGCAGCAGCTGCCCGTACGAGGTGCCGGTGAGCGCCGACCAGGAGCCGACCTGGCGCCACGACTGGTAGATGCCGGTCGCGACCAGCGCCAGCACGCTGCCGAAGGCGAGGCGGGAGAAGCGCCGCACGGCCGAGCCCTCGATCGGGGCGTCCGCGGGTGCCCGGAACAGGGCGACCAGGAGTGCGGAGAGCCCGCCGAGCCAGAGGGCGACGGCCACCAGGTGGACCACGTCGACCGGCATCGCGATGCCCGCCTGGAGCCCGGTCGAAGCGTGTTCGGCGAGCGCCCAGGTGGCGGCGAGGCCGATCGCCACGACACCGCCGCCGATGGCGAGCCCGAAGGTGAGGTCGCGCTTCGCGGTGGCGTCGTACGCCGCGTCCTCGTCGTCCGAGGTGTCGTCCTCGTACTCCTCTGAATGCTTCTCTTCCGAATGCTCCTCCTCCGGTCGGGCGTACGCCCCGAAGAGGACCGCGATGAAGAGCGCGCCGGCCGCGAGCAGCAGCAGGCGGGAGACGAGGGCGGCGCCCGTCTTGGTCTGGAGGACGTCGCCGAGGAGGCCGAGGTCGAAGATGTCGCCGACCTTGCCGGAGCCCGTGTACGAGCCGCGCATCAGCAGCAGCGCGAGCGTGGCCGCGGTCATCGCGAGCCACCCGGCGGCGACGAGCCGCTGAAGGGCGCGCACGCCGGCGCCGCGCTGCCAGCAGGCGAGGACGAAGGCGGCGCCGCCGACCATGACGATGAAGCCCGCGTACGAGACGTACCGGCCGAAGCCGTAGAGAGCGCCGACGACTCCGCCGCCCGCCGACTCGTCGGAGACCTTGACGGAGGTGACGGAGGGGGCGCCGATGGAGAAGGTGTAGGCGCCTGCGACGGGGTGGCTGTCCGCCGAGACGACCTGGTAGGCGACGGTGAACGTGCCGTCGGGCAGCCCGGAGTGGAGCGGGACGCCGTAGGTCGTGCCGCTGATCTCGGCCGCCTTGCCGGTGTCGACGCGCTTGCCCTTGGGGTCGAGCACGCGGATCGAGCCGTCGGACAGCGCGACCTTCTCGGAGAAGGTCAGCGTCACCTGGTCCGGCGCCTTGTCGACCACGATTCCCTGCGACGGTGAGCTGCCGGTCAGCGCGGCGTGCGCGGAGGCCGGCGCGGCGCCGGCCAGCCCGGCGAGCAGCGCGCCGGCGACCACGAGGAACAGCAGCACCAGGGGCCGTACGCGGGGGGCGATGGTCTGTGTCACGGTGATCCCTCCCTCGGTCTCAGTGTCCGGTCTTCGGGTTGTACGTCGCGGACTTCACCGGCATCTCGACGGTGATCGGCGAGGTTTTGGCAAAGTACAGCTGGACGGAGACCTTCTGGCCCTCCAGCGGCTTGCGCTTGAGCTGCTCGAACATCAGATGGTCGCCGCCGCTCTGGAGGACTAGTTCGCCGTGGGCCGGGATGTCGAGGCTCTTGGCCTCCGCCATGGTCTGCCCGACGGTCTTGTGCACGGTGACCTCGCCCGCGACCTCGCTGGTGACGCGGGTGAGTACGTCACCGGCGGCGCCCTTGTTGGTGATGACGAGGAATCCGGCGGCCATGGTGTCCGAGACGGGCTGGGGCATGTAGGCGGAGCCGACGGACAGGCCACTGCCGCCGTCGTCGTCGGACCCGGAGTCCGAACTCCCGCACGCGGTGAGGGCGAGCGCCCCCGCGAGCACCGCGGCCGTCACCAGGGGGAGGCGCCTCACGGGTTCTGCCCCTTGATGATCTTCGGGAGGTCCTTGGTGTAGTCGTCGACGGTGGCGTCCTCGCCGTACAGGACATAGCCGCCGTCGGTCTTCGGGGAGAACGCGATGACCTGGGTGCCGTGCATCGAGATCGTCTTGCCGTTCTTGTCCTTCGACGTCGGCTCGATGGAGATGCCGAGGGTGCGGGCGCCGGCCTGGATGGTGGCGAAGTCGCCGGTCAGGCCGACCACCTGGGGGTCGATGCCCTTGAGCCACTTGCCGAGCGCGGCCGGGGTGTCCCGCTTCGGGTCGGTGGTGACGAAGACGATACGGAGCTTGTCCTGGTCGGCCTTGGACAGCTGCTTCTTGGCGACGGCGATGTTGCTCATCGTCAGCGGGCAGACGTCGGGGCAGTTGGTGTAGCCGAAGTAGATGAGCGTGGGCCGGCCCTTGGTCTCCGCGCGGAAGTCGTACGGCTTGCCCTGGGTGTCCGTGAGGACGAGGTCGGGCTTCTCGAACGGCTGGTCGAGGACCGTGGCCGCCTTGTCCGAGCCGGACTCGACGGAGACGTCGGCGACGGACTGGTCGGAGTCGTCGCCGCTGCCGCAGGCGGAGAGGGTCAGGGTGGCCGCGACCAGCAGGGCGGAGGCGGCGAACAGCTTCTTGCGCATAAGGAGAGTTCCCGAAGGTGTTGTTCGTGGGAGGTTCGGTGCGCCGGTGGGTGAGGCGGGTGGAGCGGGTGGGGGCGTACAGGACAACCGCACGCCCCCGGCGCGCACCGGAGGGTGAGCGGGTGTCAGACGGTGGTGCGGCGACGGCCGGCCAGCACGCCGAACGCCACGCCCGCGACACCGACGACGATGCCCACGGCGGCCATCACGCGCGCGGTGGTGTCGCTGCTGTCGGCGGGCTCGGCGGCGGTGGTCGTGGTCTTCGCGGCGGGCTCCGCGGAGGCCGCCGCCTCGGTCTCCTCCGTGGACGAGGAGCCGCCGTGGTGGTCCTCGGTGGCGGCCGACAGGGCCAGCACCGGAGCGGGGTTGTCGGGCTCCTCGGCGCCGTCCTCCTGGACCTCGATCCAGCGGACGACCTCCTTGTTGGAGTACGTCTGGAGCGCCTTGAAGACGAGTTCGTCGGTGTCCTCGGGCAGCTGGCCGATGGAGAGCGGGAACTTCTGGAAGAAGCCGGGCTCGACGCCCTTGCCGGTGGCGGTCCAGGTGACCTTGGAGACGGCCTCGGAGATCTTCTCGCCGTGCAGCTCGACGGGGGTGCTCAGCTTGGACGTGGTGACCTTGGCGGTCCAGCCGGGGATCGGCTCCGGCATCACCGAGGCGAGCGGGTGGTCGGTCGGGAAGCTGACCTCGAGCTTGGTGGTCGAGGCGTCGTCGCGCTCGTTCGGCACCTTGAAGTTGACGGTCGCGTAGCCGCCCTTGGCGGCGGTGCCCTCGGCGGACACGCTGACGTGCGCGAAGGCGGGGCCGGACAGGACGAGGACGGTGGCGCCGGCGAGGGCACCGGCGGCGGCGATACGGGAAACCTTCATGACGGAAGGCGCTCCACTTCGGTGAGGTCCGAGGGCCCGGAGAGATCCGAGAGTTCGGAAGGCTCAGACAGGGCTCGGAGAGGGTTCGGAGAGCAAGAGGGACGCGCGTGCGGAGCGGAACGGTGCACACGCGCATGTGCCGCACGACGGCGGCCTCCTCGAACCCCCGGACCCTCGGATCCGAAGACCCTGGGACCCGACGGGGAGCGGTCGCGTCGTGTCAGGCGGCGAGCACGAGAGCGTCGGCCGGCGGACCGCGCCGGATCACCGTGTGCTGGAGCGCGGTCGCGGGCGGCCTCAGAGGTACGAGGGTGCACGCGCGCGGGACCCGCGGTGCCGTACCGGGCGTACCCGGAAGGCCCGTACGGAGTGCGCGTGCCAGCGCGAGCGCCCCGCGCAGGGAACGTACGAGCGCCCCCTCGGCCACCCCGTGCGCCGACAGCCGCATCAGCCGCAGCAGCGCCAGGTCCCCGCGCCGCAGTACCCAGCCGGTGGCGACGGCCGCGAGCAGATGGCCGAGCAGCATGGGCAGCGACGGGAGTACGGAGGTGAGGGACCCGGCGGAGGCGAGGCCGCCCGCCGAGTGGCCCATGGACGCCATGTCCGTACCGGCACCCATCCCGGTACTGCCCACCCCCGTACTGCCAGTGCCCGCACCGCCCGTGCTGATCCGCGCGTCGGCGAGGATCCGCTGGGCCTGGGCCGGGCTGATCGCGGCGAGCGGCGCACCGCACAGCAGGCGGGCGGCCCGGGCGACCAGGGCGGTGTCCGTCGCGGCGGCCGTCGAGGCCGAAGCAGCCGCCGACGTGGCGGTGTGCTGCCCGAGCCCGAACAGGGTGTGCAGGACGGTCTGCCCGACGGCCAGCAGGGCGACGATGCCCGGCAGCGAGCGGGTCCGTCCGGCGAGCGGTGCCGCGCACGCCAGGACCCCGAGGAAACCGGCGCCCAGGGTCCACAGCGGAACGGAGGCGCAGGAGGCGAAGGTGTGCCCGGCACCGGCCAGCACGACACAGACCGCGGCGAACACCGCGGCCCTCAGCATCCGGAGTGCGCTTCCGGAGGGCGCTGTGCGCCGTCGGCGGGCAGTCATGGCGGGCTCATCATCGCACTGGCCCCACGGTGCCCATACGGCAGGTCCACAAGGTGGCGTACGGCCGGGTAGAGCCCCGTACAACCGGGTACAAGCGGAAGACGACTTCTGCTAATCAACGCCCCACATACACCGATTGCAGCCCGCAGTGCATCCCCCGTATGGGCGGCATCACGTCAACTGCGTGCTTACACACCGGCACTCGCGGCAATACGTACAGGTATGTCGAGCCGCGGCCTGGAGGCTGGAGCATGAGCATCTGGTGGTCACTCCATCTGCGGCGCGAGGCTGCGAGCGTTCCGCTCGCCAGACGCCTGCTGCTGGGCACCATGGAGACGGCGGGCGTCGACCCGGACATCTCCTACGACCTCTCCCTCGCGCTGAGCGAGGCCTGTGCGAACGCCGTCGAGCACGCCGGGGACAGCGTGCACGGCGACTCCCGCGGGGCCTATCGCGTCACCGCGTACCTCGACGGCGAGAAGTGCCGCATCGAGGTCGCCGACTCGGGACCCGGCTTCCCGGCGGACTCGGGGGACCGAGGGGCCCACGCTGTCCCGGAGGCCCCGCGCCGCCCGGTACCCGTCGCCGCCGTCCCGTACGACGCGGAGCACGGCCGGGGCCTGTCGCTGATCGAGGAACTCGCCGACCACGTCACCATCGGCAACAAGCCGGGCCGGGGCGGTGCGGTGGTCAGCTTCGACAAGATCCTCAAGTGGCGCAAGGACGCACCGCTGATGGCGGTGTGACACCCGGTCACTTCAGCTTTCTCACGCTTCACAGGCGACTCTCAGCCCGCACACACGTCCCTGACGGACGACGTCCCTAATTTCCTGATCATGACGGGAAACCACAAGGACACAACGATCACCCGGCGCCGCGCTCTCGCGGTGACCGGAGGCACGGTCGCCGCCGGCGGACTCGCGGTCGCGGGCTACCAGACGGCCTTCGCGGACGAGGCGACGACCACGGCGACGGCGGATGCCACCGCGTCCGCCACGGCGAGCGAGAGCACCGGCACCTGCGTCCTCATGTCCAGCGTGACGGAGGGGCCGTACTACCTCGACAACGCCCTGGTCAGAAAAGACATCACCGAAGGCAAATCCGGCGTCCCGCTGACCCTGCGCATCACCGTCCAGGACACCACCGAGTCCTGCGCCCCGGTGGCCGGCGCGGCCGTGGAGATCTGGCACTGCGACGCCTGGGGTTACTACTCCGGCTACACCACCGCCAACCCCGGCGGCTCGGCCCCCGCCGAGAGCGAGGACGGCTCCACCGCCAACGACAACACCTACCTGCGCGGCTACCAGGTCGCCAACGCCAACGGGGTCGTCAAGTTCGAGACGATCTTCCCCGGCTGGTACACCCCGCGCACCTGCCACATCCACGTCAAGGTGCACACCGGCGGCGCGAAGGAGGACGGCACCTACGAGGGCGGCAAGGTCAACTACACCGGCCAGTTCTTCTTCCCGGACGACGCGGCCGAGGCGATCTTCGCCCTGGAGCCCTACTCCCAGCACAGCGGCAGCTACACCACCCTCGACAACGACATGGTGTACGACGGCGGCGGCACCTCCAGCGGTCTGCTCACCCTGAAGCCGGTCCACAAGAAGGACGTCTCCAAGGGCTACAAGGGCTTCATCAGCCTGGGCATCGACCCGGACGCCGAGAACACCGGCGCGGGCGGCGGCGGTGGCGGCGGTACGCCCCCGAGCGGCGAGCCCCCGACGGACGCTCCGACCGAAAGTGCCTCACCGTCCGCCACGGCCTCCTCGTAAGGTACGGCCATGAGCAGCCGTGAGGACGAGGCGCTGGCGCTGGCCGCCGTGGACGCGCTGACCGGGCAGCTGGCCCTGGCTCCCAAGCCGGGCCTGCCCGACCCGCGTGATCTCGACGCCCGTGTGACGCGCAAGGACCAACTTGCCCTGCGCTGGTCGGCCAAGGCGCTCGCGCCCGGCCTCGCGGCGATGGCCGCGGCGGCCCGCCGCACCGGCGAACCGACCCCCGCGCTCCGTACGGAGCTGGGCGCGATCGGCCGGTCCACCGAGCACTCGGTGGAACTCGCCGGCGGCGGTCACCGGGGCGCCCTGTGGGCGCTCGGCCTGCTGGTCGCGGCAGCCGCCCTGAACCCCAGGGCCAAGGCACTCGACGTCGCCGCAGCCGCCAAGCGCATCGCCTCCCACCCCGACAAGCGCGCCCCGCGCAGACCCTCCCGGGGCTCCTCGGTGTCGGCGAAGTACGGTGCGGCCGGCGCCCGGGGCGAGGCGAGGGCCGGATTCCCGCACGTAAAGCGGGCGTTGGACGCCCTCGCCACCTCCCGCTCGAACGGCGCGACGGAGGCGGAGGCCCGCCTGGACGCCCTCCTGACCGTCATGTCGACGCTCCAGGACACCGAACTGCTGTACACAGCGGGCCCCCACGGCCTACGCCACGTCCAGGCAGGCGCCCGAGAAATCCTGGAAGCAGGCGGCACATCGACGGAGGCGGGCACCAAGGCCCTGACCACCTTCGACACCGACCTCCACACCCGAGCCTGGAGCCCAAGAGGCAGCGCGGGCCTGTTCGCAGGCGCCCTGTTCCTGGACTCCCTACCGGCTATCCCCTAGGGGCGCGGGGCTGTATCTATTTGCGGCTACCGCCGCGCGGGCACGACCAGCCCCCACGCACCCGCACCCAAAACTCAACCCTTAAGCCGAGCCATCCAAGCCTCAACCTCATCAGAACGCCGAGGCAGCCCATCCGACAGATTCCGATTCCCGGACTCCGTCACCAGGATGTCGTCCTCGATCCGCACCCCAATACCCCGATACTCCACAGGCACAGTCAGATCATCAGCCTGGAAATACAACCCAGGCTCAACGGTCAACACCATCCCCGGCTCCAACGTCCCATCCACATACGACTCAACCCGCGCCGCCGCACAGTCGTGAACGTCCATCCCGAGCATGTGCCCAGTCCCGTGCAGCGTCCACCGACGCTGCAACCCCAACTCCAGCACCCGCTCCACAGGCCCCTCGACAAGCCCCCACTCCACGATCCGCGCGGCCAGCACCCGCTGCGCCGCATCGTGGAAGTCCCGGTACTTGCCCCCCGGCTGCACCGCCGCGATCCCGGCCTCCTGCGCGTCGTACACCGCGTCGTAGATCTTCTTCTGGATCTCGGTGTACGTGCCGTTGATCGGCAGCGTCCGCGTGATGTCGGCCGTGTAGTACGTGTGCGTCTCGACGCCCGCGTCCAGCAGCAGCAGTTCACCGGAGCGCACGGCCCCGTCGTTGCGCACCCAGTGCAGCGTGCAGGCGTGCGGCCCGGCCGCGCAGATGGAGCCGTAGCCGACGTCGTTGCCCTCGACCCGCGCGCGCAGGAAGAAGGTGCCCTCGATGTACCGCTCGCTGGTGGCCTCGGCCTTGTCCAGGACGCGAACCACGTCCTCGAACCCACGCACCGTCGAGTCGACGGCCTTCTGCAGCTCACCGATCTCGAACTCGTCCTTGACCAGCCGCGCCTCGGACAGGAAGACCCGCAGCTCCTCGTCGCGCTCGGCGGTGACCTTGTCGGTCAGCGCGGCCTCGACACCCGCGTCGAACCCACGTGCGACCCGCACCGGACCGGTCGCCTCACGCAAGGCGTCCGCCAGCTCGCGCACGTCCGAGGCCGGAATGCCGTACACCTGTTCGGCCTCGGTGAGTGAGTGCCTGCGGCCGACCCACAGCTCGCCCTGTCCCGAGAGCCAGAACTCGCCGTTCTCGCGGTCGGAGCGCGGCAGCAGATAGATCGTCGCCTTGTGACCGCCGGCGGCGACCGGCTCCAGGACGAGGACACCGTCCTCGGTCTGGTTGCCGGTGAGGTACGCGTACTCGACCGAGGCCCGGAAGGGGTACTCCGTGTCGTTCGAACGCGTCTTCAAATTGCCCGCGGGGATCACCAGACGCTCGCCCGGGAAACGCGCCGAGAGCGCGGCGCGGCGGGCGGAGGTCTCCGCGGCCTGCGCGATGGGCGCGAGGCCCGTCAGCTCGGTGTCCGCCCAGCCGGACTTCATGCTCTCGGCCAGCTCGTCGGAGACGCCCGGGTACAGGCCGTTCTTCCGCTGCTTGATGGGCTCCTCAGACTCAGTTTCCGGGCCCGCTGCGGCAGCAGCACCATCGGATACAGCCGGAACGAGTTCGTCGGCCACGGTCATCCTCCTAGATACGGCACTGGACCCCGTCCATCGTACGGTCGTACGGGACAGGGCCCAGAGGCGCGAAAGGTGACCGGACGCGGGCCCGGCCGCTCACTCGAACCGCGCCGCCAGCAGTACGACGTCCTCCTGACCGTCCGACGCGTCCATCTCGTCCGGCAGCATGCTCCGCAGGACGTGGTCGGCGACCGCGCCCGGATCGTCCCGCAGCCCCTTGGGCACGCTCGCCGCCGCCGCGTGCAGTCGCGAGAAGGCCCGGTCCACGGGCTCGCCGGTACGGTGCAGCAGCCCGTCGGTGTAGAGCAGAACCGTCTCTCCGGGCTCCGTCAGGAACTCCACGCTGGGTGCCTCCCAGCAGGCGAGCATCCCGAGCGGCGCCGACACGGTGGTCTCCACGAACTCCGTGCGCCGCTCGCCGATCACCAGCGGCGGACAGTGCCCGGCACCGGCCAGCGTGACCTTGCGCAGCGCGGGCTCGCAGTACGCGAACAGGGCGGTGGCGCAGCGGGCGGGCTCGGTGAGCCGCAGCAGCAGCTCCAGGTCGGAGAGGACGGCCACCGGGTCCTCGCCCTCCATCACGGCGTACGCGCGCAGGGAGGCCCGCAGCCGGCCCATCGCGGCGATCGCGCTGGGCCCCGAGCCGGTCACCGCGCCCACGGCCAGGCCGAGGGCCGCGTCCGGGAGCGGCAGCGCGTCGTACCAGTCGCCGCCGCCGCGCGGGCCGGTGCGGTGCCGGGCGGCGAGCTGGACGCCGGCCACCCGGGGCAGCCGGGCGGGCAGCAGCTCCTCGGAGATCGTCGTCACGCACGCGCGCGTGCGCTCCACCTCGACCAGTCGCGCCAGGTGCTCGGTCGCGTACCGCGCGTACAGGCCGACGAGATGGCGCTGGCGTTCGACCGGCTCCGCGGGTTCGTTGTACAGCCAGACGGCGGCGCCGAGGCGGCCCGCGGACTCGGTGGACAGGGGGAGCGCGTAGCTCGCCGCGTAGCCGAGGCGGGCGGCGACCTCGCGGTGGCGGGGGTCAAGACCGTCCTCGGCGAGGAGGTCGGGGTGTGTGATTTCGCTCTCGCCGCCGGGCAGCCCGGCGGCCGTGTCGAGCAGCTGTCCGTACGGCATCGCGCCGCGCGGGATCGTCTCGATGTGCCCGAGGTCGGCGCGGGCAAGTCCCAGGCCGATGGTGGTGTCGGGGCCGAGTCCGTCACCGGGTTCCAGGACGACGAGGCCGCGCCGGGCGCCCACGAGGGCGGCTCCGGCGCGCAGCAGTTCCTGGAGCGCGTCGGCGAGCGCTGCCGTGCGCGCCAGCCGTTCGGTGAGTTCATGCAGCGTTGTGAGGTCCGACACCCACCCGGCGAGGCGGTCCTGAAGGAGGATTCCGGGGCCGTTCGGGCAGGTCAGCGCGGGTGTGTCCGCAGGGGTGTCCGGGACTACGGGCGCGGGCGCGACAGTGTGTGCGGGTGAGGGAACCGTTGAATCGATTCCAGCCACTTTCGGGAGGTGAGGGGCGTTCATGGCGTCCGGCCTTCCGACCGGCGCGTATTGCTCAATAGCATCGCAAACCCCCATGTGATTCTGCGCCGCTAGCAGTGTCTCCACATGTACACGCACTCGTGAGGGGATGTCCAGCATTGTCCTGCCGGGATTCCTGGTGTCCATGGGTTTCCCGGGGTCCCCTTGCGAAAAAGCAAAGTTGGCTTAAAACTGACTCGGGTAGCGGGTTATTGCGGTCGACTGGCCTGGTTCGACGGAGCGTCACAGCGGTCTTGGTGGGTACGTACTCGGAGAAGGCCAGGGGTGGTTGTGGAACCGCCCGGAACCTGGCGACGGACCCGGGCGTCTTAACCACCGACGGCCGTGCCCCATCCTCCCTTGGCGGAGGCGGAGAGAAATACGCGGGACGGCAAAACGCCAGACTCCGCCACCCCGCGCCATGCCCATGCTTTTGATGAACGCAGTATGGACGCGGACGTAGCCAACGCTCGGCGCTCGGCGCACAAGGGGGCTGCCCCTTGCCTCTCACAGGGGCGTGATGCGCCAAAAGGTACGCACAGTCAAGTGATCGACACATGGTGTGATGTGGCCCACGGTGTTGCCAGGCGTGCAACGGAAAGGAACGAGCGCTCATGCGCGAGATCCTCGGAAGGCTCGGAAGGCGACGCAGGCTCCTGTCCCGGCGTAACGGCGGCGGGAAGCCTGAAGTGCTCGGCGCGGCTCTGACGTTCGCGGCCGAATGGCAGTGGCCCGTACTCCCGGGCGTGGCACCGGACCCACAGGGGCGCGCCCGCTGCGGCTGCCCCGATCCGGAGTGCACGGTCCCCGGCGCTCACCCGTTCGACCCCGGCCTGCTCGCGGCCACCACCGACGAGCGCATGGTGCGCTGGTGGTGGACGAACCGCCCGACGGCGCCCATCATCCTCGCCACCGGCGGCGTCGCCCCGTGCGCGGTCAGCCTGCCGGCCCCGGCCGCGGCCCGCGCCCTCCACGCCCTGGACCGCATGGGCATGCGCCTGGGCCCGGTCGTCGCGGCGCCCACCCGCTGGTCGCTGCTCGTGAAGCCGTACACGATGGAACAGCTGGGCGAACTGCTGTACGCGAAGGACTTCGTGCCCGGCTCCCTCCGTTTCCACAGCGAGGGCGGCTACATCGCGCTGCCCCCGTCCGAGACCGGCCTGGGCCAGGTCCGCTGGGAGCGCGCACCGCTGCCCGGCTCGGCCTCGCCCTGGGTACCCGATGTCGAGGCCGTGGTGGACGCCGTGGTCGAGGCTCTCACTCGTACGGGTGTGAGCGCGCCCGAGTTGTAGGGGTGTCGGGCGCGCGGGCAACCGGGCGCCCGGTCCCTGTCGTTATCTTCAGCTTCATGAACCTCCGTCTGCTCGCGCTCTCGGGCGTCGTGGCGCTCACGGTCGCGCTTCCGCTGGCCGTGGCCTCCGCGGGGCCCGTGGGCGACGCGGACCGCGACGCCCTTCTCTCCCTGATGCCCGAGGCCGGTCCCGAGGGGGCCGTCGAGAAGGGCCCTCAGGACGACCCCGGGGACGGCAAGGCGCAGGACGCCGCCGATCCCGCCGACTCCCCGCTGCTGCTCGGCCTCGGGCTCGCCACCGCCGCCCGCTGCGGTCCCGAACTCACCACGCCCGACGGCATCGAGGCGCAGACCTGTGTCCTGTCCCAGGGGGAGGAGACCTGGGCGCGCACCTACTACCGCAACGCGACCGGCCATGAACTGACGTCCGTACTGAGCCTCATGGGGCCCGGCGCCCGCACCGTGCAACTGCGGTGCGCGGTCGGCGCGGAGGACGAGCCGGGAGTGTGCGAGACGCCCAGGGAGCGCACGACGGGCGAGCCGGAGGCGTACACGGCGGTCGCGGAGTTCGCGGCTGCGGAGGATACGGCGGACGATGCGGCGAAGGCCGGACAGGCTCCGCTGCTGCTGCGATCGGGGAGCAACTCCGGGGCGCCCGACGGGAGTTGACGTCCGGCGCGGTTCCGTACAGAACGCGGTGCGCAACTCCGGGCACAGAAAGACCCGGTTGCTGGCGACGGGGGATGCACCAGCAACCGGGCTACTGCAACGCTAACAAGAGATCGGCTGTTCGCAAATTCGATCTCGGCTATTCGGACACCGATTCCGCTGTTCTCACCGGGAGTTGTGACAGGAGTCACCCGGGCCGGAGTCTGTGGATCCGACTGTGCGTCAGCTGAGCGTCACCTGTCGGTTGGTCAGGCCGCCGCGCGCGCGGCGCTCTTCCGGGGTGAGCGGGGCGTCCGAGGCCAGCGCGGTGGCGAGGCGGTCGGCGAACTCGGCGGCCGGCTTCTCGATGTCGTCCGCGGTGACGCCGGTCGGCAGGTCCCAGACCGGGACGGTGAGGCCGTGCGCGCGGAAGGAGCCCACGAGGCGGGTGCCCTCGCCCAGGCTGGACTGCCCGGCCGCGTGCAGCCGCGCGAGGGCGTCGAGCAGCTGCTCCTCGCCGTGCGGCATCACCCAGCGCAGGTGGTTCTTGTCGGGGGTCTCGCACCAGTACGCGGCGTCGACGCCCGTCAGCTTCACGGTCGGGATCGCGGCGTCGTTGGCCCGCTCCAGGGAGGCGGTGACGTCCGCCGTCGCGTTCTGCGCGTCCGGCACCCAGAACTCGAAGCCCGTGTGCACAACTGGCTCGAACGCGCCTTCGGGGTCGAGCAGATCCTGCAGTCGCGGACCGTCCGCCGGGGCGCGGCGGCCCTGGACGGGCGTACCGGGCGCGGCGGTGAGCGCGCGCTGGAGGGTGTCGGCGAGGTCGCGGCTGATGTCGCCGGACGACGTGTCGTTCTGCAGGCCGAGCAGGACCGAGCCGTCGTCGCGGCGCAGGGCGGGCCACGCCATCGGCAGGACCGTGGCGAGCGTGACCGAGGGAACGCCCTCGGGCAGGCCGGACGTGAGGGTCAGCTCCACCGTGGCGGCGGGGACCAGCTCGCGCAGGGCCACCCAGTCGCCCTCGCCGGGCAGGCCCTCGAAGGGCCGGTGCACCAGTTCGGTCACCGCGTGCGCGGCGGCCCGGCCGTGACAGGCCTTGTAGCGCCGGCCGCTGTTGCAGGGGCAGGGCTCGCGGGCGCCGACAACCGGGATCTCCTGGTCGGACAGCTGGGGCCGCGAGGCCTTCGTCTGGGGTCGCTTCTTGGCCATCGTGGGTGTCTCCCGGTTACGGCTCGTCTCGTACTGGCGCGAGCCTAGCCGCTCGTACGACGGCCGACGGGACCCTGTGGACAACGGCCGTCACCGGATCTGCCAGGTTCTGTCAGCGGATCCGCCAGGTTGTGCAAGGGGATCCGCCAGACTCTGTCAGCCAGTTCATCAGTCCATGTCGTCGAACGCGTCCGCGAAGTCCAGGTCGGGTATCGCGGACATCGAGCGGGCCGTGACGCGGGTGGCGAAGTCGGTACGCCGATGGCCCGCGTCCGGGTCGTGGACGTCGTCGTTGACGACGACCCACACCGTGACCTCGCCCCGGGTGTCGTCCCGGACACCCCAGTCGTTGGCCAGCGCCGTGATGATGTTCAGCCCGCGACCGCCGTGCGCCGTGACCGACGGGGTCGCCGGAACCGGGCGGGTCGGGCCGCCGCCGTCCGTCACCTCGACGACGAGCCTGCCGCCGGAATCCACGCGCCACGCGGCCCGGACGTCGCCGTCCCCGGCCAGGGCCTCGCCCAGTGGCCGACCGTGTTTGCACGCATTGCTCAAGAGTTCGGACAGGATCAACACAGCGTCGTCGATGACCGATTCCGCCACACCGCCCGTACGCAACTGATCACGCATCCGGTGTCTTGCTTTCCCCACGCCCGCAGGGCCATGGGGAACGGCCATGCTCGACGACGTGGGCACCTCCTGTGCCACCACCAACGCCACCCCCGAGACCTCCTTTGCCCCACGCCACGGTGTGAATGCCCCTTTGGCCTGTACCGGAAACCGCCCCTTCCGCCTTCGATGACGCACTCGTAATGATCGAATACGGATCGAACGCGCCGGTGCACTCCCTGTAACCGAGTGGCCGGATTTCGACGGTATGGCCGAGGTTGGAGGTTTCCTCAGTCGGGCCCACAGGTCAAGACCTCTGGCAGGAAACGGGGTCGGAGTCGGGTAAGAGCCGGCTCGCGGCCGACGGGTCTCACGGTTCCGGGAGCGTGGCTGGTCAGCGGCCCAGTTGCCGCAGGACCGCGCCCGGGCGGTTGGTGATGATGGCGTCGATGCCGAGGTCGACGCAGAGGCCGACGTCCTCGGGCTCGTTCACGGTCCAGACGTGCACCTGGTGACCGGCGCGTTTCAGCCGTTCCACATGCGCCGGGTGACTTCGAACGATCCGGATCGAGGGGCCCGCGATCCGGACGCCGACCGGCAGCCGTCCGTCGCGCAGCCGGGGCGAGAGGAACTGGTTCAGATAGACCGTCGGCAGCGTCGGCGAGGCGGCCCGGACGCGGTGCAGCGAGCGCGCCGAGAAACTCATGACCCGTACCTGTGAATCGGCCGGGGACTCAGGGCTGTCCAGACCGAACCGTTTGAGCAGGAACAGCAGCCGCTCCTCGACCTGGCCCGCCCAGCGCGTGGGGTGCTTGGTCTCGATGGCCAGCTCCACCCGCCGCCCGGCGTCGGCGACGAGTGAGAGCAGCCGCTCCAGGGTGAGTACGGAGGTGTCCTCGCGGTCCTCCGGGCGGTGCTCCCAGTCGGGCGCCTCGTCGCGGTTCTTCCAGGAACCGAAGTCCAGGGCGGCGAGGTCGGCCAGCTCCAGGGCGGAGACCGCGCCGCGTCCATTGGACGTACGGTTGACGCGACGGTCGTGGACACAGACGAGATGGCCGTCGGCGGTCAGCCGTACATCGCACTCCAGGGCGTCGGCGCCGGCCTCGATCGCCTTCTTGTAGGCGGCCAGTGTGTGCTCGGGCGCCTCTTCGGAGGCTCCGCGGTGGGCGACGACCTGGATCGGGTGCTGTCGTGCGTGGGTCACCGCGTCATGGTGTCACCGTAGGAGGGCGGCTGTGACGTCATGGTCGCCCAGTGCGCGTAACAGATGCCCATGTTTGTGTGACTTGTCAGATATAAAGGGTGCTCCCGGACCCACAGGCACCGCTTATGGTGCCCTGACGGCCTGTGGGAAAAGCTGACGGCATACAAAAGGACACGCACAGCTGAATCACGTACCGACCGCGTACCCGTGTGAAACGGGCACCCGCACGTATGGATCGGGTGGATCGAGTGGATCGGGCGTGACCGAGTGCGACCGAGAAGGACAGCCGTGGATCGAGGAGAAAGAGCTGTGAGCACCGAGAACGAGGGCACTGCGGTACCCCCGGCCCCGTCCGCACCTCCCGTGCCGGTGGAATCTCCTGCTGCCTCCCCGCAGGCCACCGCGCCCGAGGCCCCGACAACCCAGCTCCCGCCGGTGCCCCCGGGCGCCCCGGAGCCGGAACCGGCGCACCCGGACCAGGCACCGGCGTACGCGTCGGCGGGAGCGCCCGACGCACCCCAGGGCGCCGGTCTGGGCCCCGAGGCAGCCGCCTGGCCGCCTCCCCCGCCGCCGACGGTGCCGTCGTACATGGACGGCGGAAGCGGCAGTGGTGGCGGCGCCACGGGCGCGGGTGCGCCCTGGGGCGCCACGTACGACCAGCAGCCGCCGAAGCCCAAGTCCGGGCGCGGCGGGCTGATCGCCGCGGTGCTGGTGGCCGCACTGGTCGCGGGCGGCGCGGGCGGCGGCATCGGCTACACGCTGGCCAAGGACAACGACGACTCCACCACGTCGACGACGGTCTCCGCCGCGCAGCAGACCGGCGGCGACCTCAAGCGTGACGCGGGCACGGTCGCGGGCGTGGCCGCCAAGGCGCTGCCGAGCACGGTCACCATCGAGGCCGAGAGCTCCAGCGGCGAGGGCGGCACCGGCACGGGCTTCGTCTTCGACACCCAGGGCCACATCGTCACCAACAACCACGTCGTCGCGGACGCGGTCGACGGCGGCAAGGTGACGGCGACCTTCCCCGACGGCAAGAAGTACGACGCCGAGGTGGTCGGCCACGCCCAGGGCTACGACGTGGCGGTCATCAAGCTCAAGAACGCCCCCTCCGACCTCCAGCCGCTCACCCTCGGCGACTCCGACAAGGTGGCCGTCGGCGACTCGACGATCGCGATCGGCGCCCCCTTCGGCCTCTCCAACACGGTGACCACGGGCATCATCAGCGCCAAGAACCGCCCGGTGGCCTCCAGCGACGGCAGCGCCAGCAGCAAGGCCTCGTACATGAGCGCCCTGCAGACGGACGCGTCGATCAACCCGGGCAACTCCGGCGGCCCGCTCCTGGACGCGGCGGGCAACGTCATCGGCATCAACTCGGCGATCCAGTCCTCCAGCAGCGGCGGCCTGAGCACCGGCCAGTCCGGCTCGATCGGCCTGGGCTTCGCCATCCCGATCAACCAGGCCAAGTACGTCGCCCAGCAGCTGATCAAGACCGGCAAGCCGGTCTACGCGAAGATCGGCGCCTCGGTCGCCCTGACCGAGGGCACGGGCGGCGCGCAGATCAGCCAGAAGACCGCGGACACCACCGACCCGGTGGAGTCGGGCGGCCCGGCGGCTGCGGCGGGCCTGAAGCCCGGCGACGTCATCACCAAGCTCGACGACCACGTGATCGACAGCGGCCCGACCCTGATCGGCGAGATCTGGACCCACAAGCCCGGCGACAAGGTCCAGATCACCTACGAACGAGACGGCAAGTCAAAGACGGTCGAACTGACCCTGGGCTCCCGCGAGGGCGACAGCTGACCACCACGCGCGCGTGGTGACCCGTTACTCTTGTCCCGCGCCGAGCTGATCAGGTCCGGCGCGGGGAAGCGTGCCCGAGCGGCCTAAGGGAATGGTCTTGAAAACCATCGTGGCAGCGATGTCACCGTGAGTTCGAATCTCACCGCTTCCGCAGTGGCAGAAGCCTTGCAGGATAGGCAGGACAGAAGGGGTGTCTCCCGGTCGGGAGACACCCCTTCTGTGTGAGCCGTGGATGGTTCAGGTCATGTCGAGGCCGAACTTGCAGGCCAAGGTCTGGTGGTAGGTCCGTCCGTCCTGGGTGTAGTCGGCCGTGCAGCCCGAGAGGGGCTTGGTGATTCTTCCCGTGACCCGGAGTCGTACCACCGCGTACTTGTCGCTGAGCGCACCCGGCTTGATGGTGTAGGCGTGTCCGGAGTAGTTCGGGTACTTGTCGAGGTCGATGTCCCCGGCGGTGGGATGTGCCGTCTCCTGGTAGCCGAGCCGGTAGCCGGGGGTGTCGTTCACCGAGTAGACGGCGTAGCCGAGGACCTTGACGCCCGCCGGGATGTTCAGCAGTTCGAATCCGGTGACGGACACGGGCTGCTTGGACGTGTTCCTCGTGAGGGGGAAGGCCATGCGGTAGGCATCGCCGACCTTCACGTCCGAGAAGCCGAGGGAGCCGCTGGTGCCCGGCCCCTCCGCCTGCAGCGCCGTGCCGACGGTGTTGTCGTCGCCCGATGCGCCCGCGCACGCCGTCGCGAGGGCCAACAGGGGCAGGAGGGGCAGCAGGGCCGTCACTGCGAGGGGCCGGGTGCGGCGGTCAGTACGAATAGATGACACCGGGGTTCCCTGAGATCTTGCCCTTCGCGCCCCAGATGTCATGTTCCGAGCCACCCGATCCCGCGCTGATCTTCTGATAGTGCGACGCGCCGTACTCCGTGTCGAGGCTGACCGTCACGCCGAACACCTTGGCGGCGACGCCGTAGGTGATCGAGGTTCCGGAGGTGATGGTCGCGTACTGCTTCTTGCCGAGGACCGCGCGATAGGACGGGTTCGAATTCCGGTAGGCGGTCAGTCCGTCCTTGGAACTGACATCGGCACCGTACCTCGCCACATCGCCACCGGACGGGATGTCGTACTTCACTGGAATTATGGAGTACGAATGCTTGGTCTTCTTTCCGACGCAGGTGACCCGGCGGTCGACGTCCTGGTATTCGATGGGAACCTGAAAGCGCTTGGCCCAGCGGGGCCCCTGATTCGTGAATCCGACCGCATGGCCGGTGCTGTTCTTGCGGGAGATCTTTCCGGTGATCGACCAGTGTTCCCCGTCGACACTGGTCGCGATGCCCCAGGTGCTGGACAGCGTGTTGTTGTACTCGAAGGCGGCGGTGGTGTCGTAGTAGGCGTGACCCTCGCCGATGGTGGTGTAGTAGTCGTGCTGTTTGACGACGTGCTTGCTGACGATGCAGGCTCCGCCGAGATCCGGTGTCACCGCGCTGTAGTCGACGCCGTCGACCTTGTCCGGGGAGAAGTCGGTGGTGGATGCCCCGTCCACCGACTGCCAGTGGTTCGCCGGTGTGTCGGACGCGCTGTCCGCGCTGTCGGCCAGGGTCGAGTCCGCGGGCGTCACCAGCGCCTCGTCGACGTCGGGGTGGATCGCCACGGTGTCCGCTGTCTCGGCGCGGGCTGCGGCCGACCCTTCCGTCGTCGCCGAGCCGGTGGCCACTCCGGCGTCCACGTAGTCGGTGCCGGTCAGCAGCGTGCCGTCCGGTGCCTGTCCGTTGAAGGACGCCTCCAGAGCGAGCACTCCTCCGTTCGCGTCCGCGTAGGCCTGCAGCTTGCTCGGCAGGGTCGAGGGCAGGGTGAACGACCAGCTGCCGTCCGATGCCGTGGTCGCCGTGCCCACCGTCGTCGGCGTGATGTCGCTGCCGTCCTCCGGTACCTCGTCCACCGGCGTCAGGGTCACGGTGGCGCCGGCCAGCGGTGATCCGTTGCCCAGGGTGAGCACGCCCTTGACCGTCGCGGCGCCCGACACGGGTGTCAGGGTGCTCGGGCTGGGCTCCGCCGTGATCGTCGGCCCGCTGGTGGGCGGCGCCGCCGAGTCGGTGGGCTTGACGTCGGTCGCCGTGGGCGTGGGCGTGGGGCTGGGACTGCTGGTGCTGCCGCAGCCCGACGAGTCGGCGGTGCTCTGCGTGCAGACGGCGTTGGCCGGTGACGACACTCCCAGGCCGATCACTGCCGATGCGGCGACGACGCCGAGCGCGGTGGCCAGCGTCTGACGTCTGACAGAAGTTCTGCCCGTGATTCCGCCCATGATTCTGCCCATGAAGGAATTCCCCGTTTTCCTGTTGATGAAAAGAAGCCGCGTGTGAAGTCGCGAGCGCAGTGGTGTGCGAAGTCGCGGGCAAGCGGCTGCGAATGGGCGCGGAACAGGAAATCGCCTTTGAATTGTCCCCCGGTGCCCGCTCGGCTGGTCTGTTCTGCCGGCAGGACTGAAAGCTAACGCGGCGGATCTTGAAGAGTCAACGAATGTCGGTCGGGGTTTGGGATCGCTTTACCCTGAGCTCAAATCCTGCTCAAGTCTTTACGAAATCGGCGTCCGTGCCTGTCATTGGCGGGCCGTCATCCGTGCGGCCGAAGCCACCGTCGCCCGAGCCTCCCGTTCCGTAAGCCCCGTCTGGACGGCCGCCTCCACCAGCGGGCCTATCAAGACATCCCCCAAGCCGTTCTCGTACGCCCGGCAAGCCGCCCAGAACAGGCGGGTGTTGCGTTGGCCCTCGTGGGCCGCGAGGACGAACTGGACCAGGCCCTGGCCGTGTTCGGGCGGGGCGGGGGATGTCGAGCGGTGGGTGCGGGGTGGCGGGAGGAGGAGGCGCAGGAGGGACGGGGGGCAGGGCGCCGGGGTCAGGTGGGATGTGCCGGGGGCCGTGCCGTAGACGCCGTGTTCGGTTTGGGAGCCGGGGCCCACCAGGTAGCCGCCGGCTCCTCGGATGTCGATGCCGGGGGCCAGTCTGCTCGCCGAGTTGGGGACCACGGCGTCCGGCGGGCCGGTCAGCCACAGGTGACGGCCACCGGACGGGGTCAGGACGACCACCGTCTCGGGGATCGTGAACAGGTGGCGCAGGGCCAGTTCGCGCAGGGCGGCCGAGGAGTCCGTGCCCGACTTGGTGTCCAGGTCGATGCCGATGAGGTGGTGCGGGGGCAGGCCGCAGGCGATGCCGTAGCCGGTGGCCCAGGGGGCGGCGGCGAAGAGTTCGCGGATACGGGACGGGTCGGTCGACGCGTCGTACACGCCGTGGCCCAGGGCTCCGCACTCGCCGTGGCAGGGGGCGGAGGGCGGGTCGTCGTGGTGGGGGGAGCGCAGGGCCGGGAGTTTGGTTCGGGACAGCGGGATGACGGCCAGGCCGCGTTCGGCGGCTGACAGGGCGTGGGCGAGGGCCAGCGTCGTGGCCTGCCGGTCTGTGGTGGCCATGCTCCCATGTTCGTACGTGTGTTCGAAAAAGGGAAGAGGGTGTCGGTCTGGAGGGGCCGGATTCGGCGAATGGCTGGAAATGTGCGGGAACGCTTCATCCCTTGTGCCCCTTGGGTGTCACCTGCTGCCGCTTGGCGTGAATAAGGATCAAGATGCTGACCTGCGACTTTGGTGATGTGGAGAGGGTTTATCGACTTGTCATCACGCTTCAGGGGGAATAAACGGTTCCGGGGTGGTTCGCCGGGGATTCGGTGGGCAATCCTGATCTCGCGACGCAGTGCACGGCGGCGATGCAGCACCGGGGCGGGTGGCCAACTGCCTTGGAAGTAGTGGTAGTTCGCGTAGTTCCCGCATCACACGTACTTCGTACGGTCCGGCACTGGAGCCGGGGCGTACATGTTCTGGAGGAACAGACATGGCAAGCATCCGTACCGCCCGCGTTCTCGCCGCCGTCTCGGCCCTGCCCCTCGCCGCCGCGCTCTTCAGCGGCGTCGCGACGGCGGACAACGGCGCCTTCGCGGACGACGGATCGAACTCGGCCGTCGCCGGCATCATCGGCAGCGGCGTGGGCGGCGACAACAACGGCAACTCGTCCACCTCGCAGCAGCAGGCGGTCGGCTCCGGCGCCTCGAACCAGAACAACACCGCGCAGGTGAACGGCTCCGGGTTCACGGCCATCGACCAGTCCAACGCCGTCGTCAACTTCACCAACCTCTGGTAGGCCCTCGGGCCGGCGGGGGTGTGGGTCCCCGGCGGTCCTGAACTCCCTTGTGGGGAGCGCTTCATGGGGTGGTAACATGTCTGTGCGGCGGCACGAACTTCGTGTCGCCGCGCAGACGTTTTCCATGCTGGGCACTGGGTCCCTTGACACCCTCCAGTATCTGACGGACAGTCAGAAACCGTGAGTCAGCCACTCGGTCAGCCACTCAGTCACCCGCCCGGCCGTCCCTCCGGCCATCAACTCGCCGAGCAGCTCGCCGCGTTCGAAGGGCGGCCCGCCGTCGTCGGCGGTGTCGGCAAGGATCCCGTCAACGAGCCGATGATCCGGCACTGGTGCGAGGCCCTGGGCGACAGCAGTCCGGCGTACACCGGGCCGGACGCCGTCGCGCCGGCCACCATGCTCCAGGTGTGGACCATGGGCGGCCTCTCCGGGCATGCGAGCCGCTCGGAGGCGTACGAGGAGCTGCTCGCCCTGCTCGACGGCGCGGGCTGCACCTCCGTCGTCGCCACCGACTGCGAGCAGGAGTATCTGCGGCCCCTGCGCCCGGGGGACCGGGTCACGTTCGATTCGGTCGTCGAGTCCGTCTCCGGGCCCAAGACGACCAAGCTCGGCACCGGGTACTTCGTCACGACCCGGATGGATGTACGAGTGGACGGTGAGCCGGTGGGCACCCATCGGTTCCGGATCCTCAAGTACGCCCCCAAGGCCCGTAAGGGGCCTGCCGAGGGGCCCGTAGAGGGGTTGAAACCCCCCGCCACCCGCCCCCGTCCCGTCGTCAACCGCGACAACGCCGGGTTCTGGGCCGGCGTCGACCGCCGCCAACTCCTCATCCAGCGGTGCGTGACGTGCCGTACTCTCCGTTTCCCCTGGCTCCCCGGCTGCAACTCCTGCGGCGGCGGTGACTGGGACACCGTCGAGGCGTGCGGCGACGGCACCGTCTTCTCGTACGTCGTCCTGCATCACCCGCCCTTCCCGGCCTTCGACCCGCCTTACGCGGTCGGGCTGATCGAGCTGGCGGAGGGCGTGCGGATCATCAGCAACGTGGTGGGCGTGCCGTACGACAAGGTGCGGATCGGGATGCCCGTGCGGCTGGAGTTCGTGCGGTACGAGGACGGGCAGCCGGAGCTTCCGGTGTTCCGGGGCGACCTTCCCGCGGAGGTGGAGGGATGAGGGCCGGGGACGCGCTGCCGCCGCTGGAGATCGAGATCACGCGCACGCTGATCGTCGCCGGGGCCATCGCGTCCCGCGACTTCCAGGACGTCCACCATGACGCCGAACTCGCGCGCGCCAAGGGCTCCCCGGACATCTTCATGAACATCCTCACCACGAACGGGCTGGTGGGGCGGTACATAACCGACTGCTTCGGGCCCGCGGCCGTTCTGCGCAAGGTCGCCATCCGCCTCGGCGCCCCCAACCACCCCGGCGACACCATGGTGTTGAGCGGCCGGATCGAGGAGGTCATCGAGGAGGCGGACGGTGACACGGCCGTCGTACGCGTGCTTGGCGCCAACGTGATCGGCCGGCACGTCTCCGGGACGGTGACCGTCCTCGTACCCCCCGCTGGAGGCACCCCGTGACCCTGCACGCGCGCGACGACCTCGGTGGACGTACGGCCATCGTCGGCATCGGGGCCACCGAGTTCTCCAAGGACTCGGGGCGCAGCGAGCTGCGGCTGGCCGTGGAGGCGGTGCGGGCCGCGCTCGACGACGCGGGGCTGACGCCCGCCGACGTGGACGGCATGGTCACGTTCACGATGGACACGAGCCCCGAGGTCACCGTCGCGCAGGCCGCCGGGATCGGGGAGCTGTCCTTCTTCTCCCGGGTCCACTACGGGGGCGGTGCCGCCTGTGCGACCGTGCAGCAGGCCGCGCTCGCCGTCGCGGCCGGGATTGCCGAGGTCGTCGTCTGTTACCGGGCCTTCAATGAGCGGTCCGGGCGGCGGTTCGGGTCGGGGGTGCAGCGGCGGGAGCCGTCGGCCGAGGGGGTGGCGCTCGGCTGGTCGCTGCCGTTCGGGCTGCTCACGCCCGCCTCCTGGGTGGCGATGGCGGCGCAGCGGTACCTGTACGCGTACGGGCTGTCGGCGGACGTGTTCGGGCAGGTCGCCGTGAGCGGCCGGAAGTACGCGGCGACCAATCCGGCCGCCTGGTTCCACGGCCGGCCCATCACCCTCGCCGACCACGCGGCCTCGCGCTGGATCGCCGAGCCGCTGCGGCTGCTGGACTGCTGCCAGGAGACGGACGGCGGCCAGGCCGTCGTCGTCACCTCCGCCGAACGGGCACGCGAACTGCGGCACCCGTCCGTCGTTGTGGCTGCGGCTGCCCAGGGCGCGGGGCGCGCCCAGGAACAGATGACCAGCTTCTACCGCGACGACCTCACCGGGCTCCCTGAGATGGGCGTGGTGGCGCGGCAGTTGTGGCGGACCGCCGGTGTGGGCCCTGCCGACATCGACGTCGGCATCATCTACGACCACTTCACTCCGTTCGTGCTGATGCAGCTGGAGGAGTTCGGCTTCTGCGCCCCCGGCGAGGCGGCCGACTTCGTCGCGGCCGAGGGGCTGCCCCTGAACACCCACGGGGGTCAACTGGGGGAGGCGTACCTGCACGGCATGAACGGCATCGCGGAGGCGGTACGCCAGCTGCGCGGAACCTCCGTGAACCAAGTACCGGGCGCGGAAAGAGCCCTGGTCACGGCGGGTACGGGGGTGCCGACCTCGGGGCTGGTCCTGGAGGCCGCCGGATGAGCGCGACCGTGGCGGGCGACTGTCCCGCCCGCGGCTGTCACTACTACCGGAGGAGCATGCTCCGTACTACTGCCGTACGACGCCTCAGGGTCGGACCCTCATAGCCCCGTACCCTGCCTCCACCTTCAGGAGGTGGAGACAGCCCCCCTCCTACAACCTGAGGCGGACGCGGCTTCGGGACCTGCGGCCGATCCGCCCGAGTAGGGGTCGAACCTAGCGTAGAGCCATGACCACACCCGTCTGCACCAGCGCTTCGAACGCGGCTACGCCGGCGACGCAGACCCTGTCGTTCGCCTCGTACACATCGTCGTACACCTCGTACCCGTCGTTCTCGTCGTACGTGAAAGCCCGCCGCCCGGTGCTGCTGCGCACCGCCCGGTCGCTCACCGCGAATCCGAGCGATGCGGAGGACCTCCTGCAGACCGCGCTCACCAAGACCTACGTCGCGTGGGAGCGGATCGAGGACCACCGTGCGCTCGACGGCTATGTCCGCCGTGCGCTCCTCAACACGCGGACGTCGCAGTGGCGCAAGCGCAAGGTCGACGAGTTCGTCTGCGACGAGCTGCCGGAGCCCGAGGGGACGCCGGTCGGCGATCCGGCGGAGCACCAGGTGCTGCACGACGCGATGTGGCGCGCGATCATGAAGCTGCCTGCGCGGCAGCGGGCGATGGTGGTGCTGCGGTACTACGAGGATCTGAGCGAGGTCCAGACGGCCGAGGTGCTCGGGGTGTCGGTGGGCACGGTCAAGTCGGCCGTCTCGCGGGCGCTGGGCAAGCTGCGCGAGGACCCCGAGCTGGTGCTCGCCCGGTAACTCGCGTTTGTTGGTTCCCTCACGGGAACCTCTGGTGACCCCCGATAGTTCCCCAGGCAGTTCTCCAGGCACGACGTGATCTGATCGATCACTCTTCCCTAGTGACGTACCGCTCGGTATGTGCGCAGAATCAGCACAACCTTTACCACCGAGTAGGCAATGAAGCCCCGGGAGGACGCCGTGCTGAGCACCATGCAGGACGTACCGCTGCTGATCTCAAGGATCCTGACCCATGGGTCGACGATCCACGGCGAGTCACAGGTCATCACCTGGACGGGCGAGCCCGAGCCGCAGCGCCGCTCCTACGCCGAGATCGGGGCCCGGTCGGCACAGCTCGCACACGCTCTCCGTGACGATCTCGGAGTCACCGGCGACGAGCGCGTGGCCACCCTGATGTGGAACAACGCCGAGCACGTCGAGGCCTACTTCGCGATCCCCTCCATGGGCGCGGTCCTGCACACCCTCAACCTGCGGCTGCCCCCCGAGCAGTTGGCCTGGATCGTCAACCACGCCGCCGACAAGGTGGTCATCGCCAACGGCTCGCTGCTGCCGCTGCTGGCCCCGCTGCTCCCGCACCTCAAGACGGTCGAGCACGTCGTGGTCTCCGGCCCCGGCGACCGGTCCGCCCTCGCCGGGTCGCACGCCCAGGTGCACGAGTACGAGGACCTCGTCGCCGGGAAGCCGACCGCCTACGACTGGCCCGAGCTGGACGAACGTACGGCCGCCGCCATGTGTTACACCTCCGGCACGACGGGCGACCCCAAGGGCGTGGTCTACAGCCACCGCTCCATCTATCTGCACTCCATGCAGGTCAACATGGCCCAGTCCATGGGTCTGACCGACCAGGACACATCCCTTGCTGTGGTCCCTCAATTTCATGTGAACGCCTGGGGCCTGCCCCACGCGACCTTGATGACCGGCGTCAACATGCTGATGCCGGACCGGTTCCTGCAGCCCGCCCCGCTCGCCGAGATGATCGAGAAGGTACGGCCGACGCACGCCGCCGCCGTCCCCACCATCTGGCAGGGCCTGCTCGCGGAGCTGACCGCGAACCCCCGGGACGTCTCGTCCCTCACCCAGGTCACCATCGGCGGCTCCGCCTGCCCGCCCGCCCTCATGGAGGCCTTCGACAAGCTGGGCATGCGCGTCTGCCACGCCTGGGGCATGACGGAGACCTCCCCGCTCGGCACGATCGCCCGGCCGCCGGCCCATGCGGTGGGCACGGACGCGGAGTTCGCCTACCGCCTCACGCAGGGACGTTTCCCGGCGGCCGTCGAGGCCCGGCTGAGCGGCCCCGGCGGTGAACGGCTCCCCTGGGACGGCGAGTCCGCCGGCGAGCTGGAGGTGCGCGGCCCGTGGATCGCGGGCTCGTACTACAACGGCCCCGACGGCGAAACCCTGCGCCCCGCCGACAAGTTCAGCGAGGACGGCTGGCTCAAGACGGGCGACGTGGGCACCATCAGCCCCGACGGCTTCCTGACCCTCACCGACCGCGCCAAGGACGTCATCAAGTCCGGCGGCGAGTGGATCTCGTCCGTCGACCTGGAGAACGCCCTGATGGCCCACCCGGACGTCATGGAGGCGGCCGTCGTGGCCGTCCCCGACGACAAGTGGGGCGAACGCCCGCTGGCCACGGTGGTCCTGTCGGAGGGCTCCACCGCCGACTTCGAGTCCCTGCGCGCCTTCCTCGCCGGCGAGGGCAAGATCGCCAAGTGGCAGCTCCCGGAGCGCTGGACGATCATCGAGTCGGTTCCGAAGACGAGCGTCGGCAAGTTCGACAAGAAGGTGCTGCGTAAGCAGTACGCGCAGGGCGAGTTGGACGTCACCAAGCTCTGAGGGCCGGGGTGCGCTCATGGGTTGGGGCAATGTTTCACGTGAAACATTGCCCCAACCCGCGCACGGAACGGCTAGTTGTCTAGTTCGTTCCGATGCGTGCGAGCAGATCGACGATCCGGCTCTGTACCTCGGTGCTGGTGGACCGTTCGGCGAGGAACAGCACCGTCTCGCCCGAGGCGAGCCTCGGCAGGTCGGCCTGGTCGACGGCGGCCGTGTAGACGACCAGCGGGGTGCGGTTCAACTGCCCGTTCGCCCGCAGCCAGTCGACGATCCCGGCCCTGCGGCGCCGTACCTGAAGCAGGTCCATGACCACCAGGTTCGGCCGCAGCTGCGAGGCCAGCGTGACCGCGTCGGCGTCGCTCGCGGCCCGCGCGACCTGCATCCCGCGCCGCTCCAGCGTCGCCGTCAGCGCGAGCGCGATCTCCGCGTGCTCCTCGATCAGCAGCACCCGTGGCGGATGCTGCTCACTGTCACGAGGGGCGAGCGCCTTCAGGAGTACGGCGGGATCGGCGCCGTACGCCGCCTCCCGCGTCGCCTGCCCGAGTCCCGCCGTGACCAGTACCGGAACCTCGGCGGCCACGGCGGCCTGGCGCAGCGACTGGAGGGCGGTCCGGGTGATCGGCCCGGTCAGCGGATCGACGAACAGCGCCGCCGGGAAGGCCGCGATCTGCGCGTTGACCTCCTCGCGCGAGTGCACGATGACGGGCCGGTACCCACGGTCGCTGAGCGCCTGCTGGGTGGTGACGTCGGGCGCGGGCCACACCAGCAGCCGGCGCGGGTTGTCCAGCGGCTCGGGCGGCAGTTCGTCGTCCATCGGCCGGGGCTGCGGCTGGTCGGAGACCTCGACGGCTCCGCCGGGCCCGTCGAGCGGCTCGGGACCCTCGGCGGCGTTCTCGTCCGGTGCCCCTATGGCGTACGAGCGTCCGGCCCCGTCGGTGAACCCCGGCAGCCGTGGATTGCCCGGGGCGAGCTGGGTCTGCCCGGCGAGCGAGGGCTGCGCGGGCGACGGCACCTGGGCGGGCGGTACCTGCGCGGCGAGGGGCGCCTGACCGGCGAGGGAGGGCTGGGCCGGGGCCGGTGCGGCGGGGGCGGCCTGCGCGGCCGGAGGCGTGGCGGTGGCGGCCTGGCCCGTCTGCGGGTGGGGCCGGGCGGTCGTCTCCGGCTGGCCGGCGGCGGGCTCGGGGCGGGTACCGAGCTTGCGGCGACGACCTGAGCCGTTCGAGCCGTTGGTGCCGTGCGGGGGTGTGGCGGGCTGCGGCTGGCCGGGCGTCTGCAACTGCGCCGCCGCCCGGCTGAACGCGACTCCCTGCCCGAGCGTCCGCACACTGAACGCCCGCCCCTGCGTCGAGTTCGGGTCGACCGGCGCGGCGGCGGCTTCGGCGGGCAGCGCCTGCCCGGGCGGCCGGGGCTGCACGGCACGCTCCGGCGGGAGCGGTGCGGCTGCCGCCTGAGGGGCGGGAGCGGGAGCGGCGGCCGGGTTCGGCGGTACGGCGGTGCCGGCGTCCGGGGTCTCGTCGTCGGCCGGGGGCCAGGGCTGCGGCTGGGGCTGGCCTGCGGGGGCGGCCTGGGCGGGGATCGACTGGCCGGGGGCGAGGGCGGGCTGGGGCGCCGTACCCTGCGCCGGGACCTGCTGGGCAACGGCCTGGGCGGCCTGCTGCGGGGCCTGTTGGGGAACCTGCTGGCCTTGGACGCCCTGTGCCGGGACGGGCTGACCGGGGACGGGCTGCGCGACCTGCTGTCCGGGAAGGCCCTGTGCGGGCACCGCCTGTGCGACTTGGGCGGCCTGCGCGACCTGAGCGACCTGTGCCGCGGGAACTGCCAGTCCCGGCATGGGCTGTCCGGGCATGGCTTGGCCCTGTCCCGGCACGCCGCCCTGCGGACCGGCGGCGGCCTGGGTGGCCGTTGCCTGCACGGGAGCCGCCTGCACAGGAGCTTGCACAGGAGTTTGTACGGGAGCCGCCTGCCCGGGGATCCCGCCCGGCGGTACGGTCCCCGGCTGGTCCGGGGTCTGGCGGGCCCGGCGGCGGCCGGTCGGGGCGGACGTCGGGTGCGGCTGGGGCGGGGTGTGGTCGTCGTCGGGATCGTGGGTGAGCCCGTCATGACGGCCACCGTCGTCGAAACGGTCGCCGACAGGCCCGGCGGGCGCCTCGGGGGCGCCCTGGTCCGTCCGGTCGGCCTCGGCAGGGGGCAGGGCGAACACCGGACGGGGGCCAGCCTCCTGCGCGGCACCGCGCTCGGCCGCCGCCGCCAGGGCCCGACGCCTACGCCCGGTGGGCTGCCCGCCCTCGCTCTCGTCGGCGCCGCCCTGCGCTGGAGCGGCGGGCAGGGCGGGAGGCAACGCGTGCTGCTCGCCTCCGGCGCGCCGGGCGGGAGCGCCGGGTACGCCCTGGGGCGGCACCGTTCCGCCCAGGCCGGTGCCCACGGCAGCGGTGCCCGCGCCGTACTCGCCCGCCATGACGACGGCGCCTTCGGAGACGCTGTCCAGCTCGCTCACGCCCGCGCCACCCTCTACGGGGCTGGGCCGGCCACGCCGACGCCCGGTACCGCCGTCCCCGTCGGCCGAGGGCTGGGCCTGGGGAGCGGGACCCGAGGACGCGGCGGCGGCCTCCTCGGCCGCACGCCTCCGGCGCCGCCCGGTGGGCGCGCCCGCCTCGTTCCCGGAGACACCGGTGTCACCGGGCTCGGCGTCGGTCTCGGCCTCGGGCGCGCTCTCCGGAAGATCGGCCTCCAGGAAGGCGTCCACGGAGGACCGCCGGGCCCGCCGCCGCCCGCTGACACCACTGTTGCCGTTGCCGTTGTCGTTGCCGTTGTCGCTCTCGGCCTGCCCGGGCACGGCGAGTTCGGCGCCGACGGCCGTGTCCGCGACCTGGGCCACCACCGCACCCGCCCCACCCCCGAGGGGCACCTCAAGGACGTACGCGCTGCCGCTCATACCCGGCACCTCGTGTGTCTGGAGCACTCCGCCGTGGGCGCGCACGATCCCGCGCACGATCGGCTCGTGCACCGGGTCTCCCCCGGGGTACGGCCCGCGCACCTCGATCCGTACGACCTCACCGCGCTGCGCCGCCGCGACGACGACCGTGTTGTCCATGTACCCGCCGGCGGAGGCGGGCGAGTTGCCGGTCGCGTCGACGCCGGCGACGTCCGCGACGAGATGCGCGAGGGCGGTGGCGAGGCGCTGCGGATCGACCTCGGCCTCGATGGGCGGCGCGTGCACGGCGAACTGGACGCGCCCCGGCCCGATCAGTTCGACGGCCCCGTCGACACCGGCGGCGACGACCGCGTCGAGCATCACCTTCGTACGGGTGACGGATTCGGTGCCCGTGTCGAGGCGCTGGTAGGAGAGGACGTTGTCGACCAATGTCGTGATGCGCGAGTAACCGGCCGACAGATGGTGCAGCACCTGGTTGGCCTCGGGCCACAGCTGTCCGGCGTCGTCGGCGGCGAGGGCGGCCAGTTCGCGGCGCAGCTCGTCGAGGGGCCCGCGCAGCGAACGCCCGAGCAGCACGAGGAGCTGTTCCTGGCGGCCGGCCAGGGCCTCGTACCGGTCCTTCTCGCGCTCCGCGAGCGCCGCGTACCGGTCCTCTCCGGAGGCGAGGTCCTCCTCGTGGTCCTCGTGCAGCTGCTCGATCGCGGTGATGTGCTGCTGTCGCAGGGCGGTGAGTTGGGAGGCGTGCTCTTCGGCGATCCGCTCCAGTTCCGCCGCGTGCAGCTTGTCGGCGGCGTCCTTCTCCTCGGCGAGGGAGTCGTACGGACGCCGGTCGGTGAAGGTCATCACGGCGCCGACGAGCTGGTCGCCGTCCCGCACGGGCGCGGTCGTGAGGTCGACGGAGACCTTGTCCCCGCTCTTGGACCACAGCACCTGCCCGCGCACCCGGTGCTTGCGCCCGGACCGCAGGGTGTCGGCGAGCGGCGACTCGCCGTACGGGAAGGGCTCGCCGTCGGCGCGCGAGTGCAGGATCAGCGTGTGCAGCTCGCGCCCGCCGAGGTCGCTGGCCCGGTAACCGAGTATCTGGGCGGCGGCCGGGTTGACGAGAACGACCCGCCCCTCGGTGTCGGTCCCGACGACCCCCTCCGCCGCCGCGCGCAGGATCATCTCGGTCTGACGTTGCGAACGCGCGAGTTCGGCCTCGGTGTCGACGGTGCCGGAGAGGTCGCGTACGACGAGCATGAGCAGCTCGTCATTGGCGTAGCCGTAGCTGTCGTACGCCTGCTGGCCGTTCTCAAGATTCGCACTGGTGACCTCGACGGGAAACTCGCTCCCGTCCGTCCGCCGGGCGATCATCCGGGTCGGCTTGGTCTGCCCGTGCGGGTCCATGGAATCGGGGCGCCGCATGGTGCCGGGGATCAGCCGCGAGTCGAACTGCGGCAGGAGATCGAGCAGCCCGCGCCCGACGAGGGCGGTGCCCGGCGTCTCGAAGGCTCCGAGGGCGATCGTATTGGCGTTGACGACGGTCCCATTGGCGTTGACCAGCACCAACGCATCGGGCAGCGCGTCGAGTATGGCTGCGAGGCGAGCAGCGCCTCGGGATGGCCTGCTGCTCACGAGACGCTTCCTCCCTGTTACCGCACCTTGCCGACCGCGGGCGCCATCTTGCCAACCGGCCCGCAACGTGTCACGCGAGGGAGTCTAAGGGCAGTGGTTGCGCTCGCGACGCCGGATGAGAGGGAGGTCGCACGACGAAGTGACAGAGACCTGGTGACCGTGCACTTCACACCACTTATGCGGTACGGGGCGTCTGTGACTGTGGTGTGAGGACGTGCGGTGGGCCGCGATCGTGTTTCGGGTGGCTTGGCGAATGCCTATCGAAGATCGGGGAGCAGCGGTACGAGCCGGTCCCAGCGGGCGGTCTGGCAGCCGTTGCTGCGGTCGAACGTGGCGTCGACGGGACGCCCCGCCCAGGTCCCGGTCACATGGGCGGTCGCGGGACCCCCGTACATCATCGTGCAGATGCTGTCGGGGGGTACGGGGGCGAACGGATCCGTTCCCCACCTCGCTCCCCGGTCGAGCGTCCCGCAGGCCCCCTCGACGTCGGGATGACTCCCGCCCCCGGGATGACACTCCAACTCGAACCGCCCGTCACCGCGCCCATCGGTGTCGCGGACGGTGACGGTGAGGTGATCGGCGGCGCGCGCCGCCGTGGGGATGTGGGGTGCGAAGGGGGAGAGCGGGCGGGTCTGGGGTACGGCGTCGGCGTGCGCGGTGGTGGGCGAGGCGGCGAGGGTGGCGGCGGTGAGGGATACGCCGGCGGTGGCGGCGAAGAGGGCGCGGTGGAGCGGGATGACCTTGAACATGACCTGACTAACGCGTGACGCCGGGGGATGTTGCGCGGGCTGTGTCAGTGCGCCGCCGGGCAGCAGGCGCGGCAGGCGTAACGGCTTTGCCCTGCGCCCCGCCTGCCTAGTACCGTGGGAGGCGATTGGTGACACCGCGCTCGTCTGTGTCATCATCTGCACGCACCACTCGCGCTCGCGCGGGAGGTTGTGCTGGAGGCGTCGCCTAGTCCGGTCTATGGCGCCGCACTGCTAATGCGGTTTGGGACTTACATCCCATCGAGGGTTCAAATCCCTCCGCCTCCGCACCTGATCCCGAAGCCCTGGTCACGACTGACCGGGGCTTCGGCGGTTCCTGAGCTGTTTCGGGCCGTTTCCGGGCCTTTTTCGCAGGTCAGGCAGGGTGCGGCTAACGGATTTCACCTCACGCCGCCAGTCATGTAATGTTGTTCCCGCAACGCCGACCGGGCCGAAAAGCCCGCAAGGAAGAGCAAACACAACAGAACACACAAGCACTCGTAGCTTAACGGATAGAGCATCTGACTACGGATCAGAAGGTTGCAGGTTCGAATCCTGCCGAGTGCACAGCAGACCAGAGGCCCCGTGGAGGAATCCACGGGGCCTCTGGCTTTTGCGTTGACGGCAGCGTTGGACGGCAATCACTTCAGGAGTCTCGCTGGTGCTGTCCATGGCCGCCATATCCTGGGGCACCGTGCGGGGGCTGCGCACCATGGCTCGCCGGATGTTCAGCGTCATGGAGCCGTACGGGCACTGCCGCATGGTGGCTGACGACCGCGGCGTGGTCACCACTGGTGAGAGGGCGTCCTTCACCGTGGACTGGGGTGTGTTCCGGGAGTACCTGGAGACGCCCGGGCTCTTCGTACTCCTGGGCGGCGAGCGCGCGGCCGGAGTCGCGGTACTGCCCAAGCGGGGCGCCCAGAACCCGGCGGACGTGGATCGGCTGCGGGCGATCCTGGACCGGAACCTGAAGCGGCTCTAGACGGCGCCGGTGCTGGGGCAGGCGCAGGCACCTTTGCCGGTCGGGCAGCGGGGGAACGGTTCGGTGTCCGCCGGGCGTCGTTTCTCTCCAGGGCGCGAACCTCGTCGGCAAGGCGGACCAGGCGGGCGATGCCGATTACGCGCAGGCGGTCCGGCTCTTCGTCGCCGAGGAACAGAACCACGCCCGTCTGCTTGCTCGGCTACTGGCCGCGGGTGGCGTACCGACGTTGACCGGTCACTGGAGCGACACGGCCTTCGTACGGTTGCGGCGTCTGATGGGTCTGCGCCTGGAAATCCTCAGTCGCCCAGAAGCGGATATCGGGCGAACTCGCGCCCCAAGTCCCTGTAGTGGCGATGTATCGCTTCCATAACACCTGATGGTTGAGATGTGAACTTTGGGGCGTGAGGGTGTGAAGATCCCTGAAGCGGTCGAACGTGCCTGCGCTGCTTCGCATGCGTGTTCCCGCCCACTCACGTTCTCCCAGGTCGCGCGCTCGGTCTCCCCCACGGGGCGCGCCGCGACCGGGTAACCCAGAAAGGGTCGAGGGCCCTCCATGCAGTTGCCAGACCGCGTCGCACCCGTGTCCCGCAAGCGGGTTCAGGCCATCGCCGTCTCTCTCGCCACCGCGGTCACCGTCGGTGGACTCGTCGTGATTCCGGCCGTCACCGCGCAGGCGGCCGTCTCCTGTGCCACCGGTACGTGGACCGAGCAGTTCTTCGCCAATGCCCGGTTGGCCGGTGCGGCGAAGAAGACTGTTTGTGACAGCAGCATCAGTGAGAACTGGGGGGCCGGGCGCCCCGCCGTCTCCGGGCTCGCCAAGGACAACTTCTCCGTTCGCTGGACCCAGGTACGGGACTTCGGCGGCGGCGGGCCGTTCACGGTGACCGCCGCCAGCCAGGACGGCGTACGGATCTACGTCGACGGCAAGAAGATCCTCGATGGGTGGAAAGACGTCACTCGGACCCAGACCAAGACCGTCGCGCACACCTTCTCCAAGGGGCGCCACACCCTGCGCGTCGACTACTTCGCCGGCCGGGGTTCCGCCAACGTCTCGGTCAAGGTGACCCCGGCCGCCAAGGACAAGGTCAAGCCGAACGCCCCGGTGGGCCTCAAGGCCTCGTACGCCTATCCGACCGCCAAGTTGACCTGGACCAAGAGCCCCGAGGCCGATCTCGCCGGGTACCGGGTCTACCGGTCCACCTCGGCCTCCGTTCCGGTCACCCCTGCCAACCTGATCAGTGGCAGCAAGCTCGTCACCGGCACCTCGTACAACGACAAGCCCGCCGCAAACGGGGCCCGTTACTACTACCGTCTCGTCGCCGTCGACAAGTCGGGGAACGTGTCCGGCGGTTCGTCCGTTGTCAATGTGACGTCCAAGGACGTCACCGCACCCACCGCGCCCACGAACGTCACCGTGACCGGAAGCGGCACCGGCAACACCGTCGCCTGGGGCAAGCCCACCGCCGACACCGTCAAGTACCGCGTGTACCGCGCCACCTCGGCCACCGGCACCGGTGTCACCAAGCTCGCCGATACGACGGCCAGTAGCTACAGCGATGCCTCCGCTGTTGAGAAAGCCACCTACTTCTACGCCGTCGCCGCTCTCGACGCCGCCGGGAACGTAGGCGTCCCCAGCGCCTATGTCTCCGGTACCCGGCCCGACACCACCGCGCCCGCCGCCCCCGCCGGCCTCACCGCGACCGGCATGCTCGGTGGCGTCGAGCTGACCTGGACCTCCGGTGCTTCCTCCGACACGGTGGCCTACCAGGTGTGGTCGTCGGCCTCCGCCGACGGGACGTACACGAAGCTCGTGACGACCGACGAGGGGTATTTCAACGACATCTCCGCCGTCGCCGGTTCTCCCACCTATTACAAGGTGTACGCCCTTGACGCCGCCGGGAACGTCTCGGCCGCCGCGACCGTCACCGGTACCGCGCTCACCCCGCCCGACACCACCGCCCCGGACGCGCCCAGCGGCCTCGCCGCCGTCGGCGGGGACCGGGAGGTCAAGTTGAGCTGGACCGCGCCGGCCACCGAGGCCGGCCCCAGGTACCGGATCTACCGGTCCACCAGCCCGGACGTGGCGCTCACCGGCACGAACCTCATCGCCGCCGGGCAGACCGCCACCTCGTTCACCGACACGAGATTCGATGCCGACGGGGAGACCTACTACTACGCGGTCACGGCGTACGACGCCGCCGGCAACGAGTCCGTGAGCAGCGGCTCGGCCGGGGCCACGACCCTGTACTTCGCCGCCGATCTCGTCGTGGGGAAGGGTGGGTACTCCACCATCCAGGCCGCGCTCAACGCGGCTCCGGCCGGGGCGACGGCGGATGTGACCATCTTGGTCAAGCCGGGGACGTACACCGGGTCCGTGGTCGTCGCCGAAGGCAAGACGCATCTCGTGATCGTGGGCGGGACCGGCGATGCGGCCGACACCGTCATCACCGAGGCGCGCGGGGTGCGCGACGGCAGCACCGCCGTCACGATGGAGTCGTCGGCGACCGTCTACGCCGACGCCTCCGATCTGACGGTCAAGAACCTCACCATCGCCAACGAGTACGTCGAGGACGCGACCAGCGGCAACAACCAGGCCGTCGCGCTGCGGACCACCGGTGACCGGCAGGTCTACGACAACGTGCGGCTGCTGGGCAACCAGGACACCGTCTACATCCGTGAGTCCGACAGCCGGGTGCTGATCCGCGACAGCTATCTGGAGGGCGACACCGACTGGCTCTACGGCGCCGGTACGGCCGTCTTCCAGAACGACGAGATCCACTACACCGGCGGCCGGGGCAAGAACGGCGGCTCGATCACCGCCGCCAGCACCAAGGCGAGTTCGAACCACGGCTTCCTGATCACCGACAGCGACATCACGCTCGACGCCGGGATCACCTCGTACTACCTGGGCCGTCCCTGGCCGCAGTACTCCACCGACTACCAGCCCCAGGTCGTCGTCCGCGACACGTCCATCCCGAAGACGCCCACCTCGGCGTGGAAGGACTGGGACGCCAGTCATAGTTGGAAGAACGCTCGGTACGCCGAGTACCAGAACACCGGCGTCGGCGCCGACAACAGCGGGACCAACGCCGACCGGCCGCAGCTGAGCGACATCGAGGCCCGGCAGAACACGGCCGCGCGTTTCCTGCGGGGTACGGACAACTGGGACCCGACGGGCACGCTGGCCGCCGAGGACTTCGTCATACCGGACGCGCCGACCGGCCTGACGGCCGCGGCCACCGCCACCGGGGTCGACCTGACGTGGACCGCCGCGACGGACAGTGACGTCGCCGGGTACCAGGTGTACCGCCGGTCGCCGGACTTCACCGAGGTTCTGCTCAGCGGTGACGATCCGATCAGCGGCACCTCGTACACCGACTCCACGGCCGTCCAGGGCACCGAGTACACCTACTTCGTCGTCGCCGTGGACACCTCGGGCAACGTCTCCGCCAACTCCGGTCTCGTGACCGGCACCGTCCCCGTCCCGGTGACCGACGACGCGCCGGCCGCCCCGACCGGGCTCACCGCGACCGGCGCCGCCGGGCGGATCGACCTGGCGTGGACCGCGCCCGCCGACGGCGACCTGGCCGGTTACCGGGTCTACCGGTCGGCCTCCGCCGGGGTCACGGCGACCGAGGGCAACCTGGTCGCCACGGGCGTCACCTCGACCTCGTACAGCGACACCTCGGCCGCCTTCGGGACGACGTACCACTACGCGGTCGTCGCCGTGGACGCCGCCGGGCAGGTCTCCGGGGTCTCCGGCGAGGTCAGCGGCTCCGAACTGCCCGTCGGTACCGACGTGGTGGTCGCGGCCGACGGCAGCGGCGACTACACCACCGTCTCGGCGGCCGTCGCGGCCACGGCCTCCGGCGGTACGGCGGCCAACCCGTTCGTCATCGCGATACGGCCCGGCACCTACCGGGAGACGGTCACGCTGAAGAACAAGCCGTACGTGCAGCTCATCGGTACGAGCGGTGACGCGTCCGACACGACGATCGTGTACGACAACGCGTCGGGCACCATCAACCCGGCCACCGGTTCCGCGTACGGCACCACCAACAGTGCGACCTTCACCAACGCGAGCAGCAACACGCGTTTCGAGAACCTGACCGTCTCCAACGACTTCGACGAGGCCGCCCACGCCGACCTCATGGCCTCCTTCACCGGCCAGGCGGTCGCGCTGATGGCGCAGGGGGACCGACAGGTCTACGACAACGTGCGGCTGCTCGGCAACCAGGACACCCTGTACACCAAGCAGGTCAACGCCGGGAGTGTGCTGAGCCGGCAGTACTTCACCGACTCGTACATCGAGGGCGACGTCGACTTCATCTGCGGTCACGGCACGACGGTGATCGACGACTCCACCATCAAGGTGCTGACCTCCCGTACCGGCACGCCGATCCTGTCGGCGCCGCAGACCAACTCCGCGGCGGCGTACGGATTCCTGATCGCCAACAGCCGGATCGTGACGGACGGGGTCAACAACAGCGCGAAGATCAGCCTCGGCCGGCCCTGGAGCGCCAGTGGCCAGCAGGTCATCCGCAACACCTCGCTGCCCTCGCAGGTCCTGAGCGCGCCCTACCAGAACTGGAGCACCTCGCAGACCTGGCAGGCCGCCCGCTTCGCCGAGTACCTGAACACCGGCGCGGGCGCCGACAACACCGGCACCAACACCAACCGCCCCCAGCTGACCGCCGAGACCGAGGGCACCTACACGGTCTCCGCGTACCTGACCGGCTCGGACGGGTGGGCTCCGCAGGGTAGTTGACCGTCCATACGGGTATGGGGCTCCATCGTTCGCGGTGGGGCCCTTCGCCGTTGTCCGGTGTGCCGTTCCGCGCCAGGATGACGGTGTGACGATCTTGCCGCCGCCCGTCCTGCGCGCACTGGAGCGGTTCCACGCCGCCCGCCCCTGGGACCACAACGCCCACTACCACCCGTGGATCCTGCGGCAGTTGCCCAGGCGGTACGGCCGCGCCCTGGACGTCGGCTGCGGCAGCGGCGACCTGGTACGGCTGCTGGCGGGGCGGAGTACGGCGTCGGTGCTCGGCGTCGACTCGGACGTCGCGATCATCGACCGGGCCCGCGAACTCACCTCCCCGGCCGCCCCGGTGACCTTCGCCGCCGTGGACGCGATGACCGGGCTTCCGGAGGGTCCGTACGACGTCATCACCTGTGTCGCCGCCGTCCACCACCTTCCGTATGCCGACGCGCTCGCCCTCTTCCGGCGGCGACTGGCGCCCGGCGGGACGCTGGTCGTCGTCGGGCTGGCGCGGGCCGAGGGTCCCGTCGATCAGCTGCTGGGGGCTGTCGCCATTCCGGCGAATCTCGTCATGGCGTGGGTGAAGAACCGGGGGCGGCGGGCGGCGCGGCCGGTTGCCATGACCGCGCGGACGCGGGTGGCGGAGACGGGGTTCGGGGAGGTGGTGCGGGAGGCGCGGCGGGTGTTGCCCGGGTGCGGAGTGCGGCGGCGGCTCTTCTGGCGGTACACCTTGGTGTGGCGGAAGCCGACGGGGAGTTGAGGGGTGGCGGGCGTGGAGATGGTCGAACGGGTTGACGAACGGGACCGGGTCGTCGGGGTGGTGGAGCGGGGTGAGGCTGTTCGGCGCGGGTGGCTGCACCGGGTCGCCACCACCGTGTGCCGGGATGGTGGCGGGCGGGTGCTGGTGCATCGGCGGGCCGACGGGCACGTGCGGTTTCCGGGGCAGTACAACTGGCTGGTCGGCGGTGCTGTCGACGTCGGGGAGAGCTGGGAGGAGGCCGCCGCCCGGGAACTCACCGAGGAGCTGGGCGTTCGGGCGGACGTACGATTCGCGTTCAAGTTCCTCTGCCGGGGGGCCATCAGCCCGTACTGGCTCGGTGTCCACGTGGCCGTTGTCACCGAGGAGATCACTCCCGACCCGGACGAGATCGCCTGGCACGAGTGGGTCAGCGAGGGCGAGTTGTGGGAGCTGACCCGGCAACTGACCTTCGTACCCGATGGCGTTGAGGCTCTGCGCCGCTTTCAGACTGGGGCTGCCTTCCATGAACCTGCGTAGTCATCTTCTCCAGCGGCTGCTGCGGCTCGACCCTCCGCCGACCCGGGATCTCGTCGTCCAGCGGGATCTGCGGGTCCCGATGGCCGACGGGATCGAGCTGCTGGCCGACCGGTGGGTGCCCCGGGGGCGCGAGGACGACGGGCTGCCCGTCGCTCTGATCCGGACGCCGTACGGGCGGCGCGGGGTTCAAGGAGGCGGTTCCGTACGGCTGTTGGCCGAACGCGGGTTCCAGGTCGTCGTGCAGAGCGCGCGCGGGACCTTCGGCTCGGGCGGGGACTTCGAGCCGTTCCGGCGTGAGCGGGCGGACGGGCTCTCGACGCTGGAGTGGGTGGTGAAGCAGCCCTGGTGCGCGGGGTCCGTCGTGCTGGTCGGGGCCAGTTACATGGGGTTCGCCCAGTGGGCCGTCGCCGATTCGCTGCCGCCCGAGGTCAAGGCGATGATCCCGATGGTGACCGAGTCGGCGCTGACCCAGGAGTTCCTGCGGGCGGACGGGTTCTCGCTGGAGACGCCGTTCGAGTGGGGCGTCATGGTCGCCGGGCAGGAACGTCCCTTCGCGGTGCTGCGCCAGATCGCCCAGGCCTCCCGCAACCGGCGGGCCCTGGCCACGCTCCCGCTGAGCGGCGCCGACCTGGCCGCCCTCGGCCACCGCTCCGACTACCTCCAGAGCATCTTCGCCCACGACACCGACGGTCATGGGTCCGGGTCCGGGTCCGGGTCCGGCGTCGACGAGCGTGACGACCAGCTCGACCATCGGCACCGGGTGGCGGGCGTGAGCGTGCCGGTCAGTTCGATCGGGGGCTGGCACGACATCTTTCTGCCGGGGCAGTTGCGGGACTTCCGCGCGCTGCAGGAGGCGGGGCGTCCGGCGCGGCTGACGGTCGGGCCCTGGGGCCATCTGTCCCCGCACGGCACGCCGATCCAGGAGGCGGTCGAGTTCGGGCTCGCCCACGCGCGCGGGGAGGCGCCTCCGGAACGGGCACCCGTACGGCTGTTCGTCATGAGCGGCGCAGGGGAGAAGGGGGGCGAGTGGCGGGACTTCGCCTCCTGGCCGCCCGTCGGGTACGTGCCCCGGCGGTTCCCTCTCGGGGCCGGCGGTGTGCTCGGCGGCGACGAACCGGGTGAGCGGGCAGCGGCGCACGCGCACGACACCTACCGGTACGACCCCGCCGACCCCACCCCTGCCGTCGGCGGCGTCCGGATGGGCCGGGGCGGCGGGCGGGTCGCCAACGGGGAGTTGGAGGCGCGGGCCGATGTACTGACGTACACGACACCCGAGTTGACGGAGGACGTCGAGGTCGTCGGGGAGGTCGGGGCGGAGATCTGGTTCAGGTCCGGCCTGGCGTACGCCGATGTGTTCGTGCGGGTGTGCGATGTCGACGCGCGCGGGCGGTCGTACAACGTGTGCGACGGGCTGGTCAGCGTCACCGATGCCGATGAACTCCGTCTCGTCCGCGTCTCGTTGTGGCCCACCGCCTACCGTTTCCGGCGCGGGCACCGCATCCGCGTGCAGGTGTCCAGCGGGGCGTTCCCCAGGTTCGCGCGCAACACCGGGACCGGCGAGCCGCACGGCACGGCGACTGTTCTTCTCGCTGCCGACCAGGAGGTTCATCACGGGGGCGAGTGTCCGTCGGCGGTCGTTCTGCCGGTGCGGGAGTGAGTGACCACCCGTTCCCCTGCATGTCCGCCTACGTCTCCGTCTCGCGGATCTCGTCCATGTACTCCCGGGCCAGTCGGCCCTGGCGGGTGAACCAGTCGGCCAGTACGGCGACTTCGTCGGGGGAGTAGTCGGCGATGAGGGCGGTCAGGCGGGCGTAGTAGGGCTCGTAGAGGGCGTACACCTGGGCGACGGCGGCCGGTTGGGCGGCCACGCGGACCCGGCGCCGGTCGTTCGGGTCGGGGCAGCGGGTGATGTAGCCCGCGCGTTCGAGGCGGTTGAGGACCCCGGTGACGGCGCCCGTGGTGACGTGCGCGCGTTCGGCCAGGTCACCGGCGGTGAGCAGGTCCTCGCCCGCCTCCAGGACGAAGCCGAAGCAGGTGAGGTCGGTGACGTTCATGCTGAGACGCCGGGCCATCTCCTGCTGGCTGAGCAGATGCGTCGCGATGGTGTGGTCCATCGCCGTGAGCATCTGGGCGGGGGTCGCGGGCGGGCGGGACGCGTCAGGGATGCCTTGCATCGGGAATTGCCTTAGCTGGTGAGAGGTTTTGCGGTTAAACTGCTTACGGCGTGAGAGATTCTCGATTCTACGTGGGGGGACGCGGACATGAGCACCTACGACGAGGGACACACCGTCGCCGGCTGGACCGGCACCGCCATCGCGACCGTCGGGTCCTGCGTACTCGGCCTCGGCATCTGTACGACCTCGGCCCTCGCGGTGACGGGCGGTATCGCGGTACTGGTGGTCGCCCTCCTGGTCACCTGGGCGCTGCATCTCGCCGGGTGGGGGAAGGGTCCGGGCGTGCGGCCGGTGGGCGAGTGGCGGATGCGGGAGCGGGACCGCTCGGCGCGGGCCGGGCATCCGGGGTGCGTGGGGTGCCGGCTGGCGGGGCGAGGGCGGTGGGCGGGCAGTACGGCCGTCACCGCCGGCGCCGAGGCTGTTCCGGAACGCGTCTGAATCGCTGCCTCTCTACCTCTCTGGCCGTCTGGCTGTCTGACCTGGTCTTTTGTCGTCCGAGGGGCGTTGTCAGTGGCAGCCCGTAATCTCGCAAGGGATGGCACAGGCGTGGAGATGCTCGGGGCTGCGATGGTCGGCGGACGGTCCCGTGCTGCGGTGGGACGGTGGGCGCGACAGTGCGCTGACGTGGGGAAAGAGGGTGGCCTTCGGGGTCACGGAAGGGGGCGTCCGGACATGTGCGGGAGCGCGGGGCAACGCCTGTCCGATACGGACGGCGGTGTCGGGGCGGAGTACGGGAGCGCGGTGCGAGGAGTGCGCGCGGCTGGACCGGGCGCACTCGGTCGCCGCCGACACGATCGCGGACGATCCACGCCCCTATCACGTATATCTGGCGTGGTTCGGGCCCGGCATGACCAAGGTCGGCATCACGGCGCTGGAGCGGGGCTCGGCCCGGCTGCTTGAACAGGGTGCGGTCGCCTTCAGCTGGCTGGGGTCCGGCCCGCTGATGGCCGCCCGGCGTACGGAGGAGCTGCTGCGCGCCGCGCTCGGCGTCCCGGACCGGATTCCGTACGCCGACAAGCGGGCGGTGCGGGCCGCGCTGCCGGGGACGGCGGCGGAGCGGGCGGTCGAGGTCGAGGAACTGCACGCCCGGGCGGTGACGCTGGGCGCCTGGCCCGAGTCCCTGGAGCGGGAGCCCTGCCAAGTCGTCGACCACGTCGGGGTGTTCGGGCTGGCGGGGCCGGCACCCGCCGTGGGTGCGGTGAGCGAGCTGGTGGCCGGGGGTGTCGTCGGAGGTGAGCTGGTGGCGGCGGCCGGGCCCGATCTGCATCTCGATCTCGGGGACGCGGCCGGGGACGGGCGGGGGGTCGTGGTGCTGGACACGAGGCTGATGACGGGGTGGGAGCTGGTGCCGGTCGGGAGTGGTGGACTCACCGTTCCCGTACGGGAGTTCAAGGGGATGAAGGGGGCGGGGGAGGCGGCGGGGGTGCAGGACGGGTTGTTCTGAACCCGGGTGCCGTACGGCAAGCGTGTGAGCGGTGAGCGAGAGGACGACTGTGGACGATACGAGGGCAGCCTCGGGAGACGGGAACGCCGACGTCGGCGGCGAGGCGGGCGAGGTCGCGGAGGCCGCAGAGGCCGCCGAGGTCCGGCGGTTCTGGACGCGGCTCGGGCTGCCCGGTCTCGTCGACGTGCACACGCACTTCATGCCAGAGCGCGTCCTGCGCAAGGTCTGGGCGTACTTCGACGCCGTCGGGGCGGTGGCCGAGGGCGTCGAGTGGCCGATCACCTACCGGCTGGAGGAGGACGAACGGCTCGCGCTGATCCGGGAGTTCGGGGTACGGGCCTTCACCGCCATGCTCTACCCGCACAAGGCAGGCATGGCCCAGTGGCTCAACCAGTGGGCCACCGACTTCGCCAGCCGCACCCCCGACTGTCTGCACACGTCCACCCTCTTCCCCGAGCCGGGCGTCGAGGCGTACGTCCGTGAGGCCGTCGAGTCCGGCGCGCGCGTCTTCAAGGCGCACGTCCAGGTGGGGGCGTACGACCCGGCCGACGAACTCCTGGACCCGGTCTGGGGACTGCTCGCCGAGGCAGGCATCCCCGTGGTGATCCACTGCGGCTCCGGTCCGGCACCCGGCAAGCACACCGGGCCCGAGCCGATCGGCCGGGTGCTGGCCAGACATCCCCGGCTGCGGCTGATCGTCGCGCACCTGGGGATGCCCGAGTACGAGGAGTTCCTCGACCTCGCCGAGCGGTACGAGGAGGTGCGGCTGGACACGACGATGGCGTTCACCGACTTCGCGGAGCGGATCACCCCGTTCCCCCGGCCCGCGCTCCCCCGGCTGGCCGACCTCGGTGACCGTGTCCTGCTCGGCTCGGACTTCCCGAACATCCCGTATCCGTACGTCCATCAGCTGCATGTCCTGGAGCGTCTGGGCCTCGGCGACGACTGGCTCCGGGCCGTGTGTCATGACAACGGGGCGCGGCTGTTCGGGCTGTGAGGACACGGGTACGGAGGCTGATTCAAGGGAGGTACGGAGCTGAGGAAGGCCTGACACCGGCATGAGTTTGAGGTGAGAAGGGGAGGTCGGCGGTGACATTTCGGGCGTACGGAAGTGGGGTGCGTAACGTTGGATCGGGTTCGCCCAGGAGACGCACAGGATGCCTGTCGGGCGCCTCGGGTGCGCCTCGGTGGCCGGTGCAAGTGTTTGCGTGGCTGGCAAACGTGCAGGTGAGAGGCGCTTTCACCATCTCGCCACAAGTCGGTTCACCCCGCTCTTCGGACCTTCTCCCGGGGGGATTTCCCAGGGATTCCCTGAGAGGCGCCTGTGAGTTTCTCAGGAAAATCACAGGTTCCAGAAAGCTCGCTCTCAGAGGACACCGACAAGGTGTCCGCTATGACCACGACCTCGCCCCAGGGGCGCACCGAACTGCTGAGGCCGGACGGGAGCCCCGTCCGAGTGCTTGTGGTGGACGACGAGCTGTCGATCACCGAGCTGCTGTCCATGGCCCTCCGCTACGAAGGCTGGCAGATCCGCAGCGCGGGTGACGGAACGGGTGCGGTGCAGACCGCGCGCGAGTTCCGGCCCGACGCCGTCGTTCTCGACATGATGCTGCCCGACATGGACGGCCTCACCGTCCTCGGCCGGCTGCGGCGCGAGCTGCCCGACGTACCCGTGCTGTTCCTGACGGCGAAGGACGCCGTCGAGGACCGGATCGCGGGCCTCACCGCGGGCGGCGACGACTACGTCACCAAGCCGTTCAGCCTCGAAGAGGTCGTGGCGCGACTGCGCGGCCTGATCCGGCGCTCCGGTGCCGCCGACCGCCGGTCCGACTCCGTGCTGGTCGTCGGCGACCTCACCCTCGACGAGGACAGCCACGAGGTGTCGCGGGCCGGGGAGGGCATCCACCTCACCGCGACCGAGTTCGAGCTGCTCCGCTTCCTGATGCGCAACCCGCGGCGCGTGCTCAGCAAGGCCCAGATCCTCGACCGTGTGTGGTCGTACGACTTCGGCGGCCAGGCGAACGTCGTCGAGCTGTACATCTCCTACCTGCGGCGGAAGATAGACGCCGGGCGCGAGCCGATGATCCACACCCGGCGCGGTGCCGGGTATCTGATCAAGCCCGCCGGCTGATCCCGTCCTCGACGTGGGGCGGGCATGTGTTCGCCCTCATAGTCGCGGGTCGGTCGAATCCCCGGCGCGCGGGACGGCGCGCGGTCAGAATGTAGGGCGCGTCAATGGTGGTGCCGCTCCGGAAGACGTAGTCGAGCCCGGCAGGAGGGCAGCACGGTGAGCAGTCAGAGGAAGTCGCACAGGTTGCAGCGGGAGGCGCGGCAGAACAAGCCGCGGACGCTGCGCACGCGGCTGGTGGTCTCGGCGGTCTCGCTGATCGCCGTGGTGTGCGCCGTGATGGGCACGGTGACGACCATCGCGCTCGAACAGCACCTCTACAAGCAGCTCGACAACCAGGTCGAAGAGGCCGCCAAGCGCGCCGGCGGTCCCCCCGCCGGGGAGGGCCCCTCCGGCGGCGACCCCGGCGGCAACCCTGAGGCTCCCGGACAGCAGCCGGGCGGCAACGGCTCGTCCTCCACGGGCACCGCCCCCTCCACCGGCAACGCCACCACCTCCACGGGCGCCGCGAACCAGACCGTCAAGGAACGGCTCACGGAGTTCATGCAGAAGGGCGGGACGCAGGAGTCCACCGTCGCCGCGGCCGTCGACGCGAACGGCGGTGTCACCGAGGCGTACGTCGCCGAGATGCCGTCGAGCACGACCTCGACCGACAGCAGCGAGATGGAGGCCGTCGAGCTGAACGCGGCGCAGCGCTCCGAGTTGGCCGCCGTCTCCCGAAGCGGCGGTCTGCACACCATCACCCTCGGCGACCTCGGCGAGTACCGCGTCACGTACGTCACCGGCAGCCGCGGCAACTTCTACGTCGCCCTCCCCACCGACTCCGTCACCACCACCATCAACACCCTGATCCTCGTAGAGGTCAGCGTCACCACCGCAGGCCTCGTCGCGGCCGGTATCGCCGGCTCCGTCCTCGTAGGTGTGGCCCTGCGCCCCCTCCGCAAGGTCGCCTCGACCGCCACCCGGGTCTCCGAACTCCCGCTGCACACCGGCGAGGTGACCCTCAACGAGCGGGTCGCCGAGTCCGAGACCGACCCGCACACCGAGGTCGGCCAGGTCGGCGCCGCCCTCAACCGCATGCTCGACCATGTGCACGGCGCCCTGCACTCACGTCAGCAGAGCGAGATGCGGGTACGCCAGTTCGTCGCGGACGCCAGTCATGAGCTGCGTACGCCGCTGGCGTCGATCCGCGGATACGCCGAGCTGACCAGACGTGGACGTGAGGAGACCGGCCCTGACACCCGGCACGCCCTCGGGCGGATCGAGTCCGAGGCCGGGCGCATGACCCTCCTCGTCGAGGATCTCCTCCTCCTCGCCCGCCTGGACGCGGGCCGCCCGCTCCAGTTCGACCAGACCGACCTCGTCCCCCTCGTCGTGGACACCATCAGCGACGCGCGCGCCGCCGGCCGGGACCACAACTGGCGGCTCGACCTGCCCGACGAGCCCGCGCTGGTGTCGGCGGATGCGGCCCGGCTCCAGCAGGTCCTGGTGAACCTGCTGGCCAACGCCCGTACGCACACACCACCCGGTACGACCGTCACCGCGCGCGTGCAGCGGCGCGGGCCGTGGCTGTGTGTGGACGTGCAGGACGACGGACAGGGCATCCCCGCCGATCTGCTGCCGCATGTGTTCGAGAGGTTCGCGCGAGGCGACACCGCGCGCTCCCGGACCACCGGGTCGACCGGCCTCGGGCTCGCCATCGTGCAGGCCGTCGCGACCGCGCACGGCGGTGCCGTGACCGTCGACAGCGTGCCCGGACAGACCATCTTTACGGTGCATTTGCCAGCTCTTGCCCCCGAAACAAACTGGCAATCGGACTCACAGGTACAGCACAGTGCCACCACATGGGTGGAACAGGGGGCCTGACGAAAGTCGGTCCTATGCGAACCGACTCTTCTCCCGGCACTCTGCCGGCGCGGGAGCACCTCCCGGCCGCAGCAGCCGGTACGCCTGTCCTGGACGTAGTGATCCCCGTCTACAACGAGGAGAAGGACCTCCAGCCATGTGTGCTCAGACTGCACGAGCACCTCAAGCGCACGTTCCCGTACGCGTTCCGCATCACGGTCGCGGACAACGCGTCGACGGACACCACCCCTCAGGTGGCCGCGCGGCTGGAGGCGGAGATACCGGAGGTCAGGTCCTTCCGGCTGGAGCAGAAGGGGCGCGGCCGAGCACTGCGGACAGTGTGGTCCGCGTCCGACGCGCCGATCCTCGCCTACATGGACGTCGACCTCTCGACCGACCTGAACGCCCTGCTGCCGCTGGTGGCACCGCTGATCTCCGGTCACTCGGACCTCGCGATCGGCTCCCGGCTCGCCCGCTCCTCGCGCGTCGTGCGCGGTGCCAAGCGGGAGTTCATCAGCCGGACGTACAACCTGATCCTGCGCGGCTCGCTCCAGGCCCGCTTCTCCGACGCGCAGTGCGGATTCAAGGCCATCCGGCGTGATGTCGCCCAGATCCTGCTGCCGCTCATCGAGGACACCGGCTGGTTCTTCGACACCGAGATGCTGGTGCTCGCCGAGCGCGCCGGACTGCGCATCCACGAGGTGCCGGTCGACTGGGTCGACGACCCGGACTCGACCGTCCACATCGTCAAGACGGCGACCGACGACCTGAAGGGGGTGGTGCGGGTGGGCAAGGCCCTGGCCTCCGGGTCGCTTCCGCTGGACCGGCTCGCCCGGCCCTTCGGCGACGACCCGCGCGACCGCGACATCAAGGACGTACCCAAGGGGCTGGCCCGCCAGCTCGTCGGGTTCTGTGTGGTCGGCGCCATGTCGACCCTCTTCTACCTGCTGCTCTACAGCGCCTTCCGGGGCTTCGCCGACTCGCAGATCGCCAACGCGCTCGCGCTGCTGGTCTCCGCGGTCGCCAACACGGCGGCCAACCGGCGGCTGACCTTCGGGGTGCGCGGCAAGGGCGGTGCCGTCCGCCACCAGGCGCAGGGCCTGGTCGTCTTCGGCATCGGACTCGCCCTGACCAGCGGCTCGCTCGCCGCCCTCAACGCGGCGACCAGCGACCCCGGCCACTCCACGGAACTGGCGGTGCTCATCGCCGCCAACCTCGCGGCGACGGTGCTGCGGTTCCTGCTCTTCAGGGCCTGGGTGTTCCCGGACCAGCGCGACGAGCCGGCGGCCTCGACCGTCGTGGCCTCGCACACGCCGAGTTCGCCCACGTACCAGGCCTACACCTCGACTTCGTACAACAACTCGCAGTACGGCAACTCCCCTTACTCCACTGACCAGTTCCGCGCCGGTGAAGTCGCGGACCGCACCTGGGGGGAGCCGACCACGCGGCTCCGGCCGGTGCGCCCGAACGACCTCCAGGATCCGAGGAACCCGCGATGACCACCACTCACTTCGACCAGGCGACCTATCCGCCGCCGGACTCACCGCACTCGTCGGACTCAACCGCCGTACAGCAGAAGGTGGTTACGGAGACAGCCGTACCGGCTCCCTCCTCCGGTGAGCCCAAGCAGCCCTTCGTACACAGACTGTGGCGCGGGCGGCCCGAGGACAACCGGTGGATACGGCCCGCGTTCCTCGCCACGCTGCTGGTGATCGGCGCGCTGTACTGCTGGAACCTGACCGCCTCCGGATACGCCAACTCCTTCTACTCGGCGGCCGTTCAGGCCGGCAGCCAGTCCTGGAAGGCCTTCTTCTTCGGCTCCCTCGACTCGGCCAACGCCATCACCGTCGACAAGCCCCCGGCCTCCCTCTGGCCGATGTCCCTGTCGGTCCGGATCTTCGGCCTCAACTCCTTCGCGATCCTGTTCCCGCAGGTCCTGATGGCCGTCGCCACGGCGGGTGTGCTGTACGCGTCCGTGCGGCGCCGGTTCAGCGCCACGGCCGGTTTCCTCACGATGGCGGTCTTCGCGCTGACGCCCGTCGCCGCGCTGATGTTCCGCTTCAACAACCCGGACGCGCTCCTCGCGCTCCTCATGGCCGCCGCGGTCTACGCGACCCAGCGCGCCATGGAGCAGGCCCAGACGAAGTGGCTGCTCTGGGCGGGTACGGCGATCGGTTTCGCCTTCCTGGTCAAGACGCTCCAGGCCTTCCTGATCCTGCCGGTGCTTGCCCTGGTCTACGTGATCTTCGCGCCGACCAGTGTCCGGAGGCGCATCGGACAGGTGCTGGCCGCCGGTCTCGCGATGGTCGTCGCGGGCGGCTGGTGGGTCGCGATCGTCGAGCTGTGGCCGGCGTCCTCGCGCCCCTACATCGGCGGCTCGCAGAACAACTCGTTCCTTGAACTGACCTTCGGTTACAACGGACTCGGCCGTATCAACGGCGAGGAGACCGGCAGCGTCGGCGGCGGTGGCGGCGGTGGCAGCACCGGTCAGTGGGGCGAGACCGGCTGGGACCGGATGTTCAGCTCCAGCATCGGCGGCCAGATCTCCTGGCTGATCCCGGCCGCGCTGATCCTGCTCGTCGCGGGCATCTGGGCCGGCCGCAAGGCCACGCGCACGGACGGCGTCCGCGCCGCGCTCCTCCTCTGGGGCGGCTCGCTGCTGATCACCATGGTGGTCTTCAGCTTCATGCAGGGCATCTTCCACGAGTACTACACGGTCGCCCTCGCCCCCTACATCGCGCCGCTGATCGGTATCGGCGCGGCCCTGCTCTGGCGGGAACGGGACAAGATGTGGGCGTCGTTGACGCTCGCGGGTGCCATGACGGCGACCGCGGTCTGGGGTTACGTCCTCCTGAACCGCTCCTCCGACTACCTGCCCTGGCTGAAGTGGCTGGTGCTGGTCGGCGGTCTCGTCGCCGCGCTGGGCCTGATCTTCATCAACAAGCTCGGGCGTCAACTGGCCCTGGCCGTGGTCGGGTTGAGCTTCGTCACGGCGCTGGCCGGCCCGACGGCCTACTCCCTCACCACCCTCAACGAGGGCCACACCGGCTCGATCGTCACGGCCGGTCCGTCCGTCCAGGGCGGTCGCGGTGGCCCCGGCGGTGGCGGTGGCGGCGGTATGGGTGGCGGTCCCGGCGGCGGTGGCGGCATGGGCGGCCAGCAGGGTCAGCAGAACGGCAACGGCAACACCCAGGGCGGTGGCGGCATGGGCCAGCCCCCGACCGGCGGCAACGGCAACAGCAACGGCGGCGGGTTCCCCGGCGGCGGCAACGGCCAGAGCCAGGGCAACGGCAACACCCAGGGCCAGGGCAACCAGCAGGGCGGCATGGCCGGCGGTACGACCGGCGAGGGTGGCGGCATGGGCGGTGGCGTGGGCGGTCTGCTCAACGGCGCCAGCGTCACCAGCGAGGCCAAGGCCCTGCTGGAGAAGAACGCGAGTGACTACACCTGGGCCGCGGCGGCCATCGGCGCGCAGAACGCGGCGAGCTACCAACTCGCCACCGGCGACCCGGTGATGGCGATCGGCGGCTTCAACGGCACCGACCCGTCCCCGACGCTGGCCGAGTTCAAGAAGTACGTGGAGGACGGCAAGATCCACTATTTCATCTCCAGCGGCTCCGGTGGCGGTGGCGGCAGCAGCAGCACGACGAGCACGTCGTCCCAGATCAGCTCGTGGGTCGAGAGCAACTTCAAGGAAGTGACGGTGGGTTCGGCCACCTTCTACGACCTGACGCAGCCGACGAGCAGCAGCTGATCGGCAGCGGCTGAGGGTTCCTTTCCAGGGCGGTGGCCCGGAGCGATCCAGCTCCGGGCCACCGCCCTTTCGTACGTGGTGGATATCGCGTTGTACGCCGTACAGGAACTGTTCTACGGTGTACAGCATGTCTACGTCCCCCCAGGCAAGCCCCCTGGAAACTCCGCCCGCCCAGGGGCATCCCCAGCGCTGGCTGATCCTCGGTGTCATCTGTCTCGCGCAGCTCACCGTGCTGCTGGACAACACCGTCCTGAACGTCGCGATCCCCTCCCTCACCCGGGAGCTGAGCGCCTCCACCTCCGACATCCAGTGGATGATCAACGCGTACTCGCTGGTCCAGTCGGGCCTGCTGCTCACCGCCGGGAGCGCGGCCGACCGCTACGGCCGCAAGAAGATGCTGATAGCGGGCCTGGTCCTGTTCGGGGTCGGCTCCCTGGTCGCCGGACTGGCCGACAGCACCGGCCAGTTGATCGCGGCGCGGGCCGGGATGGGCGTCGGCGGCGCGCTGTTGATGACGACCACGCTCGCCGTGGCGATGCAGATCTTCACGCCCGAGGAGCAGCCGAGGGCCATCGGCATCTGGGCCGCGGTCAACTCCCTCGGCTTCGCCACGGGCCCGCTCATCGGCGGCTTCATGCTGAACCACTTCTGGTGGGGCGCGATCTTCCTGATCAACCTCCCGGTCGCGGCGCTGGGGCTGGTGGCGGTCGTGGCGCTGGTCCCCGAGTCCAAGAACCCGACCGGCGACCGCCCGGACCTCCTCGGCGCCCTGCTCTCCACGATCGGCATGTCCTCGCTCGTGTTCGCGATCATCTCCGGCCCCGAGCACGGCTGGACCTCCGGCCGCGTACTGGTGCCGGCGACCGTCGCGGTCGTGGTCCTGGGCGCCTTCGCGTACTGGGAGAGCCGGATCCCGTACCCCATGCTCGACATGCACTTCTTCCGGAACCGCCGGTTCACGGGCGCGGTCGCGGGGGCAGTCCTCATCACCTTCGGGATGGGCGGCTCCCTCTTCCTCCTCACCCAGCACATGCAGTTCGTGCTCGGGTACGGCCCCCTGGAGGCGGGGCTGCGCACGGCACCGCTCGCCCTCGCGATCGTCGCCCTCAACTTCACCGGCGTGGCGGCGAAATGGTCGGCCAGGCTCGGCACCCCGCTCGCCATCGGACTGGGCATGACGGCGATGGCGGCGGGCCTGGTCTCCATCGCGACGGTTGCCTCCGGCGGTTACGCGGGTACGTTGCTGGGCCTGCTGCTCATCGGGACGGGCGCCGCGGTGGCCAGCCCGGCGATGGCCCACGCGATCATGAGTTCGATCCCGCCGGAGAAGGCGGGCGTCGGGGCGGGGATCAACGGCACGGTGGCGGAGTTCGGGCAGGGGCTGGGGGTCGCGGTGCTCGGCGCGGTGCTGAACTCGCGGTTCGCGGCGCTGGTTTCTGTGGCGGCGGTTTCCCTGCCGGGGGCGTTGGCGGAGGCGGGGTCGGCGGCGGAGAGGACGCGTATCACGGAGGCGTTCGCGTCCGGGTTGGAGACGAGTCAGTTGGTGGGGGCGGTGGCTGTGTTGCTGGGTGGGGTGGTCGCGGCGGTGTTGTTGCGTCGGGCGGAGCGGGCAGAGTCCGAGGTGGGTGTGGTCGCCTAGTGGGGTGGGGGTTCTGTTCGATTGCGGCTGCTGCGGCGTCGTGGCTGGTCGCGCAGTTCCTCGCGCCCCTTAAGAGTCCTTGCAGAATGATCTCGCTGTGGCACGGTGGAGGTGTATGTGTTCCCGTGTTCTGTGGGGTGTGGCCATGGCGCGGCGG
>NZ_JBSFMT010000054.1:0-74250 GCF_053599695.1 Streptomyces sp. NPDC000878 | reverse complement strand
GACGAGATCGGCATGGGCGACAACATCTGGCTCGGCGACCGCGACGCCGTCCGCACGCCGATGCAGTGGACCCCGGACAGGAACGCCGGCTTCTCCTCCTGCGACCCCGGCCGCCTGTTCCTGCCCACGATCATGGACCCGGTCTACGGCTACCAGGTCACCAACGTCGAAGCCTCCATGTCCTCCCCGTCCTCGCTCCTCCACTGGACCCGACGCATGATCGAGATCCGGAAACAGAACCCCGCGTTCGGACTGGGCTCCTACACCGAACTGCCCTCCTCCAACCCGGCCGTGATCGCCTTCCTGCGCGAACACAAGGACGACCTCGTCCTGTGCGTCCACAACTTCTCCCGCTTCGCCCAGCCGACCGAACTCGACCTCCAGGCCTTCAACGGCTCGAACCCCGTCGAGCTGATCGGCGGAGTCCGCTTCCCCGCCATCGGTGAACTCCCCTACCTGCTCACCCTCGCAGGACACGGCTTCTACTGGTTCCGGCTCAGCCGAGTCACCCCGCGCACTGGCCGACGACGTTGAGTGTGTGCCCGCGAAAGGACGCGTCACCATGCCGAAGACCGCATCTCTTCGCCCGAGCAGGACGGACCTCGCCCGGCCGCTGACCTCGCTCGGTGGGCTGCTGCGCGAGTGGCTGCCCCAGCAGCGCTGGTTCGCGGGCAAGGACCGGCCCGTCACGGACCTGGGTCTGCTGTCGATGACCGAGCTGTTCCCGGGCTGCTTCCACCTGCTCGTCCGCACCGGCCACACGCCCGTCCCCACCCCCGGCGGCACTCCCCCGCCCGGCGACTGCTACCAGCTGCTCCTCGGCGTACGGGACCGTATGTCGCCGCGCCTTCGCCGGGCCCTCATCGGCCGCGCCGAGGAAGGGCCCTTGGCGGGGCTGATGGTCTACGACGCCCTCCATGACCCGCGGGCGGCGGAACTGCTCCTGGAGCGTCTCCGGCACCCCGGTACGGCCGGCCCCCTGCGCTTCGAGGCCGACCCCGGTGTCACCGTGCCCGCCGGACTCGCCCCGCGGCTCCTCGACGTCGAGCAGTCCAACTCCTCGCTCGTGTACGGCGACTCGTTCATCCTGAAGGTGCTCAGACGCGTCCAGCCGGGTGTCCACCCCGACCTGGAGGTGCCCGCCGCCCTCGCCCGGCAGGGCTGCGCCCGGGTACCCGCCCCGGCCGCCTGGTTCCGGACCGACCTGCCGCAGGACGCGACCCTCGGGGTGCTCCAACCGTTCCTGCCCGGCGCCTCCGACGGCTGGACCCTGGCCCTGCGCGCCCTCGCCTCGGGACGCCCGTTCACCGACGAGGCCCACGAGCTGGGCCGCGCCACCGCCGACATACACCTGGCCCTCGCGACCGCCTTCCCCGGCGACACCCGCAGCGCGCGGCACGACACGCGTACGGCGGCGGCCATGGCCGAGCGTCTCGACACCGCCGTACGCCATGTACCGGCGCTGCGGCCGTACGCCCGGGGGCTGCGGGCCGCCTTCGACACGCCCGCCGGGTTCGACGCCGGTCCGGCCGCGCAGCGCGTCCACGGTGATCTGCACCTCGGACAGGTGCTGTGCACCGGCGGTCCCGGCGGGGACTGGTTCGTGATCGACTTCGAGGGCGAGCCGTCCAGCCCCCTCTCCGAACGCCGCAGCGCCCAGTCACCGGTGCGGGACATCGCCGGGATGCTGCGCTCCTTCGACTACGCCGCCCGTACGCGCCTGCCGTGGCGCCCCGAGTGGGCGCTGCGCTGCCGGGACGCCTACTGCGCGGGCTACGCGGCCCGGGCCGGGTGGGACCCGCGCCGTATCCCCGGTCTGCTGCGCGCGTACGAGACCGACCGGGCCGTGTACGAGGTCGTCTACGAGGCCCGGCACCGCCCCGACTGGCTCCCCGTCCCCATGGCGGCGATCGAGCGACTCGCCGTCCGAGGAGGCTGACCGCTGTGGCCCTGCACGACTCCGCCCTCCCCGACCCGTCCTCCCTGGGCAGACCCGATGCCCTCTGGGACCCGGGCGAGCGGCAGCGCCTGCTCTCCGGCACCCATCACGACCCGCACGCACTGCTCGGCGCGCATCCCGTGCCGGGCGGCGGGGCCGTCTTCCGTGCCCTGCGCCCGCACGCGCTCGGCGTGAGTGTGGTCATGGACGGGCTGGTCAGCACGCTCGACGACGACGGTGACGGGTTCTTCAGTGCCCTGCTCCCTCTCGATCGGCCCTCCGCCGGGATTCCCGACTACACGCTGCTGGTGTCGTACGAGGGCGGTGAGTCGAAGGCCGAGGATCCGTACCGTTTCCTGCCCGCCCTCGGTGAGCTGGATCTGCATCTCATCCGTGAGGGCCGGCACGAGGAGCTGTGGAAGGCGCTCGGTGCCGAGCCGATGGCCCACCAGGGCGTCACCGGCACCCGGTTCACCGTCTGGGCGCCCAACGCGCGCGGGGTCCGGGTGTGCGGGGACTTCAACTTCTGGGACGGCACGGCGTATCCGATGCGTTCCCTGGGTTCCTCCGGCGTGTGGGAGCTGTTCGTGCCCGGCGTCGGCGAGGGCGAGCGGTACAAGTTCGAAGTCGTGGCGCGGGACGGCGGCCGGGTCATGAAGGCCGACCCGATGGCCAGGCGTACCGAGGTGCCGCCCGCGACGGCGTCCGTCGTCACCGTCTCCCACTACGAGTGGGGCGACGAGGAATGGCTCGCGCGCCGGTCCGGCAGTGCCGTGCACGAGGAGCCGTTCTCCGTGTACGAGGTCCATCTGCCGTCCTGGCGGCCCGGGTTGACGTACCGTCAGCTCGCCGACGAACTCCCGGCGTACGTCCTGGACCTGGGCTTCACGCATGTGCAGCTCATGCCGGTCGCCGAGCATCCCTTCGGCGGGTCCTGGGGGTACCAGGTCACCTCCTACTACGCCCCGACCGCCCGACTGGGTTCCCCCGACGACTTCCGGTATCTGGTCGACGCGCTGCACCGGGCCGGTGTGGGCGTCCTCTTGGACTGGGTTCCGGCGCACTTCCCCAAGGACGAGTGGGCGTTGGCCAGGTTCGACGGGGAGCCCCTCTACGAGCCCGGCGACTCGCGGCGGGCCGAGCATCCGGACTGGGGGACCTACGAGTTCGACCTCGGGCGGACCGAGGTGCGGAACTTCCTGGTCGCCAACGCCGTGTACTGGTGCGAGGAGTTCCACCTCGACGGGCTGCGCGTCGACGCGGTCGCCTCGATGCTCTACCTCGACTACTCGCGCGACTCCGGGCAGTGGACGCCCAACGTGCACGGCGGCCGAGAGGACCTCGACGCGGTCGCCTTCCTCCAGGAGATGAACGCCACCGTGTACCGGCGGGTCCCGGGGGTCATGACGATCGCCGAGGAGTCCACCGCCTGGGGCGGGGTGACCCGGCCGACCGACAGCGGCGGGCTCGGCTTCGGGCTGAAGTGGAACATGGGCTGGATGCACGACTCGCTCGGCTATGTGGGACACGAGCCGGTGCATCGCAAGTACCACCACCACGAGATGACGTTCTCCATGGTGTACGCGTACAGCGAGAACTACGTCCTGCCCATCTCCCACGACGAAGTGGTCCACGGCAAGCTGTCGTTGGTGTCGAAGATGCCGGGCGACTGGTGGCAGCAACGGGCGAACCACCGCGCGTACCTCGGTTTCATGTGGGCCCACCCCGGCAAGCAACTCCTCTTCATGGGGCAGGAGTTCGCCCAGGGCTCGGAGTGGTCCGAGGCCGACGGGCCGGACTGGTGGCTGCTGGACACGGAGTACGCGGCCGAGCCCGACCACCGTGGCGTGCGCGATCTGGTCCGCGATCTCAACACCGTCTACCGGCGCACCCCCGCCCTCTGGCAGCTCGACACCGACCCCGCCGGTTTCCGGTGGGTGGCCGGGGACGCCGCTGAGGACAACGTCTTCGCGTTCCTGCGCCACGACGCGGCCGGGGCGCCCCTGTTGGCCGTCAGCAACTTCTCGCCCGTGGTCCGCCACGACTACCGTCTCGACGTGCCCGGTTCGGTGCCCGCCTGGGAGGAGGTCCTCAACACGGACGCGGCCCACTACGGGGGCAGCGATGTCCGCAACTCCGGGCCGGTGACACCCCGTTCGTCGAGTGTCCGGCTGACGCTGCCGCCGCTCGCCACGGTGTGGCTGGCGCCGGTGCGCGGGTGAGGAGACGCGCGGGCGAGTGCGGAAAACGTCTTCCGAAACCACTTCCGGAGCCTCTTCTGGAAAGCTACTTCACAGTTCCCGACAACAACGTCCGCCACCTGAGCTAGATTCGTTCACCGTCGATAACTCCACTCGTCGGCGTGGTCACAGTCAGTACGATCCAGGAGCAGCGCATGCGCGACTTCGCCCTCGCTCCCCCCACCACCGCACCTCTGACGGGCGGACTCGCCGACAGTGTCTTCGACACGGCGCTGCGGGAACCGGACCTGCCGCAGATCGCGCGTCGCCTCGACCCGGCCAAGCCGGACTGGACGCAGGTGACGGCCGCCGAACTGCGGGACGAGGTCGTCGACCTCGCCAAGGGGTTCATCGCCTCCGGTATCTCACCGGGCCACCGCGTGGCCATCATGGCCCGCACCCGTTACGAGTGGACGGTGCTCTGCTACGCCCTCTGGGCGGTGGGCGCCGAGGTCGTGCCGATCTACCCGACGTCCTCGCGCGACCAGGTCGCCTGGATCCTCTCGGACTCGCAGTGCAGCGCCGTCGTCGTCGAGGACGAACAGGGCCTGATGACCGTCGGCTCGGTGTGCACCTCACTGCCCCTGCTGCGCAACGTGTGGCAGCTGGACGACGGAGCCCTGTCCCAACTCGTGGAGCTGGGGCGGCCGGTGCCGATGGCCACGGTCGACTCCCTGCGCCGGATCGTGCTGCCGGACTCGGCCGCGGTCATCGCCTACACCTCCGGCACGACCGGGCATCCCCGCGGCTGCGCCCTGAGCCACCGCAATCTGGCCAGCCCCTGCGACACCCTGCTCGCGGGCTGGCGGCAGACGGCGGCACCGCCCGGCCAGCAGCCCAGCGTCCTGGCCTTCCTGCCCTTCTCGCACGTGTACGGCCTGATGATCCAGGGCCTGTGTCTGCGCGGCGGCCTGCTGATGGGGCACGAGCCCGACCTGAGCGGGGAGGCGCTGTCGTCGGCGCTGCTCTCGTTCCGGCCGACGTACCTGTACGCGGTGCCGTCGGTGTTCGAGAAGATCTACAAGAACTTCCTGCGTGCCGCCCAGAAGGCCGGCCGGGGCGCCCTGTTCGAGCGGGCCGTCGGCACCGCGCGGGACTTCGCGACGGCTGTCGAACGCCAGCGGCTGGGCACCGGCTCGGGACCCGGATTCGACCTGCGGCTCCAACACGCCCTCTACGAACGGACGGTGTACCGCAAGCTCCGTGCCGCCCTCGGCGGGCGGGTGTGCGGCGCGGTCTCGGGCGGCTCGCCCCTCAACCGCGAACTGGCCCTCTTCTACGCGGGTATCGGCATCCTCGTCCACGACGGCTACGGCCTCACCGAGACCAGCGGCGGCATCACCGCGCAGCCCGTGGGCCGGGAGAAGTTCGGGACGGTCGGACAGGCGCTGCCCGGCTCGGAGATCCGGGTCGCGGACGACGGCGAGATCCTGGTCTACGGCACCTCCGTCTTCCAGGGGTACGTCAACGACGACGCCTCCACCCGGGCGGCGCTGTACGGCGGCTGGCTGGCCACCGGTGACATCGGGCGGCTGGACCAGGACGGGTATCTGACGATCACCGGGCGCAAGAAGGACATCATCATCACCAGCAGCGGCAAGAGTGTCGCGCCGGCCGCCCTGGAGCAGCGGCTGCGGGTGCATCCGCTGGTGCACCAGGCGGTGATCGTGGGCGACAACCGGCCCTGCGTGGGCGCCCTGATCACCCTCGACCCGGAGTTCCTGGCCCACTGGCGGGGTTCGCTCACCCTCCAGGAGGACGCCCCCGAACGGCAGGCGCGCGAGGAGAACGCCCTGCGGGAGGAGATCGGACGGGCCGTCGCCGCCGCCAACAGCACGGTGTCGCGCTCCGAGTCGATCCGGGTGTTCCGGGTCCTCGGAGAGCCCTTCGCCCTCAGCAACGGCCTGCTGACCCCCTCGATGAAGCTGCGCCGGGACGCGATCGTGCGGCACTACGCCGTCGAGATCGACGCGATGTACCAGGCCCGGGCGCCCATTCCCCGGCCGAACCCGGCGGCGGAGGAACTGGCACGCTGGGACGACGCCGACAACATGTTCCGCTGAGCGGACGGCGCGTACACAGGGCGGATGTTGGTTGACGGTACGGCGGGCGGGCCCGCAGAGTGATCTCCGTATCGGCCCTCCCGTACGGATTGGACCCTGTCGTGACCAGTACCGCCGCACCGTGGTCGCAGCCGCCCGTCAAGGTCGGGCTAGTCGGCGCCGGACCCTGGGCGCAGGGGGTGCACGCGCGCGTGCTGGCCGCCGGGCCCGAGACCGAGCTGGCCGGGGTCTGGGCGCGCCGCCCCGAGGCCGCCCAGGAGACGGCGGCTCCGTACGGGGCCCCGGTCGCCGCCCGGTTCGAGGAACTGCTCGACTCCTGCGAGGCGCTGGCGTTCGCCGTGCCGCCCGCCGTCCAGGCCGAGCTTGCCCTGCGTGCCGCGAAGGCGGGCAAGGCGGTGCTGCTGGAGAAGCCGATCGCCGAGGATCTCGGGGCGGCCCGGCGGCTGGTGGACGCGATCGACGAGGCCGGGGTCGTCTCCCAGGTCACCCTGACCAACCGCTACCACCCCGAGACCCGGCGGTTCCTGGCGGCGGCGGGCAAGGCCGACGTGTTCGGCGCGCGGGCGGCCTTTCTGAGCGGTGCCTTCCTGGGCGGCGCGTTCTCGACCCCCTGGCGGCTCGAACACGGCGCGCTGCTCGACCTGGGGCCGCACGCCCTCGATCTGCTCGACGCGGCCGTGGGGCGGATCGTCCGGGTGCGCGGGGCGGGGGATTCGCGCCGCTGGATCGAACTGACCTGTGAGCACGAGAACGGCGCGGTCAGCCAGGCCTCCCTGTCCGGTTCGGTGAACGTGTCGCCCGGCGTCTCCCGCATCGAACTCTTCGGTTCCGGCCCGGAGTTGGTGTTCGACAGTGACGCACTCGACCACGAGGAGAGCTGGCCGGTGCTGCGCCGCGAGTTCGCGACCGCCGTGCGCACCGGTGTCTCCGGCGGGCTGGACGCCCGTCGGGGCCTGCATCTGCAGACGCTGATCGCCCAGGTGTCGGACGGCTGAACACCTCCGGGCACCCCGGGGCACCCCCGAAACCCGACGTGACGTGGATCACGCCTTGCTGGGGAGTCGATGCGGAACAACAGGGCGAGGCCGACCGTTCTTGTCTACGTGGCTGCGGAGGGGACAGTGTCCCCGGGCCTCACCTAGAGCCCATGGGGAAGATCGTTCGGCTGAAGCCCCATGGAGCCTTTCGCCGAGAGGCGACCGCCCTCCGCGTGCCACCACCTACGGCCCTGGCTGGTCTCCCCCGTCCAGCCAGGGCCTTCTCATGTCGAAAAACGGTTCGTTCCCGCCGCCGAGGTGCCCGGCGCGTCCGCAACGGCTCAAATGGGGGTAGGGGAAGCATCCGGATCCGGGCAGTGCGCTGCCATGGCGGACGTCTTCCCTCCAGATCGCCGGCGAGGAGCCCTGCTCATGACCAAAGCGACAAAGCTGCTGACCGCCCTTCCCCCGCCCCGCCGTGAGCGGCTGCTGGCCCTCGCGACAGAGGTGTCCTTTCCCGAGGACCAGACGATCTTCGAGGCGGGCGGCACCGCCGACCGTTTCTGGGTCGTCCGCTCCGGCGCGGTCTCCCTGGTCCAGCAGGTGACGCCGGTGCAGCGGGTGACCGTGGCGAGCCTCGGCGCGGGCGATCTGCTCGGCTGGTCCTGGCTCTTCCCTCCCCACCAGTGGGACTTCGGCGCCGAGGCCTTCAGTCCCGTACGCGCGTACGAGTTCGACGCCGAGGCGGTACTCGAACTCTGCGAGGAGGAACCCGCCCTCGGGCTGCAACTGGTGCGGGTCATCGCCGAGATCCTCGCCCATCGGCTGGAGCTGACCCGGGGCAGGCTGATGGAGCACTTCGCCCTGCACAAGCGGGGGTCCGGGTAGGGAGTGCCGGGCCGGGTCTCAGACCCGGTAGCGGCGCAGCGCGGGCATCGCGGCCGTCAGGGCCAGGGTGACGGCGACGACCAGGAGTCCGCCGCCGGCGACGGCCGTGCGGGTGCCCAGGGCGGATGCCGTGGTGCCGTGCAGCAGGTCGGCCAAGCGGGGACCGCCCACGACGACCACCGTGAAGACACCCTGCATCCGGCCGCGCATCTCGTCGGTCGCCGCCGACAGCAGGATCGCCACCCGGAAGACGCTGGAGACCATGTCGGCGATCCCGGCGGCGACCAGGAACGCGACGGCCACCCACAGGCTGGTGCTCAGCCCGAAGCCCGTGATCGCCAGCCCCCAGGCGACGACCGCGCCGATCACCATCCAGCCGTGCCGGCGCGCCCGCGAGAACGTGCCGGAGAACAGCCCGCCGACCACCGCGCCCACGGGAATCGCCGCGAACATCAGGCCGAGGGCGAGTCCCTCCCCGTAGGGGGCGTACGTCTGGGCGGCCAGCTGGGGGAACAGGGCGCGGGGCATGCCGAAGACCATGGCGACGATGTCCGCGAGGAAGGACAGCAGGAGCACCTTGTGCAGGGCGATGTAGCGGAATCCGGCCACGACCTCCCGTGGGCCCGCCTTCCGGGAGGCCGCCGGCCCCGGCGGGAGCGCGGGCAGCCGTACGACGGACCACAGGGTGACGCACAGGGCGAGCGCGTCGATCAGATACAGCTCGGCGAGGCCGATGACGGGTATGAGGGTGCCGGCGAGCAGCGGGCCGGCGACCAGGCCGGTCTGCATGACGGTCGTGCCGAGGGCGTTGGCCGCGGCGAGTTCCTCTTCGGGGACCAGCTGGGCGACGACGGACTGCCGGGCCGGTGAGTTCAGGCCGAAGAAGGCCTGCTGGAGGGCGAGCAGGATCATCAGGGTCGCCACCGAGTCGAGGCCGACGAGGGCCTGGATCCAGAACAGCAGCGAGGTGACGGCGATACCGGTGTTGGTGATCAGCAGCAGCTTGCGGCGGTCCATGCTGTCGGCGACCGCGCCGCCCCACAGCGCGAACACGACCAGGGGCAGGAGTCCGGCGAGGCTGGCGTAGCCGACCCAGGCGGAGGAGCCGGTGATGTCGTAGATCTGCTTGGGCACGGCGACGGCGGTGAGCTGGCTGCCGACGGCGGTGACGGCGGTCGAGGACCACAGGCGGCGGTAGGCGGGGCGGCGCAGGGGGCGGGTGTCCATGGCCCAGCGGCGTCCGGCCGGGCGGAGCTCGTCCGTGGGCGCGGCCTGTTGAGGGTCCGAGTCACTGCCGGTGCTGCTGTTGCTGGGGTCCACGGGTGTCCTGGCTGCTAGTTACATCCAATCGGCTCAGCTTTCAATATCACAGGAGCCGCAGGAGCTGCCGGGGCCTTCCGCGGCGAGCGTCCGGGCAGCGCTGTCCAGCAGCATGTCGAGGGCCGTCGGATAGGCGCTGGCGACCATCCGGGCGGCCAGCAGCGGAGCCGCCTCGGCGATCCGGGGATGGGTGCTGCGGGGCAGCCGGGCGTAGGTCGAGCGCCACATGTCCTCGTCGGCAGTGAGGCTGGCACGCGGCAGGGCCAGGGAGGCGGCGTCGAGGGCGGCGAAGGCCAGCGTCTGGTCGATGAAGGCGTGGTAGATCCGTACCGTCTCCGGCAGCGGGAAGCCGGCCGTGCGCAGGACGTCGAGGATGGCCTCGTCGGCGGCCAGTTCGTTGGCCCGGCCCGTGACCCGGCTGGCGGTCAGGACGGCGGCCTGCGGATGGCCGACGTACACGGCGTGGATGCGCAGCCCGATGGCCCGCAGATCCGGCAGCCACTCCCCCGTGGGCCGCCAGCCGTGCAGCGCCTGGCCGATGAGGGCGTCGCCGATGGCGAGGGTCAGGTCGTCCATGCCGCGGAAGTAGCGGTAGAGGGTGCTGGGGTCGGCGTCCAGGGCGAGGCCGAGGCGGCGGGCGGTGAGGCCGGCGCTGCCGTGTTCGCGGAGCATGCGCAGGGCGGTGTCGACGATCAGCCGCTCGGACAGCACCGTGCCGCTTCTGGTGGGGCGGCGGCGCCGTCGTTTCTCCTCCGGTACCACCGGTTTCGGCACGGTCGCTCGCCTCCGTGGTCCGTTCGCGCGTTCTTATGCCAACGCCATTGACCTTAGACGACGGCAGGGCGTTGGATCGGCGGACAACGGCATCGGAACCGCTGTAACCATCAGATCCTTCGGAACCTTCGCAAACAGGGAGTTTTGCCATGCGTGTGCTGCTCGTGGGCGCCGGCGGTGTGGGGACCGCGATCACCCGGATCGCCGCCCGGCGCTCCTTCTTCGACCTGATGGTCGTGGCCGACTACGACCCGGCGCGGGCCGAGGCGGCGGTCGCGGCGGTCGGGGACGGGGACCGGTTCGTGGCGGAGCAGGTCGACGCGTCCGACGAGGGTGCGGTGGCGGAGCTGCTGGCCCGGCACAGGTGCGATGTGCTGCTCAACGCGACGGACCCGCGCTTCGTGATGCCGCTGTTCCGCGCGGCCCGCGCCGCCGGTGCCACCTATGTCGACATGGCGATGTCCCTGTCGCGTCCGCATACCGAGCGGCCGTACGAGGAGTGCGGGGTGAAGCTCGGCGACGAGCAGTTCGCGGCGGCGGACGAGTGGGCGAAGGCGGGCGCGCTGGCCCTCGTCGGCATGGGGGTGGAGCCAGGTATGTCCGATGTGTTCGCCCGGCACGCGGCCGACGAACTCTTCGACGAGATCGAGGAGATCGGCATCCGCGACGGGGCGAACCTCACCGTCGACGGTTACGACTTCGCGCCGTCCTTCAGCATCTGGACGACGATCGAGGAGTGCCTCAACCCGCCCGTCGTCTACGAGTCCGGCCGGGGCTGGTTCACCACGGAACCCTTCAGCGAGCCGGAGGTGTTCGACTTCCCCGAGGGCATCGGCCCGGTGGAGTGCGTGAACGTGGAGCACGAGGAGGTGCTGCTCGTGCCGCGCTGGATCGACGCGCGACGGGTCACCTTCAAGTACGGCCTGGGCGACGAGTTCATCCAGACCCTCAAGACACTGCACCTGCTGGGGCTGGACCGCACCGGCCCCGTGACCGTCCCGAGCGCCGCAGGGCCGGTCACCGTGTCGCCCCGGGACGTCGTCGCGGCCTGTCTGCCCGACCCGGCGACGCTGGGCGAGCGCATGCACGGCAAGACGTGCGCGGGTACGTGGGCCAAGGGCACGAAGGACGGGGCGCCGCGTGAGGTGTACCTGTACCACGTGGTCGACAACCAGTGGTCCATGGCGGAGTACGGCTCCCAGGCGGTGGTGTGGCAGACGGCCGTCAATCCGGTCGTCGCCCTGGAACTCGTCGCCACCGGCGCCTGGACGGGCTCGGGTGTCCTGGGCCCGGAGGCGTTCCCGGCCCGCCCCTTCCTGGACCTGCTGACGTCGTACGGCTCGCCGTGGGGCATGCGCGAGCAGTGAGGTGCCCTCCCCGGGCCGAAACCCGGGGAGGCAGGAGCCCTACGGCGCGGACGGCTTGCCCTTCGTGCCGATCCAGGTCAGGAACAGCTGGTCCAGGTCCTTGCCGGAGACACGCTCGGCGAGGGCGGTGAACTGTGCCGTCGTACCGTGACCGTTGCGGTGCTGGGCGGCCCAGGTGCGCAGGATCTTGAAGAACGCCGGGTCACCGACCGCCTTGCGGAGCTTGTGCAGCGCCATGGCGCCACGCTCGTAGACGGGGCTGCCGAAGATGTTCGCCCCGCTGCCCGGGTCGGCCGGCGGGAACGACCACAGGTCGTCGCTCGCGGCCTTGGCGTACAGGTCGTCGAAGGTCTTCTGGGCGCTCGGGCCGCCGTGCTGTTCCGCGTAGAGCCACTCCGTGTAGGTCGCGAAGCCCTCGTTGAGCCAGATGTCCTTCCAGCTGGTGAGGGTGACGGAGTCACCGAACCACTGGTGGGCGCTCTCGTGGACCAGGGTGCTCAGGTCGGGTGCCTGGTCGTACACGGGCCGGGTCTGCGTCTCCAGCGCGAAGCCGACCTGCGGGGCGCGGTCGACGATGGCTCCGGCGGCCTTGTACGGGTAGGGGCCGAAGAGTTTGGCCTCCCACTCCAGGACGGACGGCAGCTTCTTCAGCACGGGCGCGGCGGCGGTGGCCTCGCGCGGATCGACGGCGTTGTAGACCTTGATGCCGCCGCGGGTGGTGTACTGCTCGACCTTGAACCTGCCGACCGTGGCCGTGGCCAGGTAGGAGGCCATCGGCTCGGACTGGCGCCAGCGGAAGGTGCTCTTGCCGCCGGCGGTCTTCTGGCCCAGGAAGACACCGTTGGCGACGGCGGTGCGCCCCTGCGGGACGGTGATCGTGAAGTCGTACGAGGACTTGTCCTTGGGGTGGTTGTTGCCGGGGAACCAGCTCATGGAGCCCTGCGGCTCCCCGGCGACGAACACGCCGTCGTCGGTGGGGATCCAGCCGTCCTTCGAGCCGTCCGGGTCGATGACCGTCTTGGGGACGCCCGAGTAGGTGACGGCGACCTGGAAGGTCTGGTTCTTGTTCAACGCCCGGCGCGGGCTGACGATCAGTTCCTGACCGGAGCGCCGGAAACCCGCCTTGACGCGGTCGACGGTGAGGGCGGTGACCTTCAGATCGCTGAGGTCGAGGTTGAAGCGGGTCAGCTTCTGGGTGGCACGGACGGTGAGCACGGCCTTGCCGTCGAGACGGCGGCTGGTCGGGTCGTAGCGGAGGTTCAGGTCGTAGTGGCCGACGTGGTAACCACCGTTTCCGGACAGCGGGAAGTACGGGTCCCCGACACCTGAGGTGCCGGTCGTCGCGGCTCCCGCCGGTCCGGCGGCGGCCAGCAGGGCCGCGAGGGCGACGGGCACGGTCGCGACGACGGCGTCCCGGCGGAGGACTGCGGTGCGTGTGCCGGCGTACTTCCTGGGGGGTCTCACGCGAGCTCCTACGGTCTTGGGTCTGATCATCTTCAGGGTTTTCACCCTAGAGGTGCCACCGCGCGGGTTCCTCCTCCTTTTGGTCAAGTTGCGAGTCGTCGGGGCCGGCCACATCATTCTTTCGGCCCCCTCACTCCCCACCCGCCGACGGATCCGGCCGAGTTGCCGATGTCCGGGCGCGAACCCTAGGCCGTCGCCCGTGCCGCCGCCCGGCCCGCCGCGCGGCCCGAGAAGAGGCAGCCGCCGAGGAAGGTGCCCTCCAGGGCGTTGTAGCCGTGGACGCCACCGCCGCCGAAGCCCGCCACCTCGCCGGCCGCGTACAGCCCCTCGACGGGTTCGCCCGTCGCGCCCAGCGCGCGTGAGTCGAGGTCCGTCTGGATGCCGCCGAGGGTCTTGCGGGTGAGGGTGTGCAGTTTGACGCCGATGAGCGGGCCGGCCTCGGGGTCGAGGATGCGGTGCGGGGTGGCGGTGCGGCCGAGCCGGTCGCCGATGTAGCGGCGGGAGTTGCGGATGCCCTGGATCTGCGCGTCCTTGCTGAACGGGTTGGCGATCTGGAGGTCGCGGGCCTCGATCTGGCGGCGCACCTCGGCCACGTCGAGCAGCGGCTTCTCGGTCAGCCCGTTCATCTTGCCGATGAGTTGGTCGAGGGTGTCGGCGACCACGAAGTCCGCGCCGTGCTTCACGAAGTCGGCCACCGGGCCGGGGGCGCCCTTGCCGAGGATTCGCTCCTTGAGGAACGCCTTGCGGTTCTTGGCCGTGATGTCGGGGTTCTGCTCGGAGCCCGACAGCGCGAACTCCTTCTCGATGATCCGCTGGGTGAGGATGAACCAGGAGTGGTCGTGGTCGGCGATGTCCTTGGTGGTGCGCAGGTACTTGAGGGTGCCGAGGGTGTCGTACCCGGGCAGGCAGGGGTCCGGGAGGCGACGGCCGAGCGCGTCGAACCACATCGAGGACGGGCCGGGCAGGATGCGGATGCCGTGTCCTGGCCAGATCGGGTTCCAGTTCTGGATGCCCTCGGTGTAGTGCCACATGCGGTCCCGGTTGACCAGGCGGACGCCGGCCTCGGCGCTGATGTCGAGCATGCGTCCGTCGACGTAGGCGGGCACGCCGGTCACCATGTTGGCCGGTGCCGTGCCGAGCCGTTCGGGCCAGTACTGGCGCACGATGTCGTGGTTGGCGCCGATGCCTCCGGTGGTGACGATCACGGCCTGGGCGGTGAGTTCGAAGTCGCCGATCCGGTCGCGGTTGGACGCCACTCCGCGCGGTGAGGTGTCCTCGGCGAGGACCGTGCCGCGTACCCCGCGCACGGCGCCGTCCGTGACGACGAGTTCGTCGACCTGGTGACGGTGATAGAAGGTCAGCAGTCCCGCGCGGGAGGCTTGCTTGGCGCTGAGCACGAAGGGCTCCACGACACCCGTTCCGGTGCCCCACGAGACATGGAAGCGGGGTACGGAGTTGCCGTGCCCGTGGGCGCGCAGGTCGCCGCGTTCCGCCCAACCGACCGTCGGCAGGAACGAGATGCCGTGCCCGGCGAGCCAGGACCGTTTCTCCCCCGCCGCGAACTCGACGTAGGCGCGCGCCCATTTGACCGCCCAGGAGTCCTCGTCGTCGACGCGGTCGAACTGGGCGCTGCCCTGCCAGTCGCTCCAGGCGAGGTCGAAGGAGTCCTTGATGCCGACGCGCCGCTGTTCCGGCGAGTCGACGAGGAACAGCCCGCCGAAGGACCAGAAGGCCTGCCCGCCGAGGTTGGCGGCGTTCTCCTGGTCGACGAGCGCGACCCGTCGGCCCTTGCTGGTCAGCTCGTGTGCCGCGACCAGTCCGGCGAGGCCGGCTCCGACGACGATGACGTCCGCATCCATGGCGACCGTTCCCTTTCTCATCCGCCGCTGCGCGCGGCCGGGTTGTCGCTGCCGTGGGTGAGCAGTGCGGTGAGCAGCTGCTTGAGCCACGCGCGCGCGTGCTCGACGTCCTTGTCGAGCAGCAGTTGGGTCGTGACCCCGTCGTACGCGGCGATCACCGCGTGGGCGGCGCCCTCGGCGTCGCCGAGTACGGCGGGCAGTTCGGTGTGTCCGGTGGCCCGGGCGAGCCGGTCGGCGACGGCCCGGCGCAGCCGTTCGCGGTGTTCCAGGAGGGTCTGGGCGACGGCGGGGTCCCTGGCCGCGTGGACCAGGAAGTCGGTCTTGACCAGCAGCCAGTCCAGGTCGAGCAGCAGGACCTCGGTCACCCGGTCGACGGCGGCGGGCACGTCGAGGTCCGGGCCGTCCAGGGCGAGTGCGCCCGCGACCTGGTCGGCGATCAGGCCGGCGCGCTCGCCGTAGAGGGCGAAGAACAGCTCGTCGAGACTGTCGAAGTTGGAGTAGAAGGCGCCTCTGCTGTAGCCGGCGGCCTCGCAGACCTCCTCGATGGAGACCCGCCCGAAGCCCTTCGCGGCGAACACCGCGAACGCCGCCTCCAGCAGATTGGCCCGCGTGCGCACACGCCGCCTGGTCACCCGCCCGGTTGCTCCCTCGACCGCCATGTCCGGCCCTCCGTTCGATACGGGAATGTATCCGATACATCGATGTATCCAAAGGGGTCGGGAAGGGTGAGATTCCGCCACGCCCAAATAGGAACACGCATTCGAATAGCGGAGTACGCTGGTGTCATGACCGCGCATCTCCAGGGCTCCCTCTTCGACCAGACCGACGAGATCCGACTCGGCGCACTGGCCGGGACGCGCCGCACCCCGCTCGGTCATGGTGCCTGGATCGACGAGCTGCCCGGCTGGCTCGGCGGGGCCGACGCCCTGTTCGAACAGCTGGCCACCGAGGTCCCCTGGCGGGCCGAGCGCCGCAAGATGTACGACCATGTCGTGGACGTACCCCGGTTGCTGTCCTTCTACGGCGAGGGGGACGAGCTGCCGCACCCGGTGCTGTCCCGCGCGCGGGACGCGCTCGGCGCGCACTACGCCGCCGAACTCGGGGAGCCGTTCACCACGGCCGGGCTCTGCTACTACCGGGACGGGCGGGACAGTGTCGCCTGGCACGGGGACCGGTTCGGGCGTGGTGCGCGGGAGGACACCATGGTCGCGATCCTCTCCGTGGGCGCGCCGCGCGATCTGCTGCTGCGGCCGATGCGCGGCGGCGGTGAGACGGTACGGCGTCCGCTGGGGCACGGGGACCTGATCGTGATGGGCGGCTCCTGTCAGCGGACCTGGGAGCACGCCGTGCCCAAGAGCGCGCGGGCCACGGGTCCTCGGATCAGCGTCCAGTTCCGGCCGCGCGGGGTGCAGTAGGACAGCAGCGCCCGCCCGGTGGTGATCCACTCCGTCGCCGTCTGCTTTGCTGTGCGTCATCCGGCAGCGAACTGCAGAACGGGAAGATCATGCGGGCAGACGTCCAGCAAGTCGCCGATGGCATTTACCTCGTACACGGAAGCAACACCAACTGGGTGATCCTCAGCGAGGGGGACGCCGTCACCCTGATCGACACGGGGTACCCCGGGGACCGGCAGCTGGTGCTCGACTCGCTCTCCCAGGTGGGCAGTTCACCGGAGGCGGTCACGGCGATACTCGTGACGCACGCCCACAACGACCACATCGGCTCGGCCGAGTACCTGCGCTCCACGTACGGCACGCCGGTGCTCACGCACGAGGCCGAAGTGCCGCACGCCCGCCGGGACTTCCTGCACCAGGTGAGCGTCGGGGACGTGCTCAAGAACGGGTGGCGGCCCGGTGTACTGCCGTGGGCGGTGCACGCGATCCGCTCCGGCGGTACGGCACAGGTGCCGGTCGCCGAACCGCAGCCGTTCCCGGAGGCGCTCGACCTGCCGGGCGGGCCCGTTCCCGTGCACACCCCCGGGCACACCGACGGACACTGCGCCTTCCACCTGCCCGACGCCGGGGTCGTGGTCTCGGGCGACGCCCTGGTCAGCGGGCATCCGACGTCCCGGCTCAAGGGCCCGCAGCTGCTGCCCGACATGTTCCACCGCGAGCGTGCCCGTGCGGTGGCCTCGCTGGACCTGTTGGAAGGGCTCGCGGCCGATGTCCTGCTGCCCGGCCATGGTCCCGTGCACCACGGCAGCGTGCGGGAGGCTGCCGGACAGGCGCGGGAACGGGCCAAGTGAAGTGGCGTTCTAGAGTGAGCTGACGATCACCGGCGGGACGAGAACGAACGAGAACGGTCAAGCCATGGCATTGCAGATCAGCGCCACCAACCCCGAGCACCCCGTACTCCTGCTCGAACTGCCCTGGCACCTCCCCCTGGAGGAGTGGCCCGACCGCTACCTCGTTCCGCTGCCGCGCGGTATCTCCCGGCACGTCGTGCGCTACGCACGCGCCGGCGACGAGGTGATCGCCGTCAAGGAGCTGGCGGAGCGCCCGGCCCTGCGCGAGTACGAGCTGCTGGTGGACCTGGACCGGCTCGGCATCCCGTCCGTGGACCCCTTGGGCGTGGTCACCGGGCGCACCGACGAGGAGGGCGACGCCCTGGAGCCGGTGCTGATCACCCGGCACCTCGGCGGCTCGATGCCGTACCGCTCGATGTTCGAGACGACGATGCGCCCGGCCACCATGCACCGGCTGATGGACGCGCTGGCGGTCCTGCTGGTCCGCCTCCACCTCGCCGGGTTCGCCTGGGGCGACTGCTCCCTCTCCAACACCCTCTTCCGGCGCGACGCGGGTGCCTACGCCGCCTACCTGGTCGACGCCGAGACGGGCGATCTGCACCCGCAGCTCAGCGACGGGCAGCGCGAGTACGACCTCGACCTCGCCCGCGTCAACATCAGTGGTGAGCTGCTGGACCTGGAGGCGTCCGGGGCGCTGCACCCCTCCGTGGACCCGATCGAGTTCGGCATGGAGATCTGCGCCCGCTACCAGCGGCTGTGGCAGGAGCTGACCCGCACCTCTGTCTATCCGGCGGGCAAGTACCACTACATCGAGCGCCGCATCCGGCGCCTCAACGAACTCGGCTTCGACGTGGCCGAGATGCAGATCCAGCACTCCTCGAACGGCGACACGGTCACCTTCGTACCGAAGGTCGTCGACGCCGGCCACCACCAGCGGCAGCTGCTGCGGCTGACCGGGCTCGACACCGAGGAGAACCAGGCGCGGCGGCTCCTCAGCGACCTGGAGAGCTGGATGGCCACCCAGGACGACTACGAGCCGGGCGACCCCCTCGGCGCCAGCCCCGAGGTGCTCGCGCACCGCTGGGTGCGGGAGGTGTTCCGGCCGACGGTCCGCGAGGTACCGCGCGAGCTGCGCGGGAACGTGGACCCGGCCGAGATCTACCACCAGCTCCTGGAACACCGCTGGTACCTGTCCGAGCGGGCGCAGCACGACATCGGGCTGGACGAGGCGGTCAAGGACTACATCGCGAACATCCTGCCCAAGGCCCGCCAGGCGCTGCCCCTGCCGACGGACGAGGACGCGGCGCCGCCCGTCTGAGTCACTCGTGCGGGACGACGGCCACCGGGCAGTGCGCGTGGTGCAGTACACCGTGGGCGACCGAGCCGATCCGCGCGCCCACGGCCGAGCGGTGGGCGCGCCGTCCGACGACCAGGAGCTGCGCCCGCGAGGCCACCGACAGCAGCACCTCCCCCGCGCTGCCCATCTCCACGTGCGGGGTGACGGGCACATCGGGGAAGCGCTCGCGCCAGGGTTCCAGCGCGGCGGTGAGCGCGTTCTTCTCGTACGGTTCCATGCCGCCGGCCTCGTCGAGGAGCTTCAGCGAACCCGGGCTGTACGCGAACAGCGGCGGCAGGCTCCACGCGCGTACGGCACGGACCGAGGCGCCGCGAGCCGCCGCGGCCTCGAACGCGAACCGCAGGGCCGGTGCGCTCTCCTCCGGGTCACCGTGCTGCCCGACGACGACCTCGCGCCCGCCGGCCTCGTCGGAGGCGCGGTCCTCCGCCCGTACGAGGACCACGGGCCGCGTGGACTCGGCGATCACGTGCTGCCCGACGGAGCCGAGCAGGAACCCGACGACGGCTCCGTGTCCCCGGGAGCCGAGCGCCAGCAGCTCGGCCTCAGCGGCGGCCTCGGCAAGGGTGTGCGCCGTGCTGCCCTCGATCACGTCGACGGTCACGTCCAGCTCGGGATGCCGTTCGGCGACGGTCCGGGCGGCCTCGTCCACCCCCTCCCGCACCCACTCGTCGTGTGTCTCCCGGGAAGCGGCCCCGAACGCCTGGTCCGGCACCAGCTCCCAGGCGTGCAGCACGCGCAGTGCGAGGTTCCGGCGTACGGCCTCGCGGGCCGCCCAGGCCAGCGCCGCGTGACTCTCGGGCGTACCGTCCACCCCTGCCGTGATCGGGCGCGTCATACGGTTCCCTCCGTGTCGCAGTCAGTCGTGATCATGCGTATCGGGCCCAGTCTTCACTACCGTGTGCCCATGACTTTGGAATGGGAACAAGTGATCGTGGACGCGGCGGACCCCGGCGCGCTGGGGCGCTGGTGGGCCGAGGCGCTCGGCTGGGTGGTCGTCGACGACTCCCCCGAGGAGTACGAGATCCGGCCGACGCCGGACCGGCTGCCCGGGCTGCTCTTCGTACGGGTCCCGGAGGCGAAGTCCGTCAAGAACCGGCTGCACCTCGACTTCCGGCCCGACGACCGGCAGGCCGAGGTCGACCGGCTGCTGGCCCTCGGAGCTCGCCACGCGGACATCGGCCAGGGAGAGCAGCCCTGGACCACTCTCCAGGACCCGGAGGGCAACGAGTTCTGCGTGCTCTCCGAGCGACAGCGCTGACCGGAGCGAAGCGGGGCCATCGAACATACGATGGGGCGGAGGCGGCGCGCCGCACGGTGACGCCGCCCGCTCAATCCGATCACTCGGGGTGGGAGACGTATGGCACAGGCCGCGGATGCAGCGCGGACCGTCATCATGACCGTGGACGACGACCCCGGGGTGTCCCGGGCCGTCGCCCGTGACCTGCGGCGGCGCTACGGCGAGTCGTACCGGATCGTGCGTGCGGAGTCCGGCGAGTCCGCGCTGGACGCGCTGCGGGAGCTGAAGCTGCGCGGTGACCTGGTGGCGGTGATCCTGGCCGACTACCGGATGCCGCAGATGAACGGCATCGAGTTCCTCGAACAGGCCCTGGACGTCTATCCGGGCGCCCGGCGCGTGCTGCTCACCGCGTACGCGGACACCAACGCGGCGATCGACGCGATCAACGTCGTCGACCTCGACCACTACCTGCTCAAGCCCTGGGATCCGCCGGAGGAGAAGCTCTATCCGGTGCTCGACGATCTCCTGGAGGCGTGGCGGTGCAGTGACTTCCGGCCGGTGCCGAGCACCAAGGTGGTCGGTCACCGGTGGTCGGCGCGGTCGTCGGACGTACGGGAGTTCCTGGCCCGCAACCAGGTGCCGTACCGCTGGTACTCGACCGAGGAGCCCGAGGGGCAGCGGCTGCTGGCGGCCTGTGGCGAGGACGGGCAGCGACTGCCGGTCGTGATCACGGCCGACGGTACGGCGCTCGTGGAGCCGGAGGTGCCTGAGCTGGCCGCGCAGGTGGGCCTTGCGACGACGCCCACGGCCGACTTCTACGACCTGGTCGTCATCGGCGGCGGTCCTGCCGGTCTTGGCGCGGCCGTGTACGGGGCCTCGGAGGGGCTGCGGACGGTGCTGGTGGAACGGTCGGCGACCGGTGGGCAGGCCGGGCAGAGTTCGCGGATCGAGAACTATCTGGGGTTCCCGGACGGGGTCTCCGGCGCCCAGCTCACCGACCGGGCGCGGCGGCAGGCCACGAAGTTCGGTGCCGAGATCCTCTCCGCGCGCGAGGTGACCGGACTTGAGGTGAGCGGCGCGGCTCGGCTCGTGCGGTTCTCGGACGGGTCCGCGATCGCCGCGCACAGCGTGATCCTGGCGACCGGTGTGTCGTACCGGCAGCTGGAGGCGCCGGGCGCCACCGATCTGTCGGGCTGCGGGGTGTTCTACGGGTCGGCGCTGACCGAGGCCGCCTCCTGCCAGGGCCACGACGTGTACATCGTCGGCGGCGCCAACTCGGCGGGGCAGGCGGCGATGTACCTGTCCAGGGGCGCCAAGTCGGTGACCCTGCTGGTGCGCGGGGCGGACCTCACCGCGTCGATGTCGTACTACCTGATCCAGCAGATCGCCGAGGCGCCGAACATCTCGGTGCGGGCCGCCACGGTCGTCGAGGCCGCGCACGGCGGCGACCACCTGGAGCAGCTGACGTTGCGCGACACGGCGAGCGGGCAGACCGAACTGGTCGACGCTCAGTGGCTGTTCGTGTTCATCGGCGCGGCCCCGCTGACCGGCTGGCTGGACGGCACGGTGCTGCGCGACGAGCGCGGCTTCATCCTGGCGGGCCCCGACCTGACCGCCGACGGGCGGCCACCGGCGGACTGGGAGCTGGACCGGCCGCCGTACCACCTGGAGACCAACATCCCCGGCGTGTTCGTCGCGGGGGACGCGCGCGCGGAGTCCGCCAAACGGGTCGCGTCCGCCGTCGGAGAGGGAGCCATGGCCGTGATGCTCGTACACCGGTATCTGGAGCAGTCGTGAGCGGCCGGTTGATGCCGTGCAGCCCGGCGGAGATCGGCGCGCTGTTCCTGTTCGAGAAGCTGACCGCCGAGCAGCTCGGCAGGCTGTGCGGCGAGGGCCGGGTCGAACTGTTCGACCCCGGGCCGGTGTTCGCCGAGGGCGACCCGGCCACCTGCTTCTACGTGATGATCGAGGGCACGGTCGTCCTGTCACGCCGGGTGGGCGGCGACGACGTCGAAGTGAGCCGTACGTCCCAGTCCGGGGTGTACGCGGGGGCCGTGCAGGCGTACCTCGGGGACCGGAAGCCTCAGGTGTACCGGAACTCTGTGCGGGTGTCGGAACCGACCCGGTTCTTCGTGCTGCCCGCCGATTCGTTCGCGGACATCATGCACGAGTGGTTTCCGATGGCGGTCCATCTCCTGGAGGGGCTGTTCCTCGGTTCGCAGAGCGCGCAGCAGGCCATCGGGCAGCGTGAACGGCTGCTGGCGCTGGGCTCGTTGTCCGCGGGTCTCACCCATGAACTCAACAACCCGGCCGCCGCGGCCGTACGGGCAACCTCGTCGCTGCGGGACCGGGTCGCGCACATGCGGCACAAGCTCGGGATCATCGCCTCGGGCCCGTACAAGGGCGACTCCCTGAAGGGCCTGGTCGCCATCCAGGAGCGGACGGCCGAGCGGGTCGCCAAGGCGCAGGCGCTGAGCCCGCTCGAAGCGTCCGACCGGGAGGACGAACTCGCCGACTGGCTCGACGACCACGGTGTCCAGGGCGGCTGGCAGATCGCGCCGACCTTCGTCCAGGGCGGTCTCGACGTCGACTGGCTGGAGCAGGTCGCGGCGGCCGTGGACGAGGAGATGCTCCCGAACGCCGTCGGGTGGCTCAACTACACGGTCGAGACCGAGCTGTTGATGTCCGAGATCGAGGACTCCACGACGCGCATCTCCCACCTCGTGGACGCCGCCAAGCAGTACTCCCAGCTGGACCGTGCCCCCTACCAGGTGGCCGACGTGCACGAACTCCTCGACAGCACCCTGCTGATGCTGTCCGGCAAGTTCGGTTCGCTCGTCAAGGTCGTGAAGGAGTACGACCGTTCGGTGCCGAGGATCCCGGCCTACCCCGCCGAGCTGAACCAGGTGTGGACGAACCTGATCGACAACGCGGTCTGCGCGATCAAGGGCGAGGGCGACGGGGAAGGGACGTTGACCGTACGGACGGCGCTGGTGCACGACCGGGTGCTGGTGGAGTTCCGCGACACGGGCCCGGGAGTACCGGCGGAGATCCGCGGCCGGATCTTCGACCCGTTCTTCACCACCAAGCCGGTGGGCGAGGGCACGGGGCTGGGGCTCGACATCTCCTGGCGGATCGTCGTCAACAAGCACCACGGCGACCTGAAGGTCGAGTCCGTCCCCGGCGACACCCGCTTCCAGGTGCTGCTGCCCCTCACCGCTGTCGACCCCGACAACGACACCGACACCCCCGGGGACTCCGCCCCGGCCGAGGAGCCGTCATGACCAAGGACACCGGAATCGACCCCAGCGTCCCGCCCAGCGGGGCCGGATGCGTCGAGTGCGACGCCGTCGGCGGCTGGTGGTTCCATCTGCGGCGCTGCGCCCAGTGCGGTCAGATCGGCTGCTGCGACGACTCCCCCGCCAAGCACGCCACGGGCCACTTCCGCGAGACCGGCCATCCGGTGATCGCCAGTTACGAGCCGGGCGAGCACTGGTTCTGGAACTTCGAGACGAGCGAGCTGTACGAGTCCGGCCCGGCCCTGGCTCCCCCGGCCAGCCACCCGGCCGACCAACCCGCCCCGGGACCGGCGGGGCGCGTACCGGCGAACTGGGCGGAGACGCTCCGCTGAGGCCCCTCTTTTGGCTCGTTCGCCTGCGGGGCGCCTAAGCCGGTGTCGAGACCTCGGTGGGCCCACGCCCTCTGCCTGTGTGGGCAGGGTGTGTCAGTGGTCCGTGCCAGGATTGATCCGTGCCGCAGAACCTGTTTAATACCCCGCTCATCGGCCGGGACGACGAGCTGAGCCGTCTCTCCGGCGTCCTGGACCGTGCCCGGGTCCGTGAGGCCCGGGCCGTGCTCATCGCCGGGGATGCCGGGGTGGGGAAGACGCGGATGCTCGCGGAGGTCGCCGGACGGGCCTCGGACCGGGGGATGACCGTGCTCACGGGGCACTGTGTCGATCTCGGTGATGTCGGTCTGCCGTATCTGCCGTTCACCGAGGTTCTGGGGGTGCTGGCCGCCGACGAGCGGTTCGCGGGGGCGTTCGACGCGCATCCCGTGGTCGGGCGGCTGCTCGGTGGCGGGGCGGAGGAGGGGGTGCGGGACGCCGGTGGGCGGCTGCGGCTGTTCGAGGGCATGGCGGGGCTGCTCGCCGATGTCACCGAGGTCGCTCCGCTGCTGCTCGTCCTGGAGGATCTGCACTGGGCCGACCAGTCGTCCCGGGATCTGCTGCGGTTCCTGCTCAGCCGGGGCGTGCTCCAGGGGCCCACGGGCGGGGCAGCGGGTCATCGGCTCGCGGTGTTCGCGTCGTACCGCGCGGACGATCTCCACCGTCGGCATCCGCTGCGCCCGCTGCTTGCGGAGCTGGTGCGGCTGCCCGCCGTGGAGCGGCTGGAGCTGCGGCCGATGGGCGACGCCGAGGTGGCCCGGCTGGTGCGTGCCCTGGGCGAGGGGCCGCTGCCCGACACGACCGTGCGGCGGATCGTCGAGCGTGCCGAGGGCAACGCCTTCTACGCGGAGGAGCTGCTCGCGGCCACCGACGCGGAGTCGGGCGGCGTACCGAGCGGCCTCGCCGACGTCCTTCTCATCCGCTTCGAGCAGCTGTCCGACACCGCCCAGCAGGTGCTGCGTACGGCCGCCGTCGCCGGGCGGCGTGTCGAGCACGATCTGCTGAGCAGCGCCGTCCAACTGCCGGAGGACGAGCTGGAGATGGCGCTGCGCGAGGCGGTGGGGCGGCAGCTTCTCGTCCCCGGTGAGGGCGACACGTACTCCTTCCGGCACGCGCTCGCCCGCGAGGCGGTCTACGCGGATCTGCTGCCGGGCGAGCGGTCCCGGCTGCACGGGGCGTTCGCGCGGCTGCTGGCCGGGCGTGGCCGGCTTGCCGAGAGTGCGGCGGAGCGCGCCCATCACTACCGGGAGAGTCACGACCTGGCCGAGGCGCTCATGGCGTCGCTGGAGGCCGCCGAGCACGCCGACTGTGTGGGCGCGCCCGCGGAAGAGCTGCGGCATCTGGAGGCCGCCCTCGACATGTGGCCGGCGGTGGAGGCGAGTGCGCGCCCCACGGGTGAGGGCCTGGACACGGTGACGCTGATGCTGCGGGCGTCCGCCGCGGCTGCGCACGCCGGGGAGTCGCACCGCGCGGTGTCGCTCACCCGGGCCGCGCTCGCCGGGGTCGGCCAGGACACGGACGCCGAACTCGCGGCCCGCGTCCGCTACACGCTCGCCGACAACCTCATGAACGTCGACCATCTGGCGGCGGCGTTCACGTACAGCAGCGAGGCGCTGGCCATGATCCCGGCCGATCCTCCGTCGCGGACGTGGGTGTGGGCGGCGGCCACCCATGTCATGGCGGCACGGCAGATGGGCGACAACGACACCGCGCTGCGGGTGGCCCGGCAGGCCCTCTCGGTCGCCGAGGAGCTTCAGGTCCTGGACGCGCAGGCCGATCTCCTGATCTCCCTGGCGGCTCTCGAAGCCGGGGGCCGTCGTACGCCCCAGGGTCGTGAGCGGCTCCACCAGGCCCGTGAACTGGCCCGGCGGGCGGGCAGTTCCCCGGTGGAGATGCGCGCGCTGTTCCATCTCGCGATCGGCTGCTACGAGTCCGGGCTGCTGGAGGAGTGCCTGCCGTGGCTCTCCGAGGGCCTGGACCGGGCCCGCCGCGCCGGTCTCCTCTCCTCGCCCTATCCCCGGGAGATGCGTTACCTGCAGTCCTTGGTGCTGTACACGCTGGGCCGTTGGGACGAGTGCGTCCGCGCGGCGACGGCCGACACGGAGGTGCTTCCCGTGGCTGCCGGTTATGTGGCGGGGCCTTCGCTGTACGTGGCACTGGCACGCGGTGACCTGGGTGCCGTCGACCGTGCGCGGGCTCTCCTCGACGGCCCGTTCGACTGGATGGCCACGCTGGTCGCGGGCATCGTGCTCACGGACGCCGCGGCCCAGGCGGGGGACCCGGAGACGGCGGTGGAGCGTGTGCACAGCACGGTGAAGGCGCTCACCGACGACGCCGGGGCACGTCCGGAGGTGGCGGTCCGGCTCGCCGCCCTCGCCCTGGCCGCCGTCGCCGACACGGCCGTACGGCTGCGCGGGTCCGGCGACGAGACGGGGACGCTCCGCTGGACGGACACGGCGACCGAACTGCTGGAGCTGGCCCGTTCCCAGGCCACGAAGGGCCGGGACGGCACCCCACAGGGCCCGGAAGGGCTGGCCTGGCTGGCCCGTGCCGAGGCGGAGTGGACACGGGCGACGGCCGGTCCCGGAGTCGAGGCGTGGGAGCGGGCGGTCACCGCGTTCGGCTACGGCGAGATCTACGAACAGACGCGCTGCAGAAGGCGGTTCGCCGAGGCCCTGCTGGCGGACGGCCGCCGCGAGGAGGCTGCCGCACAGGCCCGGACGGCACGCGAGACGGCGGTACGGCTGGGTGCCGCGCCCCTGCTCCAGGACCTGGACGCCCTGATCCGGCGCAGCGGGCCCGCCGGCCCCTCCCCCGCCGGGGGTTCCCGCGTCGCCTCGACGTCTCTCACCGCCCGTGAGCAGGAGGTCCTGCGACTGCTCGCCCTCGGCCGCAGCAACCGTCGGATCGGCGAGGACCTGTTCATCAGCGGCAAGACGGCCAGCGTCCACGTCTCCAACATCCTGGCCAAGCTGGGCGTCGCGAGCCGGGGGGAGGCGGTGGCGGTCGCCTATCGGGAGGGGCTGATCCCGAAGTCCTGATCTGCTGCTACTGATCCGCCCTGATGAAGGACCGGATCGCCGTCGCCGCCGCCCCGCGTGCCCACTCCTCGAAGGGCAGCGGCCGGGTCAGCAGATCGCAGCGGGCGGCGGAGCCGAAGGCGGCGGCGGTGAACGCGTCACGGATCTGCTCGGCGAACAGGTCGTACGCGGCCAGCCCCTCGCCGGAGATGATCACCCGCTCGGGGCCGAGCAGATTGGCCACGGTGGCGATGCCCCGCCCGATCGCCTCACCCGCCCGCGCGTACACCTCCCGCACCCCGGGGTGGCCGGCGTGGGCCAGGGCGACCGCCTCGGCGCTGTCGGTGATCGAGGTGCCCGTGACCTCCCGGACCCGGGCGACGATCTCCGCGTCCCCCGCGAACGCCTGAAGGCAGCCACGGTTGCCGCAGTGGCAGGGCGGGCCCGCCGGATCGATGGTCAGGTGGCCGATCTCGCCGGCCACCGCGTGCGCCCCCGCGACCACCCGCCCATGGACCACGAGCCCGCAGCCGATGCCCGCGCCGACGGTCACCACGGCGAAGTCGGACAGCCCCACACCGGCGCCGAACCACTGCTCTGCGACGGTGAGCGCACGCACGTCGTTGTCGACCGTGACGGGCAACCCCGTGGTCATGGCGGCGAGTTCGGCCAGCGGCACGTCACGCCACTCCAGGAACGGCGAGTAGCGTACGGCCCCTTCCGCGCGGTCTACCTCTCCGGCGACGGCGATGCCACAGCCCAGCACCGGCACCCCGAAGCCGTCCGCCTCGGTGAGCAGCTCCCGTACCAGCTCGGCGACCGAGGCCAGCACCGCCTTGGGCGCACGGGCGGGCAGCGGGAGGTTCCGGGCGACGCGGATCCGGCAGCACAGGTCGGTGAGCACGCCGAAGATCTCGTCGCCGGTGATCTTGATGCCGATGAACAGCGCCCGCCCGCCGTCGACACGCACGAGACTCGCGGGCCGCCCCACGGCAGGCCGCACCTCGTCGTCCACGTCCTCGACCAGATAGCCGGCCTCGATCAGCGGGCGGACCGCCTTCGTGACGGCGGCGGCGGACAGTCCCGCGCGCCGGCCAGCGTCGGCGCGGGTGAGCGGGCCGTGGGACAGGACCGTGGTGAAGATCTGCGAGGCGGCCGGCGTATGGGCCGGGAACACCTCGGCACCGAAGTTCGAGCGTGTCGAGGACGTCGAGGGCATGGCCGGAACCTAGGTCGCTTATTTTCCGCTGTCAATGAAAGAAGCATGGATGGAATGAAGTACCTCTGTGACCGCCCCTAGACTTACGAAAGACCGAAACCAGCACCCCATTGACACATGATCGATGGTCACGCGAACGTGAGGCACCATGCCGCTGATCTCCCACGACCCGGACACCGGGGTCTGGCTGCTGACCACCCCGCGCACGTCGTACGCGCTGCGGATCGACGAGACCGGCGCGCCCTGTCATCTCGCGTGGGGGCCGCGGCTGACCTTGTCGGAGGCCGGGACGCTCGCCACCCCGGGCGTGGAGACGGTGAGCAGTTTCGAGGGGCGGCCCCCGGTGGGCGAGGAACTCCCCGTCGACAGCGGCACCCGCTACGGCCCGCCCTCGCTCCAGGTCCGGTACGCGGACTCCTCCCGTGGCTTCGAGTGGGTGCCGACCGGCCACCAGCTCCTTGAACCGGCGTCCGGGGCGAGCGAGTTGGTGCTGGAGTTCCGGGACCGCCTCTACCCCCTGCACGTCGCACTGCACTACGCGGTCCGCGCCGACACCGACGTCATCGAGCGCCGGACCTTGATCCGCAACGCCGGTGACGAACACATCGACCTGCTGCGTGCCGACTCCGCCGCCTGGACGCTGCCGCCACTCCCCGACTACCGGCTCAGCCATGTCACCGGCCAGTGGTCGGCCGAGAGCCAACTGCGGCGCGACGCCCTGCCGTTCGGCGAGACGGTGCTGACCAGCCGACGCGGTATCACCAGCCATCACGCCAATCCGTGGGTGATGCTCGACTCGGGCGCGGCGACCGAGGAGCACGGCCGGGTGTGGAGCGCGGCCCTTGCCTGGAGCGGGAGTTGGCGTATCACGGCCCAGCGGACCCCCGACGGGCTGGCCGGGTTCACCGGAGGCGTCGGCCACGAGGGGACTTCAGTACCCCTCGCGCCGGGCGAGGAGTTCGCCACGCCGGTGTTCGCGGGACTGTGCACGGACGGCGGGTTCGGGGCGGCGAGCCGTGCCTGGCACTCGTACACGACGACCCATGTGCTGCCCCGGGCGCGGGAGTTGGCGCCTGTGCTCTACAACTCGTGGGAGGCCACCGGCTTCGACGTCGACGAGGCGAGCCAGAAGGCGCTGGCCGAGCGGGCCGCCGTACTCGGGGTGGAGCTGTATGTCGTAGACGACGGCTGGTTCGGGGCGCGGCGCAGTGACCGGGCGGGCCTCGGCGACTGGACGCCGACTCCGGAGCGCTTCCCCGAGGGGCTCGGTCCGCTGGCCGACGCCGTGCACGGGCTCGGGATGCGGTTCGGGATCTGGGTGGAGCCGGAGATGGTCAATCCGGACAGCGCGCTGTACCGCGAGCACCCCGACTGGGTGCTGCATGTGCCAGGACGGGCCCGTACCGAGATGCGCAACCAGCTCGTCCTGAACTTCGCGCGGGACGATGTCGCCGAGTGGGCGTACGGCTGGCTGACCCGGCTGGTCGGGGACCACGGGGTCGACTTCCTCAAGTGGGACATGAACCGGGCGTTCGGCGAGTCGGGCTGGCCGGAGCAGCGGGACGGCAACGACCGGCTGTGGACGCGGTACGTGGCGAATCTGTACGGCGTCATCGACCGGTTGCGCGCCGACCATCCCGGGCTGCGCGTGGAGACGTGCAGTGGCGGTGGCGGCCGGATCGACCTCGGCATCCTCTCCCGTACGGATCAGGCGTGGACGTCCGACAACACGGACGCGGTGGACCGGCTGGTGATCCAGCACGGGTTCGGGCAGGTGTATCCGGCGCGTGCCATGTCGGCGTGGGTGACCGACGTGCCCAATCAGCTCACGGCGCGTTCGGTGCCGCTGCGGTTCCGTTTCCACGCGGCGATGTGCGGGCTGCTCGGCATCGGCGGTGATCTGACGCGCTGGTCCGAGGAGGAGCTGGCGGAGGGCGCGGCGCTGGTGGCCGAGTACAAGAAGGTGCGGCATGTGGTGCAGCACGGGGAGCTGTACCGGCTGTCGGGGCCGCTCGGGGAGGAGCCGACGGTGGTCCAGTACGTCGGTGAGGACGGGGCGGAGGCTCTGGTGCTGGGCTTCCGGTACGGGCCTCGGCACGGTCTTCCCCGGATTCCGGTGCGGTTGCGGGGCCTCACGCCCGGCGCCCGGTACCGGGACGCGCGCACGGGTGCCGTGCACCCTGCGAACGTGCTGAGCGAGTACGGGATGCGGCTCGACCTCGCGCCCGGCGACTGGTCCAGTACGGCTGTGCATCTGGTGCGCGTCGAGGAGTCGTAACCGGTCCCTTCCCCGGTCGGCCGGTGCCTGTCGGGGAACTGCGGCGCCCTGGCCGGGCGTTATAGGGGCAACGCCCCCATGGGGCACGAACGACGACCCCAAGGCAGGCGCGATGAGCGAGTTGGTCCCCGGGGGCAACACGCCCCTGCCGGGCGGCACCCTCACGCTCCGGGTGCCGGGCCCGTTCGATGTGAGCGCGCTGGTGACGGACGACGGGGGCAAGGTCGGCGGCGACGCCGACTTCGTGTTCTACAACCAGCCGACGGCACCGGGAGCCAGGCTGCACGGCGACACCCTCACCGTCGACCCGGCGGGCCTGCGCCCCGGCGCGACGCGAGTGACGGTGGTCGTCAGCGCCGCCGACCCCGGTACGGCGCTGGGCGGGCTGCCCGCGCCCACGCTCCAGGTCACCGGCCCCGGTGGCCGCCCGCTGGCCCGGTTCACGCCGGCGCGCCCGCAGCGGGAGACGGTACTGCTGCTCGCGGAGCTGTACCGGCGGGGCACGGGCTGGAAGCTGCGCGCGCTGGGCCAGGGGTACGCGGACGGGCTGGCGGGCCTGGCCCGGGACTTCGGGGTGGACGTCGCGGACGACGGCCCCTCGACTGGGCCCGCCTCACCGTTCCCGGCGGCTGGTGTGCCCCCGCGTACACCGTCCCGCTGGTCGGACGCGGCCTCCCGGCTGTCGGGCGCCGCCTCGCGCCTGTCGGAGGCGGCGGCTTCGCGCCGGTCCCGGTCGACGGGCACGCCGTCCCCGGTCGCAGTGCCTGCCGCCGGTGCGGGGTCGGGGTCGGGGTCGGGGTCCCCGGTCGGCCCGCCCCGAACACCGGGCTCGCTCTCCCCCGCCGACGGCTTCCTCGCCCTCGTCAACTCCGCCCGTGCCGCCGCCGGTTCCCCGCCCGTCTCCCTCGACACGCGGCTCGCCGCCGCCGCTCAGGCGCACGCGGCCGACATGGCCTCGGCCGGCCGTCTCGGCACCGAGAGCCGGGACGGCACGTCCGTCCACCAGCGGGTCAGCGCCGCCGGGTACACGTATCTGACCGTCGGCGAGCACCTGGTCTCCGGGCCGCGTACGCCCGAGGAGTTCGTCGACTACTGCCTGCGCACGGACCGGGCCCGCCGGACCCTGCACGACCCGGCGTTCACCCAGGTCGGCCTGGCGTACGTCACCGGATCCCGTACGGGTGACACGTACTGGACCGCTCTCTGGGCCCGGCCCCTCATGCCCGGAGACCTGGTCCGGACGGCCACCGAGGTCACCGACCTCACCAACCGGGAACGGGCCCGGGCGGGGCTGCCGCCGCTGGCCACCGACGCTCTGCTCACCCGCGCCGCGCAGGCGCACAGCACGGACATGGTGGTCCGCGCGTTCTACTCGCACACCGGGCCCGACGGCAGCCAGCCATGGGACCGGGCCGCCACTGCGGGGTCCACGCGGCGCACGATCGGCGAGAACATCGCGTGCGGGCAGCGCTCCCCCGCCGAGGTCGTGGAGGGGTGGATGAACAGCCCCGGACACCGTGCCAACATCCTGAAGCGGGAGTTCACGCACATAGGCATCGGTTTCGCGGGTGGCGGCAAGGCGGGCACGTACTGGACCCAGCTCTTCGGCGCCTGAAGGCCTGGCCCGCCGCAAAGCCTGTCCGAAGGCCCTCCTGAAGGCCTTCTCGGTGGTCCCCGCCTGCCTACGGCTTGCGCGCGACGCCGCCCACGGCGATCACGTCCCCCACCCCGGGTGCCGTGCCGGGATCGGGGCGCCAGTCGGTGATGGGGACGACACCGGGGGCCAGCAGCTCCAGGCCGTCGAAGAAGCCTGCGAGTTGCTGCGGGCTCCTCAGGTAGTAGGGCACGGCCCCGCTCTCGTTGTAGAGCCGGGTGGCCTCGACGTTGGCCTTGTTGGTGTCCACGCTGTCGTTGAAGGCGAAGTAGCTGCCCGGCGGCAGAGCGTCCATCAGCGCACGGACGATGGCCCGACCCTCGTCGTAGTCGGCGATGTGCCCACTGACCTGCATCAGTGTGAGCGCCACCGGCCGGCTGAGGTCCAGGATGCGTGCCGCTTCCCGGAGTACGGCCTCGGGGTCGTGCAGATCGGCGTCGATGTAGCCGGTCACGCCCTCGGGCGCGCTGGTGAGGAGGGCCGCGGCGTGGGTCAGGACGAGGGGGTCGTTGTCCACGTAGACGATGCGGGCGTCGGGGGCGACCCGCTGGGCGATCTCGTGGGTGTTGTCCGCCGTGGGCAGGCCCGTGCCGATGTCGAGGAACTGCCGGATGCCGGCCTCGCCGGCCAGATGGCGCACGGCGCGGCCGAGGAAGGCGCGGGAGTCACTGGCGAGGTCGGTGATGCCGGGGAAGATCTCGCGGAAGGCGTCGCCCGCCTCGTGGTCGACCGGGTAGTTGTCCTTGCCGCCGAGCCAGTAGTTCCAGATCCGGGCGGAGTGCGGCACCGTCGTGTCGATCTTCTCCGGCGTCTGTGTGCCGAGGGCGGACGAGTCCTGCGTCACCGGGCAACCTCCTTGTGGGGAAACGTAGTTGGCCCTGCCCTACAACGTAGCGTCACCGCCCTGCCGACAAGGGGTCGTCCGATGCGCAAGGGGGCGCTTCCGGCCGCGCCACTCCCTCGGTTTCTCCCCGTTCCGCGCGTTCTCCTGGCGGAACGGCCCCCTGCGGGACACGATGCCCGCATGAAGGGTGACCTCTTTTCCAGTCAGTACATGGTGCAGCCGGCCACAGCGCCCGGTATGACCGTCGAGAACGCCAAGTCCATCAAGTACGCGGTGAACGGGGAGATGTTGGCCCGCCAGGGCGCGATGATCGCCTTCCGCGGCAACCTCCAGTTCGAGCGCAAGGGGCAGGGCGTCGGCGGCATGCTGAAGCGTGCGGTCACGGGTGAGGGGCTGCCCCTGATGGCGGTGCGCGGGCAGGGCGAGGCGTGGTTCGCGCACGAGGCGCAGAGCTGTTTCATCGTCGAGATCGACCCGGGTGACGTCTTCACGGTCAACGGCCGCAACGTGCTGTGTTTCGACGCGTCGCTGACGTACGAGATCAAGACCGTGAAGGGGGCGGGGATCAGCGGCGGCGGTCTGTTCAACAGTGTCTTCACCGGGCAGGGGAAGCTCGGGCTGGTCTGCGAGGGCAGTCCGCTGGTGATTCCGGTCTCGCCGCAGTATCCGGTGTACGTCGACACGGACGCCGTCGTCGGCTGGTCGGCCAACCTCCAGACGTCGCTGCACCGTTCGCAGTCCTTCGGCTCGATGATCCGCGGCGGTTCCGGCGAGGCCGCCCAACTGATGCTCCAGGGCGAGGGGTTCGTCGTCGTACGGCCCAGCGAGGCGACCCCACAGAAGCCCCAGCAGCATTGACGTCACCGCACCCCGGCCACTCGTCGGCCGGACTGGCCGAAACCGGCCGTCTCCAGGGCGACTGCGAGGCGGTCGGCCGGTCGAACGCGGCCCGGGCGACATGGCGTTGGCGGAAGCTGTGGGATGGATCACGTGTACAGATCGTGTACAGGCCGTCACCTCAGGTCCAGTGAATTCACCCAATTCTTCGCACACGTGCTCGGCGCAGATGAATAAAAGGGGAATCGGGCCCAGGAGTTGCCGAATATTTGAACACACCCCGTCGCACCCGTCGTACCTCTGGGAAAGGTGAGAGCCAGGGGTTCAGCGAGGGATGGCCATGGTCAAGGCGCACGTCTCCACACACGAGTTGGTGGCCGGCAGGTACCGACTCCTCGATGTCGTCCACCGCGAAACGAACCGGGTCTCCTGGAACGGCGAGGACACCGCATCCGAGCGCCCGGTCGTCCTGACCCAGATCCAACTCCCGCCCGATCCCCGGGAGCAGACCGCGCGCCGGACCATCGCCCGGGTGATGCGCGCGTCCGAGATCCTCGGGCTGGTCCTGCCCGGACGGGTGGGCGTCGTGATCGACGTCGTCGAGGAGTTCGGCACGCTGTGGACGGTCGCCGAGTGGATCGACGGCACACCGCTCAGTGAACTCCTTGAGCGGCAGGGCACGTTCAACTACGTACGGGCGGCCCGCATCACGCTCGAAGTGCTCGACGTGCTGGACGCCGCGCACCGCGAGGGCATCGTGCACGGCGAACTCAGCCCCGGCCAGGTGTTCGTGCGGGACCAGGGCCCGGTCGTCGTGACCGGCTTCGGCCTGGCCGGCGCCACCTCCGCGTCCCGGGTCGGCGCACCCTCGTACGCCTCGCCCGAGCAGGCCCACGGAGCGCGCGCCGAGCCGTCGGCCGACCTGTGGGCGCTCGGCGCGATCCTCTACGCGATGGCCGAGGGACGGCCGCCGTTCCGTGACCGGGGGCGGCCCGACGCCACGCTCAAGGCGGTCGACCGGCTGCCGCTGCGCAGCCCGGTGCGCGCCGGTCCCCTCACCCAGGCCATCACGGGACTGCTGCGCAAGAACGCCCGGGAACGGCTCACCGCTCCGGTCGTACGGGACGCCCTGGTCCGGGTCATCAGGGAGGACCCGGACACCTCGGACGAGCCGGTGCCCTCCGCCCGGCTGCGCGACGCCGCACGGCGCGCGGGCCGGACCTGGAACAGACGCGGCACGGGCAAGCTGGCCCTCGCCGGTACGGCCCTGGCCGCCGTCACGGTCACCGTCGCCGTCCTCGCCACGACGGACAGCCTCCCCGGCCTCGACGCCTCCGCGTCCGGCACGGACACCAGCCCCTCGGTCGCCGCCCCGGCCCCGTCGGCCTCCTCCGCCGGCGGAAACACCGCCCTCCCCGAGCAGCCCCCCGAGCCGAGCGCCACCGCCTCCGGGCCGGTCTCACCGTCACCGTCGGCACCGGCCACGTCCCCCGAGCCCACCCCGACGCCCACGGCCTCGGGCCCCGCCACCGACTCCAACGCGCTGCCCGCCGGGTTCCGGGTGTACAACGCCCCGGAAGGGTTCTCCGTCGCCCTCCCCCAGGGGTGGAAGCGGCTGAGCGAGGACATCTCCCCCGGCAACATCGCCTATCGCATCGTGTTCGGCGCCGACGACGACCCGCGCACGCTGACCGTCACCTACAGCGAGGCGCTCCGCGCGGACCCGGTCGCCGTGTGGCGCGACGACGTCCAGCCCGGTCTGATCGAGGCGGACATCGGCTTCCAGCGGATCGGCGAGATCCGGGCGACGAACTATCGGGGCCGGAGCGCCGCCGACATGGAGTGGACGTCCGACTTCGAGGGCATCCGGATCCGTACGTTCGGCCGGGGCTTCCTCACCGGGCAGAACACGGGCTACTCGCTGCGCTGGACGACACCCGCCGCCGACTGGAACGACACCGCCAACCGGCGGGCGCTGGAGACCTTCCTGCGGACCTTCAGAGAGTGAGCGGCGTACAGCCACGGGTGGGGACACGTGTCGACCACCAGGCGTACGGGCCCGGTGACAGGCCGGGATCCGGATCGGGCCCGGTCTGTCAAAGCAGCGTCAATGAGCGCATATAGGCTGCCTGTCTGCACCTTCGCAGTCCGTCCAGCCACGCCCGGGAGAGTCACCTGTGACCGTAGCGATCGCCCCGTCCGAAGCATCGGAGATGCCCGAGCCGACCGAGACACCGGAGGTGTCCCCCGTGTCCGAGGAGTTCGACGGGTCCGAGTGGTCGGAGCCGTCCGCCGAGCCCGACGACGTCTCCTCCGAGGTATCCCACGGCCTCGACGTGTCTCCGCTCGTGGCGCGTGACGCGCAGGAGTTCGGGGCCTACGCGCGCACCGGGGGCTGGGCCTTCGGGCTGAAGGTGGCGCGGAGCGTGCGGCCCGGCGGTGAGTCCGCCGGTGAGACGCCGAAGGTCTCCGCCAAGGAGTTCGCCGGGCTCGCCGACTGCTCGCCGGAGCGGGTCATGCGCTACTACAAGGCGTGGGACAAGGCCGCCGACGACGGTGTCGTCCCGCACTTCGAGGCGCTGGCCCCGGGCGAGGAGGTCGAACTCCCGGGCGCCGACCTGTGGCTCACGTACTACAGCTCCCGTTCCAGCGCCGGTTCGGAGCGCGGCGTCGCCATCACGGAGGCCGCCGAGGCCGAGGGCATCCGGCCGACCAAGGCGCTGGAGGTGGCGGAGAACCCGACCGCGCTGCGGGCCGCGATCATGGCGGACCCCTCGACGGCCCGCGCCGCCCGGCACGCCCTGCTCGACCGGATCAAGGAGGACCCGGACCTCCAGGCCGAGCTGGCTCGCGACATCGTCCGTACCGACGACCTGAAGAAGGCCGTCGCGACCGAGTCCCGGTCGGCCGACCGGGTCGGATACGTCCGCCAGATCGCCGAGTCCGGCCAGGTCAAGACGCCCGCCGGGCAGACCATCGACGCGCCCGTCGACCTGCGCCAGGAGGCCGAGCGGCATCTGTCCCTCCTCGACGAGCTGGACGAGGACGAGGACACCGGCGAGTGGGCGAGCGAGGCCTACGACACCCTCAAGAACCTCGTCGTCGAGGCCGTCGAGGCCGACCCCGAACTGCGCGTCCAGGAACGGCGGACGAAGTTCTACAGCAGCCTGTCGAAGGCGACGAAGGCGTTCGAGGAGCTGACCTTCGACGACGTCGAGGAGTTCGCCGAGGACGACATGGTCCAGCAGCTGGAGGAACTCCAGGAGGCCATCGCCTCGTGCATCTCGGCGCTGCGCACGTCGCGCACCGCACCCGCATAACACCCGGGCACCCGGCGGCCACGACGCCCCGCGACGGCACCTTCCGGTGCTGCTCGCGGGGCGTCGGCGGTCGCAGGACCCTCAGTCCTCGGTGTAGCGGTGGCGCGTCCACATCGGCACCACGAACCAGCAGGCCACGTACCAGGCGGCGATCCCCGCGACCAGCCAGGGCACGTATCCGTCGTGGGTGGCCACCCGGAGGACCAGCAGCAGCGCGGAGATCATGGTGGCGAACAGCAGCACCAGACCGGCGAAGGTCAGGTGTGAGGCCCAGCGCACCGCCTCGGGTTTCACCTGGCGGCCGGAGACGATCCGGTGCAGGGCGACCGGTCCGATCAGGGCGCCGGTGGCGGCGGCGCCCAGGACGACGGTGGTGATGTAGATCGTGTGCTCCGTGTCGCCCAGCTGCTCGTACCTCGGCGTGAACACCACGGTCAGCAGGAAGCCGAACAGGATCTGTACGCCCGTCTGGGCCACCCGGACCTCCTGGATGAGCTCGCCCCACCTGCGGTCGGCCCGCTCCTCCTCGGTCTCCTCCCGCCCCCGGCCGCGCGTGCCGACCTCACCGTCGGTGTCCGACATGGTTCCTCCCGGCATCCGCGTCCTGACATACCTCTCGGCTCCGAGTGCCCCGTCGGACGCGGTTCGATCTGATCCCGGCCGGGCGGTTTGGATGATCGGCGGGGCGGTTACCCGAGGTGCACCACGGTGGCCACAGTGGAGGAGGTCCGGCCATGTCCGGTACACAGCTCACCCTCACGGTCAGCGGCGGCAACGCCGCCGACGCGCAGACGGTCGTACGGGCCCTGGAGTCCGCCTTCGGACCGGCGGACGAGTTCCCCGGGGACGACGACGGGCACTCCACGGTGCACACGGCCGCGTTCACGGTCGGTACGGAGACGCACGCGCCGGGTCATCCGGAGCGGGAGCGGCTGTCGGCGCCCGTCACGGTCACCGTGCAGGGCACGCCCGAGGCCGTCCGCTGCGCGGACGCCACCCTCACCGGTACGTTCACCGCCCACGACCGGGGCAGCGTCTCCGGCGACCAGGAGCAGCAACGGCAGCTGCTCCTGGAGCCGTGACACGCGTACGTACGGATACGTAGATGTGGTCCGTCCGCTACCAGCGGCTCTCCACCTGGGCCTTGATCCGGCGGTCGTAGAGGTCCTGGATCGCGGTGAGCGTCTCCTGCGACAGCGGCGGCAGGGCGGCGGTCGCCGCGTTGGCGAGGGCCTGCTCGGCCGAGCGGGCGCCCGGGATCACCGAGGTCACACCCGGCTGCTGGAGGATCCAGCGCAGTGCCAGCTGGGCGGGGGTGTATCCCTCCGGGGCGAGGGCGGAGAACTCGGCCGCCGCCTCGACGCCGGTCGCGTAGTCGACGCCGGAGAAGGTCTCGCCCTGGTCGAAGGACTCGCCGTGCCGGTTGTAGGTGCGGTGGTCGTTCTCGGGGAACACCGTGTCCTTGGTGTACTTGCCCGACAGCAGGCCCGAGGCGAGCGGGACCCGGGCGATGATGCCGACGCCCGCCTTCTCGGCGGCCGGGAGCACCTCGGCGAGGGGCTTCATGCGGAACGCGTTGAGGATGATCTGCACACTGGTCACGCCCGGGCGGGCGATCGCGGTGAGCGCCTCCGCGCAGGTCTCGACGCTGACGCCGTAGCGCGCGATACGCCCCTCCTCGACCAGGGTGTCGAGGGCGTCGAAGACCTCGTCGGAGGAGTAGACCGGGGTCGGCGGGCAGTGCAGCTGGACCAGGTCGATCCGGTCGACGCCGAGGTTGCGCCGCGAACGGTCGTTCCAGGCGCGGAAGTTGTCGAGTACGTAGTTCTCGGGGACCTGGTCGACCCGGCGGCCCATCTTGGTCGCGACCAGCACGTCCAGCTCGGGCCTGCCGCGCAGGAAGGTGGCGATGGTCTGTTCGCTGCGCCCGTCGCCGTACACGTCGGCGGTGTCGAAGAAGGTCACTCCCGACTCGACCGCCGCGTCCAGCACCGCGAGGGCGTCCTTGTCCTCCACGTCGCCCCAGTCGGCGCCCAACTGCCACGTTCCGAGGCCGATGACCGACACCCGCTGACCCGACCTACCGATTACACGCTCGTCCATGGCGTCAGTGTGTCATCCGTCAGCAGTAGCGCCCCAAAGGGGCGCGGGGCTGTATCGAATTGCGGCCCCGCCGCGTGGGCGCGACCAGCCACGACGGACCCGCAGGCGATCTACCGCCCTTCCCGCAGAGCGCCTAGCGTGACCGGGTGACTGATCAACTGGCGCGAACCAACGGCTCCCCATGGACCCGCCGGAGCTTCCTCCTCGGCACGGCGTCCCTCGCCCTCGTGGCGATCGCGGCCGATCCGGCGGTCGCAGCAGCCGAGCTGCCCGACTTCCCGACGGACGTCACCCCCTACCGCTCCGGCTACCGCAACTGGGTCGGCGAAATCACCGCCGACGGACTCTGGGCCTGCGCGCCGGCCGACCCCGGCCAGGTGGTCGAGGTCGTCAACTGGGCCTGGCGGCACGGCTGGACGGTCCGCGCCCGGGGCTCCGCGCACGGCTGGTCGCCCCTGACGATCACCGACGGTACCGAGTCCGACGCGCCCGTGCTCCTGATCGACACCGCTCCCCATCTCACCGGGCTCGCCCTGGAGTCCACCGGCCCCGCCGCCGTGCGCGCCGGCACCGGGGTCACCCTGGAGGCCCTGCTCACCCACCTTGAGCAGCACGGACTCGGGGTCACGGCAGCGCCCGCGCCCGGCGACCTCACCCTGGGCGGCGCGCTCGCTGTCGACGCGCACGGCACCGCCGTACCGGCCGACGGAGAGACCAGGCAGCCCGGACACACGTACGGCTCGCTCAGCAACCTCGTGCTGTCGCTGACGGCGGTCGTGTGGGACGAGGACGCCGGCGCCTATGTCCTGCGGACGTTCGACCGCGACGAGGCGGACTGCGCGGCGCTGCTCACCCACCTCGGCCGGTCCCTGGTCGTCGAGGTCGTGCTGCGGGTGGGGAGGAACGCGAACCTGCGCTGCGTCAGCCGTACGGACATCCCGGCGTCCGAGCTGTTCGCGGCGCCCGGTACCGGCTCCGGCGGGCGTACCTTCGCGAGCTTCCTCGACGAGGCCGGGCGGGTGGAGACGATCTGGTTCGCCTTCACCGAGTTCCCGTGGCTGAAGGTGTGGAGCGTCACGCCGACCAGACCGCTCACCTCACGGCGCGTGTGGTCGCCGTACAACTACCCCTTCTCCGACAACGTCCCGACCCTGGTGGCGGACCTCGTCGGGCGGATCCTGGCCGACGGTGCCTGGTATCTGGCGCCGGTGCTCGGCAACGCGCAGCTGGACGTGGCCGCGCTCGGGCTGGTGGCAACGCTGTCGGCGGACATCTGGGGGCCGTCGAAGAACACGCTGCTGTACGTCAAGCCGACGACTCTCCGGGTGACCGCGAACGGCTACGCGGTGCTGACCAGCCGGGACCAAGTGCAGCGCGTGATCGCCGAGTTCACCGCGTTCTACCGGGAGCGCCTCGCCGCGTACGCCGCCCTGGGGCGCTTCCCGGTCAACGGCACCGTCGAGATCCGCGCCACCGGCCTCGACCACCCGGGCGACGCCGACTCGGCCGGTGCCCGGGCCCCGCTGCTGTCCGCGCTGCGGCCCGTCGACGGGCATCCCGAGTGGGACACCGCCGTCTGGCTGGACGTCCTGACGCTGCCCGGGACGCCGTACGCGGAGGCGTTCTTCCGCGAGCTCGAACAGTTCCTGCTCGGGACGTACGACGGCGGGCACGCGCTGACCAGGGTCGAGTGGTCCAAGGGGTGGGGGTACACGGACTCGGCCGGGTGGAGCGACGAGGAGGTCGTCGGTACGGCCGTACCGGCTTCGTTCGGGGACGGCGTGTGGCAGCAGGCCGTCGGGACGCTGGACCGGCTCGACCCGCACCGCGTGTTCGGGAACGCGTTCCTCGACCGGCTGCTGCGCTGAGGCCCGTCAGGGAGTGAGCAGGGCCTGCACGGTGGGGGCGTACCGGTCCACGATGTCGTCGATCGTCGCCTCCCGCAGATGCGTTCCCCGGGCGATGCCGTACATGACGCCCAGGCCGAGCAGCGTGCCGACGGCCAGTTCGGCGCGCAGGCCCGGGTCGGGGCCGGTGAGGCGGCCGGCGAGGCGTTCGCTCACCTGGGTGCGGAAGTTGGCGCGCATGATGTCGCCGCGGTCGCCCTGAAGGGGGGCGAAGACGATCCGCAGGACGGGGTCGGCGCCGCGCTCGGTCTGGCCGGTGAGGAGGAGGCGGACCATGTGGCGGCCGAGGTCGTCGAGGGGGGCGTCCAGCAGGGCTTCGGCGTCCTGTTCGAAGGACATCACGCGGGTGAAGAGGGCGTCCTTGTTGCCGAAGTACTTGAGGATCAACGGCGGGCTGACACCGGCGCGTTCGGCGACCGCCTTGAGGGTGATGTCCGCTTGCGAGTGGCGGGCGAGCAGGTGACGGGCGGCGCGCAGGATGGCGGCCTTGGTCTGCTCCGCGTCCCGGCGCGGGGGCGCCGCCGGGGTCGGTCCGGTGTCGGTGCCGTCGGTGCCGGGATCGGTGTCGGTCGTCGGTGGGGTGTGCACGGCACTCATGCTCCCTCCATCGCCCCGTCCCGGACGCCCTTGGTGCGGCCACGGGCGCGCCGGGTGCCGCCGGTGACCGGGTCGCCGGGGATGGTGAGGGCCGCCGTGCAGGCCAGCAGGGCGACGACGCCGGCCATCCCGAACGCCAGCAGATAGCCGTGCAGGGTGGGCACCGGCGTACCGGCGACCGGGCTGGTGTGGCGTACCAGCACGGCGACGACGGCGGCACTGCACATGGCCTGGCCGATCGTGCGCATCAGGACGTTGACGCCGTTGGCGGAGGCGGTCTGGCCGGGCGGTACGGCCCGCAGGATCAGCGTGGGCAGGGCCGAGTACGCGAAGGTGGTGCCCAGACCGACGACCGAGGCGCCCACGATGATCATCCACAGGTCGCGGCTGTCCGCGATGCGCACGACGTAGCCGAGCGCGATGACGGCCGTGCCGATGACCAGGGTGACGCGCGGCCCGTACTTCGCCGAGAGCCGGGCCGAGACGGGCGAGAACACCAGCATGACGATGCCGCCGGGGAGCAGGACGAGGCCCGTCGCGACGATGGACAGGCCGAGCCCGTACCCGGTGGCCTCGGGCGCCTGCACCAGCTGGGCCGTCACCAGGGAGTTGGAGTAGAAGGCGAACCCGGTCAGCAGGGCGGCGACATGGGACAGTCCGACCCGGGGCCGGGCCACCAGCCGCAGGTCCACCAGAGGCTCCCGGGTGCGCAGTTGCTGCCACCACCACAGCCCGAGCACACCAACAGCTCCGAAGAACAGTCCCAGGACACGCGCGCTGCCCCAGCCCCACTCGCCGCCCTCGACGATCCCGAGGAGCAGACACACCAGCCCGACGGCCAGCCCCAGCGCGCCCACGACGTCGAAGCGCCCCGGCTCCCGGACGGGTGACTCGCGCACCGCCCACCACACGGCGGCCACGCCCGACGCACCGAGGCCGGCGGTCGCCCAGAACATGACGTGCCAGTCCGCGTACTGGACGATCAGCGCGGCGAGCGGCAGCCCCAGGGCTGCGCCGATCCCGACGGTGGCGCTCATCAGCGCGACCGCGCTCCCCGTACGTTCCGGCGGCAGTTCGTCGCGCAGGATGCTGATCGAGAGCGGTACGACGGCGGACGCGGCGCCTTGCAGGGCACGGGCCGTGATGAGCACGCGAATGTCGGACGACAGGGCGCACATCACCGAGCCGACGACCATCAGCCCGAGGCCCGCGATGAGCACCCGCCGCTTGCCGTACATGTCGCCGGCCCGTCCCAGTACCGGGGTGAGGACGGCGCCGGACAGCAGAGTCGCGGTCACCATCCAGGAGACCGCGCCGGGCGAGGAACCGGTCAGCCGGGGCAGGTCGGGCAGGAGCGGGATGACGACGGTCTGCATGACCGCATAGAGCATCCCGCCGAACGCCAGCGCCGGAACGGTCATCCGCTCCCGCAGGCTCCGCGGAGGCGGGGCCGATGGGTCGGATATCGGGACAGGCTGGTCCATCGGTACTCCAGCGGCCGGCCGCTCTGCGCGACAGAAAAATTGGGTGAATGGCGATTCACCATAGCGGTGAATCGCCATTCACCCAATGCCGACTGTCGTGACCAGGCTATTTGCCGGAGACCTCGGCCTCTTCGCGGGTACGGGAGGCCAGCACCCGGGTCTGCGCGGTGCGGGCGAGCTTCGGCCCGAGCCAGCGCTTGAACCGGCGCAGCGCTTCGAGGCGCCCCGCCGCCCGGTCGATGCCGTAGTACAGCTGGGGCGGCACATAGGGCAGCAGCGGCGAGTGGCGCTGGCCGAGCAGGGCGAACATGCGGGCCGGGGGCAGCCGGATGTAGCGCGGCAGGTTCTCGTACCACTGGGCGCTGTAGCGGGCCGCGCTCTGGATGGAGAGCAGTTCCGACTTGCGCTGCTCCTCGTAGGCGGTGAGGGCCGCGGGGAGTTCGGGGTGCGTGCGGAGGGCGTCGGCCAGGGCGATGGCGTCCTCCAGGGCGAGGGTGGTGCCGGCGCCGATGGAGTAGTGCGTGGTGTGGGCGGCGTCGCCGAGCAGGACGAGGTTGCCGTGGTGCCAGGTGCGGTTGGTGAGGGTGCGGAAGTTGAGCCACTGGGCGGCGCCGTCGGCGGCGGAACGGCCGATCAGGGGGTGCCCGTCCAGCACGTCGGCGAAGAGCTTCTCCAGCTGGGCCAGGCCGTCGGCCTCGTTCGCCCGGTCAAGGCCGAGGCCGCTCCAGGTCTCGGGGGAGCACTCGACGACGCAGGTGCTGTGGTCCTGGCCGTAGCCGTAGCCGTAGCACCAGATCCAGCCGTGCTCCGTCTCCTTGAAGGCGAAGGTGAAGGCGTCGAAGACCTTGGTGGTGCCTAGCCAGATGTACCGGTTGCGCCCAGCCCGCAGGCCAGCGCCGAAGTGTTCGGTGTGCTGTTCGCGCAGCGCGCTGTTGACGCCGTCTGCGGCCACGACGAGGTCGGCGTCGGCCAGTTCGGCGGCGTCGGTGATCCCGTGCTCGAACTCCAGCCGGACGCCCAGCTGTCGGGCCCGGTCGGCGAGGATGTCGAGGAGCTTGTGGCGGCCGATGCCGAAGCCCTCGTCGCCCGGGTGCCGGGTCGCGCTGTCGCCCACGTGGGCGACCCCGTGGTCCCAGGTCACCGAGGCGTCGGCGATGGCCCGCGCGGACTCGGGGTCGTGCTCGTGGAGCTTGTCGAGCAGTCCGCGCCAGTAGGTGACGCCCCAGCCGTAGGTCGAGCCCGCCGGGTCGCGCTCGTACACGGTGATGTCGTGGGACGGGTCCTGCTGCTTCAGCAGGATCGAGAGATACAGGCCGGCGGGCCCGGCTCCGACACAGGCGACCTTCACGCACACCCCTAGCGATTACAGAAGGTGGTCAGTTCGCGTCGGAGAGTAGCAGTAGGTGGGCGCGTGGATGGATTTCTGCTGCGGGTCCATGGGGGCTGGTCGCGCAGTTCCCCGCGCCCCTGGGAGGCTGCCCCTGCGGGGCACCTCAGAGCGCTTCGGCCGTGCGGCACTCCGGGTGGCCCCAGCCCTGGGGGTTCTTGGCGATCGTCTCGCCTGCCGCGTAGGCCCGTCCGCAGGCGCAGCGGCCGGGGAACTTCGCCTTGAGGGTGCGGTTGGTGGAGGAGTTGGCGCTGCGCGGCCGGGACGTCTTCTTGGGCGTCGAGCGTGGGGTGTCGGGCGAGGCCGGGGGTTCCGGGGAACCGAGGTCGCTGCCCGCCGACTGCTGCACGATCGCGGCCTGGCTGGCGGCGCGGTCGGCGAAGTCGTTGAGCTTGTCGCCGTCGACCTGGTGGGCCGGCACGTAGCGGAACTCGACCGAGCGGCCGTCGAGCAGCTCGTCGATACGGACGACGAGTTCCTGGTTGGCGACGGGCTTGCCGGCGGCCGTCTTCCAGCCCTTGCGCTTCCAGCCGGGCAGCCAGGTGGTGACGGCCTTCATCGCGTACTGGGAGTCCATGCGGATCTCCAGCGGTACGTCCGGGGCGACGGCCGACAGCAGCCGTTCCAGCGCGGTGAGTTCGGCGACGTTGTTGGTGGCTCTGCCGAGCGGCCCGGCCTCCCAGCGAGTGGGGCTCTCCGAGCCGTCGGCCACCACCCAGGCCCAGCCCGCAGGTCCCGGATTTCCCTTCGAGGCCCCGTCGCAGGCGGCCACCACTCGTTCACGCATGCGCTCGATCATGCCATGCGTGAACCGGGCCCCCGCCCGCCCTTACCGGTGTCTCCCTCAGCCCACGTCCGCCGACTTGGGCATCTCACCGGCCGTCGTCGTCACGTCGATGATCGAGAAGTTGGCACCCTGCGGATCGCTCAGCGCGGCGAACCGGCCGAACGGGCTGTCCAAGGGCCCGAAGCGCAGCACGCCGCCGAGCTTGGTGGCCGTGGCGACGGCGTCGTCGCAGTTGCCGACGCTGAAGTAGACGTTGATGTACGGCGGCATCTCGGGCGGGAAGTCGTCCGTCATCTTCATCCGGCCGAGGACGGTGTTCTCGCCCAGGTCGTACATCCGGAAGTCCATGGCGTCGTCCTGCATCTGCTTCGCCGAGTAGCCGAAGACGGCCGGGAAGAAGGTGTCCGACTTCTCGGTCTCGCGCGTGAAGACCTCGGCCCAGCAGTAGGCGCCGGCCTGTTCCGGTCCCGCTTCGAAGCCTTCGTGGGTCCCGGCCTGCCAGACGCCGAAGACGACGCCGCCGGGGTCGCGGGCCAGGCACATGGTGCCGAACTCGCCCACCTGCATCGGCTCCATCAGCAGCTCGCCGCCGTTTTCACGGATCTTGGAGGCGGTGGCGGCGGCGTCCGGCGTGGCGAGATACAGACACCACGCGGACTGCCCTTCCTGCCCGGGCATGGGCGGGACGACGGCGGCGACCGCCTTGCCGTCGGCGTAGGCCTGCGTGTAGTTGCCGTGCTCCGACGACGACTCGCCGAAGGTCCAGCCCAGCACCTCGCCGTAGAAGCTCTTGGCTCCCTCGACATCGCTGAACATCGCATCGGCCCAACAGGGCGTTCCCTCAGGTTGCACGGCCATGGCTCCGGCCTCTCCGGTCTAGTCGATCGAGTCGGGTGGGTCCGATTCCTCACGCTAGTCAGGCTTCGTCCAGGACGCGCGTCGAGAGGCCTGACCTGTTACAGACGGAGGGAGAAGCGCCCCAAAGGGGCGCGGGGAACTGCGCGACAAGCCCCCACCAACCCGCAGCCAAAACACACACCCGCAGTCTGATAATTTCATCGGCGCTTGCCTCCTCTCCTACCCCAGGTGTCCAGATGTCCGCAGCACGGGTGCGCCGCCCCGCACTGCGGCATGCCCGCGGCAGCGCCCCGCCCCTGCTGAGCATCCTGCTCCTGGTCCTCGCGACATTCGCCTTCTCCTGCGCCGGCTCCCTGTCCGCGCCGGACACCGGAGGGCCGACGTCGACGTCCGCACACGCCGCGCACGTCACCGACCGAGACCCCTGCCAGGAGAGCCCCCACCACGGCTGTCACACCCCCGGTCACCTCGGCGTCCTCAACCACGCCCCTTTCATCGGCGCGGACCGGGCCGCCACCCGCGACCAGCTGAGCACCACCCCCGCCCGCCTCCCGCTGAGCCCGTCGCGGACCCCGGGCGGAGCCCGTCCCCCCGATCTCCACGAGCTGCAACTGCTCCGGGTCTAGACCGTGCCCGATCCGTTCGGCCACGACCACGACCATCACCGGAGAAGGACATCCCATGGGTACATCCAATGCCAAGGCGAAGACCGCGGCCCGCCGCGCCCACATGGAAGAGCTGCGCAAGGCCGAGCAGGCCCGTGAGCGCCGTATGCGTCTGATCACGCTCGGTGCGACCGCCGTCATCCTCGTCGGCCTGGCCGGCGGCGGCTGGTATCTCGTCGACTCCGCCCAGGAGAAGGAAGAAGCGAAGGCCGCGCCGATATCGGGCGTGAAGAGCTGGTCCAAGCTCACCCAGAACCACGTCGACACGGCCGTCACCTACAAGATGAGCCCGCCCGTCGGCGGCGACCACAACCAGGTGTGGGTGAACTGCGACCGGCAGGTCTACACGAAGGCGGTCCCCGACGAGAACGCCGTGCACGCCCTCGAACACGGCGCCGTCTGGATCACGTACACCGACAAGGCGGCCAAGGCGGACGTCGAGACCCTCTCCGAGAAGGTGACCAACACGTCGTACACCTTCATGAGTCCGTACGAGGACCAGTCGTCGCCGATCGTGCTGAGCGCCTGGGAGCACCAGCTCAAGGTGGACAAGGCCTCGGACCCGAGGGTCACGAAGTTCCTCGACAAGTACGTCCAGGGTGAGCAGACCCCCGAGCCCGGTGCCGCGTGCACCAACGGCATGACGCCGTGAACTGAGCGCCGGACGCGGGGCGTTCACATCGGACGTCCCCGCGTCGGCGCCCCGGTCCGCTCAGGCGGACGGTCGAAGCTCCGTCCCGATCAGCCGGTTGAGGTGCCTGCGGGCGTCCTGGGTGCTCAACGGGGGTGCCTGGCGCAGCCGTTGCAGGGCCAGGCCGTCGGCGAGGGCGGCGAAGCGGACGGTGAAGCCGTCGAGGTCGTCGCAGGTGAACTCCCCGTCGGCGACGGCTCGTTCGGCCAGTGCGCGGATCTGGCTGTGCCAGGCGTCGTAGCGCTGGGCCTGGCCGCGCGCGAAGGCCTCGTCGGTGACGCCCCGTTCGACCAGGGAGCCCGCGTTCCAGTAGTCGAACCACATTCGCCAGTGCCGGTCGGTGTCCTCGGTGAACAGCGCGTCGACGAGCAGCCGCAGCGCCTCGGCCCCGCTGCTCGCCCGCTCGGCGGCCTCGTTGAGCGCCCCGTAGTAGCGCTCGATGTGCAGCACCATCGCCTCGGAGAGGATCTCCTGGACGCTGCCGAAGTGGTAGGTGACGGTGCCGACCGACACCCCGGCCGCGGCGGCGACGTCGCGCACGCCCACCGCCGCGTAGCCGCGCTCCGCTATCAGCGGCACGGCCGCCTCGACGATGAGCCGTCGGCGCACCTCGGTGGGCTGCCGGGTGCGGTCGGCGGCGGCCACGGCACGTCGGGGGGCCTTCGCGGCGGTCCGGGAGGGCTCGGCGGCCGTCATCCCGAGGTCCTCGGGGTGGTGCGGTGCCATGCGCGCTTGGCCACTGTCTCTCCGTTCGCCCGTGCTTCGACGCGACTGTCCATGACGAACTCCGCGGCCGTGGCCCGCAGCTCCGTCCGCGCCATGATCTCAGCGTCCCACTCGTCGCCGCCCGCCCCGCGCCGCAGCCGGATGCGCCACTCGGAGACGGCCCGCGCGGACAGCGGGTCGTCGGAGCGGATGCGGTAGGTCTCTCGCGCGCTCTCCTCGTACCGCAGGCCGTCCGGATAGGTGCGCGAGCCCCCGTAGTTGGGGTCGACCTCCAGGGTCCACTCCCCCTTGGCCACATCGTGCGTGACAAGCCGTTCGGGTGCCGGGTCGGCGGGCCGGTCGTACGTCACGGGCAGCGGCGGGGCCTGCTCGGGCTCCTCGAACACGATCGCCTGCGCCTCGCCCGATGTCTCCCGCACCGGCAGGAGTACGGCACTGTCGCCCGGTACGACGCGCAGCTCGCCGCGTTCGCCGTGCGGCCACACCCACGGCCAGTAGGCGTCGGAGACGGCCACCCGGACGCGATGGCCGGGCGGGAAGGCGTAGCCGATGCCGTTCAGCTCGAACTCGACGTCCTCGTGCGTCCCCGGGTTCCACTCCACGGCCTTGTCCCGACCGTGCCTGCTCAGCAGGTTGAGCACCCCGCGCGTGACGAGCGTCGACGACCCGTCGGGGGCGACGTCGCACAGCCGGGCGATCACATGGGCGCGCGGGGTCGCGCTGTCGAGGCGCAGCCGGACACGCGGGCGCCCGAGGATCTCGACCCGTTCCTCCAGCACCGGCGAGTCGAAGCACACCGAACGCCCGTCCTCCTCCCGCTGATCGGGCGGCAGATCGCTCGCGTTGCCGAAGGGGAAGAAGCGCCCGGCGTCGAGTCCGGTGTGCTGCGGCGATCGTACGAGGACGGGGGCGCCGCCGGAACCGAGCGGGCGCGTGTCCCACGTGACGTTCGGCAAGGGCCAGTTGCTCTCCCCCACCCACCTGCCCGGCATCTCCTCGTACGAGGTCGCGGGCGGCACCGGGTCGTTGACCCAGGCCCGGAGCAACGGCTCCCGCATGACGCCGGTGTCGATGCCCTTGAGGTGCTGGTCCCACCAGCGCAGGGTCTCCTGGAGGAAGCCGATCGCGGGGCCGGGCGGGAGTCCCCGGTCCGGGTACTGGTGCGACCAGGGACCGATCAGGCCTCGCACCCGGTCTGCGGGCAGGTGTTCCACCAGGCGCAGTACGGCGTCCCGGTACGGGTCGTGCCAGCCGCCGACCGCGAGGACGGCCGCGCCGATGGAGTCGTAGTCCTCGCAGACGCTGCCGTGCTTCCAGTAGTCGTCGCGCTGCTGATGGTCCAGCCAGGTGTGCAGGAAGGGTTCGAGGGCGTCGAGGCGCTCGCACCACATGGGCAGCCAGCGGTCCGTGCCGACGACCGTCGGGTCCGGCGGGCGGGCCGCGAAGGCGAGCATCGTGCCGGCCCAGGCGAGCATGTCGATGCCGAGGACGGCGCCGCCCGTGTAGTGGACGTCGTTGTCGTAGCGGTCGTCGGTCGAGCAGACGGTGACGATCGCCTTCAGCGGTTCCGGGGCGAGGGCGGCTATCTGGAGGGAGTTGAAGCCGCCCCAGGAGATGCCGAACATGCCGACCTTGCCCGTGCACCAGGGCTGTGCGGCAAGCCAGTTGACGACGTCGACGCCGTCCGCGAGTTCCTGCGCGTCGTACTCGTCGCCGGGCATGCCCTCGCTGTCCCCGTGTCCCCGGATGTCGACGCGGACGGAGGCGTAGCCGTGTCCGGCGTACCAGGGGTGGCGCTGGGCGTCGCGCGGGGCCGTCCAGTCGCTCTTGCGGTACGGGAGGTATTCGAGCAGCGCGGGCACCGGGTCCGTGACGGCGTCCACCGGGCGCCAGATGCGGGCGTGCAGGCGGGTCCGGCCGTCCCGGGTGGGGATCCAGACGTCCTCGCGGACGACCTGACGCTCGAACTCCTCGCGGTACTTCACGAAACTCCTTCGGTGACAAGGGCGTCGGCCGTGCGCCAGCGGCGGACCCGGTGTCCGTCGCCGTGCTCGGTCCACTGGTCGTCGGGTTCGGCCGCGTCCTCCCAGTCGAGGTCGCCCGTCCCGCCCTCGACGAACGGGTGGGCGTCGGGGTCGGGTTCGAGGGCGGCGGCCATCAGCTGGCGGGTGTAGGGGTGCCCGGGCGAGGCGAACACCGCGTCCGTCGGGCCCTCTTCGACCACGACCCCGTTCCGCAGCACCACCACCCGGTCCGCGATGCCCCGGACGACTGCCAGGTCGTGGCTGATGAACAGGCAGGCCAACTGGCGTTCCCGGCGCAGGTCGTCGAGGAGGCGCAGGACGTCGGCCTGGACAGAGACGTCGAGGGCGGTGGTGATCTCGTCGGCGATGAGGACGTCGGGCTCGCCCGCCAACGCCCGTGCGATGCCTATGCGTTGGCGCTGGCCGCCGGAGAGCTGGGCGGGCAGCCGGTCGGCCAGGTCGGGGTCGAGCCGGACGTCGGCGATGAGCCCCCGGGCCCGTTCGGCGGCCTGCGGGCGGCTGTCCGCCGTACCGAAGAACCGGAGCGGGCGGCGGATCGCGTCGCCCACCGAGCGGCGGGGGTTGAGGGAGGTGTCCGCGTTCTGGAAGACGAGCTGCACGCGTCGCCGCAGGGACAGCGGACGCCGCCCGGCGGGCCGGGCCAGGTCGCCCGGGTCGGTGTGCCCCGGCTGGTGGGTCATCGTGCCGCCGGACGGGGTGCGCAGCCCCGCGAGGGTCCAGGCGAGCGTCGACTTGCCGCTGCCCGACTCGCCGACGAGGGCGAGGACTTCGCCGCGCCGCACATCGAAGGAGACGCCGTGCACGGCCCGGGCGGAGCCGTAGTCGACGGTGACGTCGACGGCCGAGACGGCGACGGGTGAGTCGTCGGGTACGGGCACCTTCGCGCGCACCTCCCGCTCGCCCGTCTCGCCCACGACCGCGAGCCCGGCGTCGTCGAGGCGCGGCACGCTCGCCAACAGGCGTCTGGTGTACGGGTCTTGGGGCGCCGTGAAGAGCGTGCGCGTGGGCGCCGCCTCCACGACCCGCCCCGAGCGCAGGACGGTGACCTCGTCGGCCATGTGGGCGACGACGCCGAGGTCATGGCTCACCAGGACGGCGGCCAGGCCGAGTTCGTCGCGCAGGGCGGCGATCAGGTCGAGGACACCGCGCTGTGTCACCACGTCGAGGCCGGTCGTCGGCTCGTCGAGGACGAGGACCTTGGGGCGGGCCGCGACGGCCATGGCGATGGCGACGCGCTGCTGCTGGCCGCCGGACAGCTCGTGCGGGTAGCGCCGGGCCAGTTCGGCGGGGCGCGGCAGCCGGACCTGTTCCAGCAGGTCGACGACGGGGACACTGCCGCCCGCCTCCGCGATCTGCCGGCCGATTCGCATGGACGGGGTGAGCGCGTGGCCTGCGTTCTGGCCGACCAGGGCGACGGTGCTGCCCCGCAGCTGCCTCAACTCCCGTGCGGGCAGGGCGAACACGTCCTGGCCGTCCACGACGACCGAACCGCCGGTGATCCGCGACCCGTGTCGCAGATGCCCCAACAGGGTGGCCGCGACAGTGGACTTGCCGCTGCCGGACTCGCCGACGAGGGCCAGCGTCCGCCCCTGGGCGACCTCCAGCGACACCTCGTGCACGACGGGCACGTCACGGCCGCCCGAACGGTAGGCCACGGAGAGGGAGTTCACGGAAACGATCGAGCCGGGCATCAGTTGCCCTCCCTGATCCTGTCGACGCCCCACGCCTTGGACAGGCCGTCGGCCGCGAGGTTGAGCCCGACCACGAGGGTGGCCAGGGCGATGATCGGTGCGAGGCTCGCCATCGGGACGACAGTGATCGCCGTGCGGTTCTCGGCGACCATCAGCCCCCAGTCGGGGGTCGGCGGGTCGGCGCCGAAGCCGAGGAAGGACAGCGAGGAGATCAGCAGGACCACCCAGGAGGCCCGCATCGCGAACTCCACGCACACCACGTCGGTGATGTTCGGCAGGATCTCCCGCCGCAGGATCGCCCAGGTGCCCTCGCCGCGCGCCCGGGCGGCGGTGACGTAGTCGGCGGGTACGACCGCGAGAGCGGCACCGCGCACGACGCGGACGACCTGCGGGACGTACACGACGGCGATGGCCAGGACGATGACCGACGGGCCGGTGCCGAGGGCGGTCACGATGACGAGCAGCGCCAGGACGGACGGCACGGACAGGATCGCGTCCAGCACGCGGCCCAGCACGTCGTCGAACCAGCCGCCGCGCAGTGCCGCCGCACATCCGATGACCGTACCGATGGCGACGGTCAGCAGAGTCGCGGTGACCGAGACACCGAGGGCATAGCGACCGCCGTACAGCACGCGGGCGAGGACGTCCCGGCCGTACTGGTCGGTGCCCGCCCAGTGGCTCCAGCTCGGGCCCAGCAACGCCTCCGAGGAGTCGTTGGCGATGGGGTCGTAGGAGGTGAGGACGGGGGCGAGCAGGGCGATCAGGACGTGTACGGCGACGATCGCGAGGCCGATGACGGCGGTGCGTGAGGTGCGCAGGGTGCGCCAGGCACGGCCGGCCACGGGGGCGAGGGTGAGGGCGGTCATCGGGTCCTCCCGCGCGTACGGAGCTTGGGGTTCAGGGCCATCGCCGCGAGGTCGGCGGCGAGGTTGCAGCACACGTACACGACCGCGCTGACCAGGGCGATGGCCTGGATGACGGGCAGGTCCCGGTTCTGCACGGAGGAGAGCATCAGCTTTCCGATGCCGGGGTAGTTGAAGACGTTCTCGACGACCGCGACCCCGCCCGCGAGCCAGGCGACGTTGAGGGCGATGACGTGCAGGGTGGGCAGCAGTGCGCTCGGCAGGGCGTGCCGGGTGACCACCCGCCAGGTCGACAGACCCTTCAGGCGAGCGGTCGTCACGTACTCGCTCGCCATCACGTCGATCACCGAGGTGCGGGCCATCCGCACGATGTACGCGGCCATGACGATGGCCAGCGCGAGGGCCGGAAGCCATACGGCGGGCAGGAGTTGGCCGACGGTCGCCTCGGGTCCGTACAGCACGACCGCCGGGAACCAGGGCAGTGCGACGGAGAAGCAGAGCACCAGGACGGTCGCGACGACGAACTCGGGGACGCTCATGCCGACCAGGCTGACCGTGGAGATGAGGTGGTCGGGCCAGCGGTCGCGGTACAGGCCGGCGACGATGCCGAGGACGATCGAGCCGGTGACCGCGAACAGGACGGTGATCAGGGCGATCAGCGCCGAGTTGCCGAGGTACAGGGACACTTCGCCGCCGACGGCCTTGCCGGAGACGAGCGAGGTGCCGAAGTCGCCGTGCAGCGCACCGCGTACCCAGTCGAAGTAGCGCTCCCAGGCGGGCTGGTCGAGGCCCAGCTGGGTGCGCAGGGCGGCGACGGCGTCCGGGGTGGCGTCCTTGCCGAGGACCTGGGTGGCGACGTCGCCGGGGAGGGCCTGGACGGCGAGGAAGACCAGGACGGAGGAGAGGAGGAGGGTGCCGAAGGCGGCGACGATCCGGCGGGCGACGAAGGACAGCATGCTCACGCCCCGTCCTTCAGGCCGATGCCGCGGTAGTCGAACTCGAAGCCGTGCTCGTCGTATCCGCGCACCTTGCGGGAGATCCCGACGAGCCGGTCGGCGAACATCGGGGTCATCGCCCCGCCCTTCTCGATCACCAACGTCTGTGCCTCGCCGTACAGTTCGCGGCGTTTCGTGTCGTCGGTCTCGCGGCGCGCCCGGTCCAGGACGGCGTCGAAGGCCTTGTCGGACCAGGCGGTCTCGTTGTAGGAGGAGCCGCTGCGGAAGATCTGGGTGAAGAGCTGGTCGACGGGTCTGCCGGTGAACCAGTAGGTGGCCATGAGCGGCTTCTTCATCCAGATCTGGGTGTAGTAGGAGTCCGCGGCGGCCGTCTTGACCCTGATCCGGATGCCGGCCCGCTTGGCGGAGTCCTGGTAGGCGAGGGCCATCGGCGTGAAGATCGGGTCGTACGAGGAGGTGTAGAGGTCGACGGCCAGCCCCTCCTGCCCTGCCTGCTTGAGCAGGTAACGGGCCTTCTCCGGGTCGTGCGCCGGGTGTGCGGAGAGGTGGTTGGGGTCGCTGGGCGGTACGGGGTTGTCCCAGCCTGCGGCGCCAGCGCCCTGCAGCGCGACCTTCACCACGTGCTCGGGGTCGTAGGCGAGCTTCATGGCCTGCCGGACGCGTACGTCCGTGAAGGGCTTCTCCGTGGTGAGCATCGGCAGGACGTACCACTGGGCGTTCTTGACGCGGGCGACGGTCGCGCGGTCGGATGCGGCGACCACGCGGGCGGTGGCGAAGTCGAGGTTGGTCTGCGAGAGCAGGTCAACCTGCCCTGCCAGCAGGGCATTCGATCGCGCCGACATGTCGGCGACCGAGTAGAAGGCGATCGCGTCGAGGACGGGACGGCCCGCCCAGTGGTCCGGGTACGCGGTGACCCGGCCGGGTCCGGCGGGGGCGAACGACTCCAGCTTGAAGGGGCCGGTGCCGATGCCCGTGCGGCCGATCGAGCGGGCGCTGCCGTCCGGGACGACATAGCAGTTGTAGTGGGTGAGGAGGCTCGGGAACTCGGCGTTCGGGGTCTTCAGCGGGACGACGAGGGTGTGCTCGTCGGGGGTGCGCAGCACGGCCGGGTCGACCAGCGGAGCGAGAACGGCCGCCTGCGGAGAGGCGGTGGCCTTGTCGAGGATGTGCCGGAGTGTGTAGGCCGCGTCGGCGGAGGTGAAGGCGCGTCCGTCGTGGAAGGCGACGCCCTTGCGGAGCCGGAAGGTCCAGGTGCTCGCCTTGGCGTCCGGTTCCCAGGACTCGGCGAGGTCGGGGGCGAGGGTGCCGTCGGCGGCGACACGGACGAGGCGGTTGTAGAGGGCGCCCAGGTATTCGTACGCGGACAGGGCGCTCGCCGGATCGAGGGTCTCGGCGTCGGAGGCGGGCGGCCGGGCGATGCGCAGGGTGCCGCCGCGGTCGGGGGTGCCTTCCTGCGCGGCGGCGGGCAGCACCGGCGCGGACGCGGCGCCCGTGCAGCCGGTCAGCAGCCAGGACGCGCCGAGCGAGGCCGCCGAGGCCACACCCGCGGCGAGCACCGACCGCCGTGCCGGGTGGTGGATGTCGGACATGGACCGACCGCCCTTCCCGCTATTCGTTCAGCGGAACGATTGAGTGAAGTGCGTGAACGATAACGAGGGAGCGGTTTCCCGCCAACCCTTCGGCGGCGGAAATTAACCGGGGAAACGCAGTGGTTACGCGGGGACGGCGACGGTCCGGTCGGCTTGGCGACGGGCGGGGCCGCAGTCCTGGCCGGGCCGACGCGCGGCCCCTCGACGGGCTGGCCCACGGTCCCGGACGGGCCGACCCGCAGTCCCGGACAGGCCGACACGCGGCACCTCGACGGGCCGACCCGCAGTCCCGGACAGGCCGACACGCGGCACCTCGACGGGTCAACTCGCGGTCCGGTGACGGGCCGACCCACGGTCCGGCAACGGGCGGGCCCGTGGTCTCGACCGCCGCCCGGGCATCCCGTACCGCCAAATTCGGTGGACTGCGGGCCCGTCGGCCGCTGGGATGGTCGGCATGTGTGCCCTGAAGATGCATGCCGACGAGGTGGAGATCGATGCCTCGCTGGTCCAGCGCCTGATCGCCCGGCAGTTTCCCGAGTGGGCGGGCCTGCCCGTGGAGCGGCTGGAGTCCGCCGGGACCGAGAACGCCATGTTCCGGCTCGGCGGTGAGCTGGTCGTCCGGCTGCCGAGGCATCCCGGAGCGGTGGGCGCCATCGAGCACGAGCAGCGCTGGCTGTCCCTGCTGGGGCCACGGCTGCCGGTCGCCGTGCCCGAGCCGCTCGGACGGGGCGGGGCCGGCGAGGGGTTCCCGTGGCCGTGGTCCGTGTACGGCTGGCTGGACGGGCGGAATCCGGTCGCAGGCGCCCTCGACTCCCCCGAGACGCTGGCCAAGGAACTCGCCGAATTCGTCCGCGCCCTGCGCCGTGTCGACGCCGGGGACGGGCCGGCCCACTACCGGGCGGTCCCGCTGTCGGCGCGGGACGCGGACACGCGCGCGGCCCTCGCCCAGCTGGCGGGGGCGGTGGACACGGCGGCGGTGACGGCCCTGTGGGAGGAGGCCCTGCGGGCTCCCGAGCACACGGGACCGGCGGTCTGGGCGCACGCGGACCTGTCACCGGGCAACATGCTGGTCACCGAGGGACGGCTGAGCGCCGTGATCGACTTCGGCTGCACCGGGATCGGCGATCCGGCCGTCGACCTGATCGTGGCCTGGAACCTGCTGCCCGCCGACGTCCGCGACACCTTCCGCGAGGCCGTGGGCGCCGACGACGCCGAGTGGGCGCGCGGGCGTGGCTGGGCGCTGTCGATCTCGCTGATCCAGCTGCCGTACTACTGGGACACGAATCCGGTGCTCGCGGAGAACTCCCGGCATGTGATCAGGGAGATCCTGGCCGAGTCGGTGTAGGTCGGCGCACAGAGGGCAGAAAGCGCTTGCCAAATGCCCCAGTGCCCGATTGTCGACCACCCACGCACCAACTGCCCGGTTCTCAAGGAGGACCCCCGTCCATGGCGTCGTCCGAGCAGCCACTCGACCACCGTTACCGGGGCGAGCACCCGATACGCACCCTCGCCTATCTGTTCCGTGCAGACCGGTGGCGGCTCGGCGTCGCGCTGGTCGTCTTCACCGTCAAGCACAGCCCGATCTGGCTGCTGCCGCTGATCACCGCGGACATCGTCGACACCGTCGTCGAGCACCGCCCGCTCGGCAGGCTCTGGCTCAGCGCCGGGGTCATCATGCTGATCCTGGTGGTGAATCCGCCGCTGCATCTGCTGTACGTCCGACTGCTGTACGGCAGCGTGCGCCGTATGGGGACCGATCTGCGGTCCGCGCTGTGCACGCGGATGCAGCAGCTGTCCATCGGCTACCACTCACGGGTCAGCGCGGGCGTGCTCCAGGCGAAGGTCGTCCGTGATGTGGAGACCGTCGAGCAGATGATGCAGCAGAGTTCCGACTCGGGGCTCGGCGCGCTCACCGTGCTCATGGGCGGGCTGGTCGTCATCGGGATCCGTACGCCCGAGTTCCTGCCGGTGTTCCTGCTGGTGGTGCCGGTCGCGGCTCTGCTGATCGTCCGGCTACGGACGCGGCTGCGCGCCCAGAACGAGAGTTTCCGGCACGAGGTCGAGCAACTGTCGTCACGGGTGAGCGAGATGACCCGGCTGATCTCCGTCACGCGGGCGCACGGGCTGGAGGGCAAGGCGCTGGGCCGGATGGACCGGACCCTGCGCCAGGTGCTCACCTCCGGGCTCCGCCTCGACCTGCTCAACGGGCGGTTCGCCTCGCTGGCCTGGGTGTTCCTGAACGCGGTCGGCGTGCTGTTCCTGACGGGCGCGGCGCTCGTCTCGTACTACGGCGTCTGGGGTGTCACCCCGGGTGATGTGGTCATGTTGAGCGCGTTCCTGACCACCCTCACCAACTCCATGACGACGCTCGCGGGGCTCGCGCCTGTCATCACCAAGGGGCTGGAGTCGGTGCGCTCGGTCGGCGAGGTGCTGGAGGCGCCCGAACTGGAGGACAACGCGGGGAAGATCGCCGTGACCGGGCTGCGGGGCGAGGTGGCCTTCGAGGGCGTGGGGTACGCGTACGACGAGGGCGGGCGGCCCGCCGTACGGGACTTCGGGCTCACCGTGTCGCCCGGTGAGACGATCGCGCTGGTCGGCGCCTCGGGGGCCGGGAAGTCGACCGTGCTGAACCTCGTGATCGGGTTCATCCGGCCGACCTCGGGGCGGCTGCTGCTCGACGGGACCGACATGAACACGCTGGACCTGCGGACGTACCGGCGGTTCGTGTCGGTGGTGCCGCAGGAGTCGATCCTGTTCGACGGGACGGTCCGGGAGAACGTGGCGTACGGCATGGACGACGCCGACGACGCGGCGGTGCGGGCCGCCTTGCGGGACGCCAACGCGCTGGAGTTCGTCGACCGGCTGCCGCACGGCGTGGACACCCTGGTAGGTGAGCACGGCGCGCGGCTGTCCGGGGGCCAGCGGCAGCGGCTCGCCATCGCGCGGGCGCTGATCCGCGACCCCCGGGTGCTGATCCTCGACGAGGCGACCTCGGCGCTGGACACCCGGTCGGAGGCGCTCGTGCAGGAGGCGTTGGCGCGGCTGCTGCACGGGCGTACGACGTTCGTCGTCGCGCACCGGCTGTCGACGATCCGGGGCGCCGACCGCATCGTGGTGATGGAGGACGGCGCCGTACGGGAGATCGGCTCGCACGAGGAGCTGTTGCGGCGCGGCGGTGTCTACGCGGCGCTGCACAGCAGCGGTCAGCCGGCCTGAGCCACCGGAGTGCGGGGGTGGCTCGGGCCGACGACGACCGGCCGGGTCGCCCCTACTCCCCCGCGTACGCCTTCTTCAGGGCGGCGATGTCCAGCTTGCCCATCGCGTACATGGCCTTGGTGGTGCGGACGGCCTTCTCCTGGTCCGGGTCGCCGATCATCTCGATCAGGCCGTCCGGGATGACCTGCCAGGACACGCCGTACTTGTCCTTGAGCCAACCGCAGGGGCCGCCCTCGCCGCCCTCGGTGAGCTTGGCCCAGTAGTGGTCGACCTCTGCCTGGTCGGCGCAGTAGATCTGGAAGGAGATCGCCTCGCTGAACTTGAACATCGGGCCGCCGTTCAGGGCGACGAACTTCTGTCCGTTGGCCACGAAGTCGACGGCCATCACGCCGCCGGCGGGGGCGGGTCCGGCCTCGTTGTAGTAGCCGATCTTCCCGAGGGACGAGTTCTTGAAGATCGAGACGTAGAAGTGCGCGGCTTCCTCGGCCGTGCCGTCGAACCAGAGACACGTGGTGAATCCGTCGGTCGTCATGGAGAACCTCCTGGAGCGGGAGAGCTGTCACCCCTTTCGACCGATCCTCGTGCGGAAACTCATCGGTGGCGCGGTGAGTTTTCCGAACGGCGGCCTACTGGCCCACGCGGCCGTCGATCCGCTCGCGCAGGAGATCGGCGTGGCCGCAGTGCCGCGCGTACTCGTTGACGTGCGCCGCCAGGACATCACGGACCTGGAGGTGTCCGCCGTGTTCGGCGCCGAAGTCGGAGAAGCCGGCGTTCGTGGTGCCGAGATCGGCGACGCTCGCGATGAAGGCGTCGGTGCGTTCCGTCTCCAGCCGCCACTGCCGCCAGGCGTCCTCGACGACCGCCGGATCGGCGACCGCGCCGTTCCAGTCGCCGTCGCGGTCGTCCTCGGTGCGGTACAGCTTGGGCGCGTCCTCGCCGGCCATGACCCGGCGGAAGTGGCGTTCGTCCTCGGTGAGATGCCGGATCAGCCCGAGCAGGGACATCGTGGACGGCGGTACGGAGCGCCGGGCCATCTGTTCGGCGTCCAGGCCCGCGCACTTCATCTCCACGGTGAGGCGGAAGTGGCGCAAGCCCTCCAGCAGCACGCCGCGTTCGTCGACGATCTCGGTCTCGGTCTCGCGCGGATCGTCGTCCGGGTCGACCCACATGTCGTCATAGACGGTCGCGACCGTCCACCGAGTCGCCGTCGTTTCGGTGTCGTGCTCACGCGAGTCCATGGGGGCATCGTGGCGCGCGTCGTCCCGGTCCGCCACCGATTATCGGAGCGGCGCGGAGACTACGCCTGGTGCACGATCTGGATCAGGTTGCCGCACGTGTCGTCCAGCACCGCGGTGGTGACCGGGCCCATCTCCATCGGCTCCTGGGTGAAGCGCACACCGAGCCCGCGCAGCCGGTCGAACTCCGCGTGCACGTCGTCCACAGCGAAGGCGGTGGCCGGGATGCCGTCCTTGACCAGCGCGTCCTTGTACGGCTTCACCGCGGGGTGGCCCGAGGGCTCAAGCAGCAGTTCGGTCCCGTCGGGATCCTCGGGCGAGACCACGGTCAGCCAGCGGTCCGCGCCCACCGGGACCTCGGTCTTCTTCACGAAGCCCAGCACGTCCGTGTAGAAGCGCAGAGCCTTGTCCTGGTCGTCGACGAAGACGCTGGTCAGGTGGATCCTCATGGTGCCCTCTCTCGTTTCGGGTCATGGAGTGTGCGGTGCGCACGGGGTGCAGTGTGCGTGGGGTGTGCGGTGCTCAGGGGTGCGCGGTGCCCTCCCGCATCATCACGCAACCAGCGGTCGTACGCCGCCGGGGTCCCAGCCCTCGTGGGGCACCGAGGCCAGCAGGAGCCGGGTGTACGGGTCCTGCGGGTCGCCGAGTACACGCGCCGTCGGTCCCTGCTCGACCACCAGTCGGCGGTCGAGCGCTCGCATCAGCTCAACGCCCTGCGTGCAGGGGAACCGCCGCGGCTGACGGGCTACAGGGCGGCGCTGTCCCATACGGCGGTGAGCCCGGTGGGTGACGCCGGATCACCGTCTATCGGCTGCTCCGCCCAGATGGTCTTGCCGCTGTGGTGGTACCTGCTGCCCCAGCGCCTGGTGAGCTGGGCCACGAGAAACAGCCCTCGCCCGCCTTCGTCGCCCGCCAGGGCCCGGCGGAGGCGTGGCTGGGTGTTGCTGGAGTCACGGACCTCGCACACCAGGGTGGTGTCGTCGTGGAAGAGGCGCAGACCGACGGTGCCTCCCGCGTACCGCATCGCGTTGGTGACCAGTTCGCTGACGGTCAGTTCCGTGGTGAAGGTGAGGTCGTCGAGCCCCCACTCGGCGAGTCTGCGCGCGACGGCGTTCCGGGCTTCGGCGACCGCCGCCGGATCGTCGGGGAACTGCCAGTCGGCGATGTCCGCCGCCGGCAGCAGCCGGGGGCGGGCCAGGAGAAGGGCCATGTCGTCGCGGGGTGGCGCCTCGGCGGCGCCCGCCATGACGGCACGGCCGATCTCCTCCAGCGTCCCGTCGCCCCTGCAGAGCGACGCGAGGGTGTCGAGGAGCTCCCGGGTGCCCTGGTCGGCGTCGCGGGACCACCGTTCCACGAGGCCGTCGGTGTAGAGCGCCAGGGTGCTGCCGGGCTCCAGGGCGACGGTGGTCACCTCGAAGGGCATGCCGCCGACTCCGAGCGGCGGTCCCGGGGACACCTCGACCGGACGGGCGGTGCCGTCGGGCCCGATGACCGCGGGCGGCGGATGTCCGGCGCTGGCGAGGGCGCAACTGCCGGTGAGCGGGTCGTAGACCGCGTACAGACAGGTGGCGCCGATGGTGTCCTTGTCCTGGGGGTCGGCCTCGTCGGCGAGCTGCTGGACGAGGTCGTCCAGATGGATGAGGAGTTCCCCCGGCTCCAGTTCGAGGTCGGCCAGCGTACGGATCGCGGTCCGCAGGCGTCCCATGGTCGCCGCGGCGTGCAGTCCGTGGCCGAAGACGTCGCCGACGACGAAGGCCACCCGCAGCGAGGGCAGCGGGATCGCGTCGAACCAGTCGCCGCTGATGTCCGCCCCACCGCCGGCCGGCACATAGCAGCCGGCCGACTCGGCCGCCGCGGTGCTGGTGGTGGCCCTCGGGAGCAGGCGCTGCTGCAGCGCGACCGCCGCCCGGTGTTCGTGGGTGTAGCGCCGGGCGTTGTCCACGCTGAGCGCGGCCCGCGAGGAGATGTCGAACACGAGGTCCGCGTCGTCCTGCTCGAACGGCTCCGGCTGCTCGGTACGCCAGACGGTCGCGAAGCCCAGCAGCAGGCCGCGCGCGTACAGCGGGGACACCACGGCGGAGTGTCCCCGTTCGGGCATCACCGCCCGGATCAGCTCCGGATCGCCGAGGAGGTCGAGCATCTCCTGCCGGGTCGTGTTGTAGACGGTGTCCCCCTGGATGGCGGCGCGCCGCACCTGTGGCACATCGGGAAACCGCGGGATCAGACCGCCGACGGGAACGAGTTCGGCGGGCCAGGGCCCGGTGGCCGAGGCGACCGCGACCCGGCGAAGCCGCAGCCAGTCGCCGGGCAGGATCACCTTCGGCGGCTCCTCGCCCTCCAGCACCGCCTCGGCGATCTCCACTGTCGCCATGTCCCCCAGGGCCGGTACCAGCACGTCGGCGATGTCCTGGGCGGTGCGGGACACGTCCAGGGAGGCGCCGATACGCGCCGACGCCTCGTGGCCCACCTCGGTGCGTCGCCGCGCCCGCCGCTGCCGCGTGCTGTCGGTGAAGAACGCCGCGATCCCCGTCGGACGGTCGTGACCGTCCGCCAGCCGGAAGGCGGACACGGACACGTACCGCTCCCGCCCTGACCCGTCCGGCGCGGACATCCGCTGTTCCCGTGCGAGAAGCGGCATCCCCGTGTCGAGCACCTGCCGCAGCTGGTCCCCGACCTCCTTCGCGTCCGCCGGGGAGATGACGTCTTCGAGCCGATGCCCCGGCCGCAGAAGCGGCCAGCCGTGCACCTCGTCGATGATGTTCGTGCGTACGACCCTCAGCTCGGTGTCGCAGAGGACGACCCCGAGAAGGGACTGCGCCAACAGGGCGGTCAGCAGCGACGACCCCTGCTCCTGCTCGCCCTCGTCACGCCTCGGCGCCACCAGCAGGACGCGCTGGGAGGAACCGTCCAGGCGCACCTCGTCGACGGTGGCCTCGACCGTCCGGCCGGAGGCGTGCCGGAACGCGACCTGCCCCGCCGGTACGACCGGGGATGCGGTCGGGGATACGGCTGGGGAGTCGCCCCGCGTGTCCCCGCCGCTCCCCCGCTCCGCCTCGGCGAACAGCCGCGCCAGCGGCCGCCCGCAGACCTGCTCGGCCGGCCACCCCAGCAATTCCGCCGCCGCCTGTGACCACCCCTGGACGATCCCCGCGCTGTCGAGCAGGACGACCGCGACCTCGTCGGCCGGTATGTCCACGCCGCCATGCTCGCTCAGGCCTGCCATGCGCACCTCACCTGCGGCGCTGTCCTACGCCGCGCTCCCCCTCATTATGGTGCGCCGCCCGGCACCACGCCCGGCGCCCGCAGCCGGAACCGACCGGGTTCGGCAGGGCGGCCGGGACAACGTGACGCAGGGGCACTTGGACGCCGTACGGGAGTCTCGCGACGACCTCCGGCGGCAGCAGGGAACCCCGGGGACCGCGGGGGTGCGGGGTGGCGTCCGCGAACGGACGGTGTCAGGCAAATGACGGCACCCCGCACCCGGTCCGGGTCGGTACCGCGAAGGGTCCGGGCACCACTCTCGACCAACGATCCCCCTTTTCGCAAGCTCTATGCTATTGCGAACTATATGCAATAAGGCCCTCCAGAGGCCCCCCAGCCCGCTGCCCGGCTACGGCAAGGACGGCAACTCCAGCAGCGCACACTCCCGCTCAGGCGGGTCATCTCCCCTTGCGCCCCACCGCTCCTCGGCCGTCTGCCAGTCGATCTCCTCGCCCGCGCCGGGAGGCGGCGGCAGGAGCTGTCGCAGCCCCTCGATCCCCGTGAGGTCTTCCATGGTGGTCCCCCGCCCTTCGATCAGGTCTTTCGAAAGTCCAGGGAGCACCACTGACAACGCCTGGGTCCCGGTGTTCCTCACGCCGGCCGGAGCGTGCCGAGGAACCGTACGTGCGGGCGGTCTCCGGGCTCGTCGCGGGTGACGGCGGCCTTCACGCCGTACACGTCGGCGATGAGTTCCCCGGTCAGGACGTCGCCCGGGCCGCCCGTCGCCACCACCCGGCCCTCCTTGAGGACGACGAGTGCGTCGCAGTACATCGCCGCCAGGTTCAGGTCGTGCAGGGCGACGGCGGTCGTGACCGGCAGCTCGGTGACCAGGGTCAGCAGGTCCAACTGGTGCTGGATGTCGAGGTGGTTGGTGGGTTCGTCGAGGAGGAGTTCGCGGGGTTCCTGGGCGAGGGCGCGGGCTATCTGGACGCGTTGGCGTTCGCCGCCGGAGAGGGTGTGCCAGAGGCGAGCCGTCCGGTCGATGAGGCCGGTGCGTTCCAGCGCGGTGTGTACGGCCTTGTCGTCGGCCGGGGTGGCGGGGGTCCAGGCGCGGCGGTGCGGGACGCGGCCGAGGCGTACGACGTCGAGGACCGTCAACTCGGTCTGGGTGTCCGCCTGTTGTTCCACGACCGCGAGGCGACGGGCGACGGTACGGCGGCCCAGTTCGCGCAACGGCCGGCCGTCGAGGGTGACGACGCCGGAGGAAGGGGCGAGGACACCTGCCAGCAGGCGCAACAGGGTCGACTTCCCGGAGCCGTTGGGGCCGAGCAGGCCGGTGACCGAGCCGGGGGCCGGGGTGAGGCTCACGCCGTCGAGGATGAGTTGTCCGGCGGCGGTGCGGGAGACGCGGTCGGCGCTGAGGGTCACAGCGGCGCCCTCCGGGTGCGGTACAGGACGAGGACGAAGGCGGGGACGCCGATCAGGGAGGTGACCACCCCCACCGGCACCTCCTGGGGGTCGAGGGTGGTGCGGGCCAGGGTGTCCACCCAGACGAGGAACACCGCCCCGGCGACCGCGGTGACCGGCAGCAGCCGTACATGCCCGGCGCCGGTCAGGGCGCGGGCGGCGTGCGGCAGAACGAGCCCGACGAAGCCGATCGCGCCCGCCGAGCTGACCAGGGCGGCCGTGAGCAGAGCGGTGACGCACAGCAGCACCAGCCGGGTCCGGGCCACGGAGACGCCGAGCGTGGCCGCCGCGTCCTGCCCGAAGGCGAAGGCGTCCAGCGTCCTCGCGTACCCGAGGCAGACGACGAGCGCGACCACCAGGACCGCGAGGCACAGCCACACGTCGTTCCAGCCCGCACCGCTGAGCGAGCCGAGCAGCCGGAACAGCACGCCCTTCGTGGTCTCGGCGTCGGCGGCCGTCAGGACGACGAAGGAGGTCAGCGCGGAGAAGAGCTGCATGACCGCCACCCCGGCGAGGACGACCCGGTCCGTCGTGGCGCCGAGGGTGTGGCTGAGCAGCAGCACCAGGGCGAAGGAAGCGACGGCCCCGACGAAGGCGCCGCCCGACACGGACAGCGCACCGCCGCCCACGCCGAGGACGACGACCACGACGGCGCCGGTGGAGGCCCCGGAGGAGACACCGAGGACGAAGGGGTCGGCGAGGGGGTTACGCAGCAGGGACTGCATGACCGCCCCGCACACCGCGAGTCCGGCCCCGCAGATCGCGGCGAGCAGGGTGCAGGGCAGCCGCAGGTTCCAGACGATGCCGTCCCGGATCGGGCTCAACTCCGAGGGGCGTCCGCCTAGATGGGCAGCCACCGCCGACCAGACGTCACCGACGCCGATGTCCGCGGGGCCGATGGTGATCGCCACGGCATCATGCTGTCGCATGACCTCCCCTGGGGCCGTCTCCGCACCCGGGACCGCCGTGAGGCCGAGGTCACATTTCCGCCGAGGTCAAGGTCACAGCCTGGCGCTCTGCTGCGGCCGGACCTCTCTGCCCTAGCATCCGGGCATGACAGTCCTGCCCAACGACGGGCTCTCGCTGGCCGCCGAGTTCCCTTCCACGACCCACGAGCAGTGGCAGCGCCTGGTGGAGGGCGTACTGCGCAAGGCGGGCAAGGAGGTCTCGGGCGCGGCAGCCGAGGCCGCGCTGTCCACCACGCTGGAGGACGGGATCACCACCCCGCCCCTCTACACGGCGCGTGACGAGTCCCCTGAGCCCGGCTTCCCCGGCTTCGCCCCCTTCGTACGCGGCGGGCGGCCCGAGGGGAACACCGTCGGCGGCTGGGACGTACGGCAGCGGCACGCGACCCTCGTCGGCGACGCGGTCCTCGCGGACCTGGAGAACGGCGTCACCTCGCTCTGGCTGACCGTCGGCCCGGACGCGATCCCGGTGGCCTCCCTCGCCCGGGCCCTCGACGGCGTCTATCTCGACCTGGCCCCCGTCGTCCTCGACGCCGGACAGGAAGTCGAGCCCGCGGCACGGGAGTTGCTGCGGCTGTACGAGGAGCGGGGCGTCGCCAAGGAGGCGGCGCGCGGCAATCTCGGCGCCGACCCACTGGGCCACGAGGCCCGTACGGGTGAGGAGTTGGCCTTCGCGCCGGTCGTCGAGCTGGCGCGGCTGTGCGCCGAGCAGTACCCGGGGCTGCGCGCGCTGACCGTGGACGCGCTGCCGTACCACGAGGCCGGCGGCTCGGCCGCGCAGGAACTGGGCGCGTCCCTGGCGACCGGGGTCGCCTACCTCCGCGAGCTGACCGAGGCCGGGCTGACCGTCGAACAGGCCTGCGCACAGCTGGAGTTCCGGTACGCGGCCACCGCCGACCAGTTCCTGACGATCGCCAAACTGCGCGCGGCCCGGCGACTGTGGGCACGGGTCGCCGAAGTGTCCGGGGCGCCTAGCGCGGGCGCCCAGGTGCAGCACGCCGTGACCTCGCCGGTGATGATGTCGCGCCGCGACCCATGGGTGAACATGCTGCGTACGACGGTCGCCACGCTGGCCGCCGGGGTCGGCGGCGCCGACTCCGTCACGGTCCTCCCCTTCGACCACGCGCTGGGCCTGCCGGACGCGTTCGCGCGCCGGATCGCCCGCAACACCTCGACGATCCTGGTCGAGGAGTCGCATCTGGCGCGGGTGATCGACCCGGCGGGCGGCTCCTGGTACGTGGAGCGGCTCACCGACGAACTCGCCCACGCGGGCTGGGAGTTCTTCCAGTGGACCGAGGGCCTGGGCGGCCAGGCCACCGCCCTTCGCTCCGGCCGGACCGGTGAGGCACTGGCCACCACCTGGGCGGCCCGCTGCGCCAAGCTGGCAAAGCGGCGCGAACCGATCACCGGCGTCAGCGAGTTCCCGAACCTCGCCGAGCGCCTCCCGGACCGCGAGCCCGCGCCCGAGCCACCGTCCGGCGGACTCCCCCGCGTCCGACGCGACGAGGCGTACGAGACACTGCGCGCCCGCTCCGACGCCCACCTCGCGGCCACCGGAACCCGGCCGCGCGTCTACCTCGCGACCATCGGTCCGGCCGCCGCGCACACCGCACGCACGACCTTCGTGTCGAACCTCTTCCAGGCCGGCGGCATCGAGCCCGTCACGGAGAGCACCTTCGAGGAGAGCGGCGCCACCGAGGTCTGCCTCTGCTCCAGCGACACCCTGTACGAGGAGCAGGCGGCGACCGTGGCGGCGGAACTGAAGGCCGCCGGCGCCTCGCACGTGTTCCTCGCCGGCCGTCCCGGGCAGTACTCGGACGTCGACGCGTACGTCTTCGCGGGCTGCGACGCCGTAGCCGTGCTCTCCGCCACCCTCGACCGCATGGGAGCGTCCTGATGGGAATCCCCGACTTCTCCGGAATCGAACTGGGGACCCCGACCACCAGTACCGCCACCGCCGACTGGCGTACGGCCGTCAAGCGGGCCACCGGCGCGGACGAGACCTTCTGGGAGACCCCGGAGGGCATCGCGGTCAAGCCGCTCTACACGGGCCGTGACCTGGAGGGCCTGGACTTCCTGGAGACGTACCCGGGCGCGGCGCCCTATCTGCGCGGCCCGTACCCGACGATGTACGTCAACCAGCCCTGGACGATCCGCCAGTACGCGGGCTTCTCCACCGCCGAGGAGTCCAACGCCTTCTACCGCCGCAACCTCGCGGCCGGCCAGAAAGGCCTGTCGGTCGCCTTCGACCTGCCCACGCACCGGGGTTACGACAGCGACCACCCGCGCGTGACCGGTGATGTCGGCATGGCGGGCGTGGCGATCGACTCGATCTACGACATGCGGCAGCTCTTCGACGGCATCCCGCTGGACAAGATGACCGTGTCGATGACGATGAACGGCGCCGTGCTGCCCGTACTGGCGCTGTACATCGTGGCGGCGGAGGAACAGGGCGTACCGCCCGAGAAGTTGGCCGGGACCATCCAGAACGACATCCTCAAGGAGTTCATGGTCCGCAACACCTACATCTATCCGCCGAAGCCGTCGATGCGGATCATCTCCGACATCTTCGCCTACACCTCGCAGCGGATGCCCCGCTACAACTCCATCTCCATCTCCGGCTACCACATCCAAGAGGCGGGCGCGACGGCCGACTTGGAGCTGGCGTACACCCTCGCGGACGGGGTGGAGTACATCCGGGCGGGACGCGAGGCGGGGATGGACGTGGACGCGTTCGCGCCCCGGCTGTCCTTCTTCTGGGCGATCGGCATGAACTTCTTCATGGAGATCGCGAAGATGCGGGCGGCCCGGCTGCTCTGGGCCAAGCTGGTCAAGCAGTTCGACCCGCAGAACGCCAAGTCGCTGTCCCTGCGCACCCATTCGCAGACCTCGGGCTGGTCACTGACCGCGCAGGACGTGTTCAACAACGTGACGCGTACGGCCGTGGAGGCGATGGCCGCGACCCAGGGCCACACCCAGTCGCTGCACACCAACGCCCTCGACGAGGCATTGGCCCTGCCCACCGACTTCTCGGCGCGCATCGCCCGCAACACGCAGCTGCTGATCCAGCAGGAGTCGGGCACGACCCGGGTCATCGACCCGTGGGGCGGCAGCGCGTACGTCGAGAAGCTGACGTACGACCTCGCGCGCCGCGCCTGGCAGCACATCGAGGAGGTCGAGGCGGCGGGCGGTATGGCGCAGGCCATCGACGCGGGCATCCCGAAGCTCCGGGTCGAGGAGGCGGCGGCGCGCACCCAGGCCCGGATCGACTCGGGGCGCCAGCCGGTGATCGGCGTCAACAAGTACCGCGTGGAGACCGACGAGCAGATCGACGTCCTCAAGGTCGACAACTCCTCCGTACGCACCCAGCAGATCGAGAAGCTGCGGCGGCTGCGCGCGGAGCGCGACGAGCGGGCCTGCCAGGACGCGCTGGACGCCCTCACGCGGGCAGCCGGGGGCGAGGGCAACCTGCTGGAGCTGGCGGTGAACGCCGCCCGCGCGAAGGCGACGGTCGGGGAGATCTCCGACGCGCTGGAGAAGGTGTACGGGCGGCACGCGGGCCAGATCCGTACGATCGCCGGGGTGTACCGCAACGAAGCAGGCGAGTCCCCCTCCGTGGACCGCACCCGCACCCTGGTCGACGCCTTCGAGGAGGCCGAGGGGCGCCGGCCGCGCATCCTGGTCGCCAAGATGGGCCAGGACGGCCACGATCGGGGCCAGAAGGTGATCGCCACCGCCTTCGCCGACCTCGGCTTCGACGTCGACGTCGGCCCGCTGTTCCAGACCCCCGGCGAGGTCGCCCGGCAGGCGGTGGAGGCGGACGTCCACATCGTCGGGGTGTCCTCGCTGGCCGCCGGGCACCTCACCCTCGTACCGGCGCTGCGCGAGGAGCTGGCGGTGGAGGGCCGGGAGGACATCATGATCGTCGTCGGCGGGGTGATCCCGCCGCAGGACGTGCCGACCCTGCTGGAGATGGGCGCGGCGGCCGTGTTCCCGCCCGGGACGGTGATCCCGGACGCGGCGTACGACCTCGTCCAGCGGCTCTCGGCCGACCTCGGGCACGACCTGTGATCGATCTCGACGCGTACGTCAAGGGCGTGCTCGACGGGAAGCGGGCGATCGTGGCGCGTGCCATCACGCTCGTCGAGTCGACGCGCCCCCAACACCGGGCGCAGGCCCAGGAGTTGCTGACCGCGCTGCTCCCGCACAGCGGCCGGGCACGGCGGATCGGGGTCAGCGGGGTGCCGGGGGTCGGGAAGTCGACGTTCATCGACGCGTTCGGCACGATGCTGACCGGGCTCGGGCGCCGGGTGGCGGTGCTCGCGGTGGACCCGTCGTCCAGCCGTACGGGCGGCTCGATCCTGGGCGACAAGACCCGCATGGAACGCCTGGCGGTGGACCCTGCGGCGTTCATCCGCCCCTCCCCCACGGCGGGCACGCTGGGCGGAGTCGCCAAGGCGACCCGCGAGTCGATCGTCGTCATGGAGGCGGCGGGCTACGACGTCGTCCTGGTGGAGACGGTAGGCGTCGGCCAGTCAGAGACCGCCGTCGCGAACATGGTCGACTCCTTCCTGCTGCTGACGCTGGCCCGCACGGGCGACCAGTTGCAGGGCATCAAGAAGGGCGTCCTGGAACTGGCGGACGTCCTCGCCGTCAACAAGGCCGACGGCCCGCACGAACGCGACGCCCAGTCCGCCGCACGGGAGTTGGCGAGCGCCCTGCGACTGATGCACGGCAGGGACGCGGCCTGGACACCGCCCGTCCTGACGTGCAGCGCCCGTGAGTCGACCGGCCTGGACACCGTCTGGGACCGCCTCGAACAGCACCGCACCCTCCTCGACTCGACCGGCCGCCTCGCCGCCAAACGCCGTGACCAGCAGGTCGACTGGACCTGGACGATGGTCCGCGAGGAACTGCTGGGCCGCCTGCACGCCGACGAGAGCGTACGAGCCGTCACGCCCGACCTCGAACGGCAGGTCAGGGAGGGCGAGTTGACGGCAACGCTCGCGGCTGAGCGCATCCTGAAGGCGTTCGGCGCGGGGGACCGCTGAGGGCGAGCGGCAACTTCGGGCCGTCCCAGATGAACAGCTGTGGGCCAACCCAGAGCGCGAGCTCCGAGGACCCTCAGCCAGAGGAACCATGGCCCGGAACGCGTCCCGGAGCCGACCTCAACCCACCTCGGAGCAAAGGCCGTTGGGAGCGGGCCTGGCTCAGAGAGGCGTGGCCGCGTGCAGGATGAGGACCATCGTGACCGTCGCGTTCGCGGACGACATCGCCGACACGGCCGTACCCGCCGCCGCAGCCCACATCGCCAGGCCCACCGCGGTGAACACCGAGGGGCGGCCTCGCGTCGCGGGTGCGGGGCCGAGGAGGGCCGCCACCCGGCGTGGTACCGGACCGGGCGCGGCGAAGCCGGCCAGCGTGGGCATGGGCGTGCCCCGGGACACGAGGGCCGCCCTGCCGATGGCGCGGGCCACGGTCCGGCGGCTGCCGACGTGCTGTGCCGCGTCCTCGTCCGCCCACCGCTCCGCCGTGTACGCCACGGCCGAACTCAGCGGCCACAGGAACGGGTTGGCGCGCGCGGCCAGTTGTACGGCGAGCAGGTGGCGGTGGTGCCGGGCCGCGAGGTGGGCGCGCTCATGGGCGAACAGGGCGCGCCGCTCGGCCGGTTCGAGGCAGTCGAGCAGGGCGGTGCTCACCACGATCCGGCCCCGACGGCCGCCAGGCAGCGCGTACGCGTACGGCTCGCCGTCGGGCAGCACCGCCACCTCCCTGCCCGGCAGTCCGGCCAGCGCCCGATGGGCACGGCGGCGGACCCGGCCGTGCCGCCACAGGGTCCGGCCACAGACCGCCAGCACGGTGAGCAGCGCCGGGATGGCGAGCCGGCCGGCCACCTCGTCGTACGGCACGGCCTCGCGCACCTCGGGGTCCGACCAGCCGTCGGGCAGCGGGTTGCCGGGGAGTTGGGCCGTGCCGACGACCATCAGCAGGCCCAGGCACACCGTGCTGCAGGCCGCCATGACGCCCGCGACCGAGGCCAGCAGCCGGGTCGCGGTGCGCGGATGCAGATGCTGTTCGGCCAGGCGGGCGATCGGCCAGGCCGTCAACGGCAGGACCAGCGGCAGAAAGACGAACACCCCCATGAGGTTCAGTCTTCCCCTTCGGCTTTCGGTTCCGCTGCCGCTTCCGGCCTCGGCTGCCCCAGCAGTTCGCGCAGCAGCCGCTCGTCGTCCGGGCCGAGCCCGGTGACGAAGCTGGCCAGCACCGCCTCCCGGTCGCTCTCGGCGTCCAGCACCCTGCGCATCCGGTGCGCGGCGAGACCCGCCTCGTCGGACATGGACGTCCAGGAGAAGGACCGGCCCGCGCGTTCCCGGGTGACCGCGCCCTTGGCCAGCAGCCGGGTGAGGATCGTGATGACGGTCGTATAGGCCAGGTCGCCGCCGAGCCGCTCCTGCACCCAGCCGGCCGTCGCCGGTCCCTCCGCCTGGCGCAGCGCCGACAGGACCAGCGCCTCCAGCTCGCCCTGACCCCGCCGCCGGGGACGCTGCCGGTGATCCGTCACGCCCTGACTCCCCGCCCCCGCCGCCGTCCGTTTCCCGAGCGGACATCGTATAGACGCCGGGAGCCCGGGGCGGCGCCACGCGGGCGGGGCAGTCACCTCTGACTCAGCTTTGACTCACCTCTGACTCAACAGGAGTACCCCCAGGCGCGGGCGAGGTCGCGCAGCGCCTCCGGGACCTCCTCCGCGTCCGGCAGCGGGCGGGCCTTCTGGATCTTCCCGGACTTGATGTTCTCGCTCCAGTCGCCGATGAACGGCACGAAGGGCCCGTGGTCGCCCTTCCGGTAGTCGAGCATGTTCGGCGTCCAGGGCACACCGAGATACGTACACAGCTCCCGGGTGACCGCCTCGGGCCGCTCCGTCAGGTCCTCGTAGCGGACCGTGAGGCCGTCCAGCCCGTTGCGGGCCGCCTCGACCGCCTTCACGTACATGCGCACCTCGCGGACGGTCGCGTCGAGGTCGCGGTCGGGACGGTTGTTGATCAGGGAACTCACCATCGACGCGGGGTGGCGCAGCAGGAAGATGTACCGGGCCTGCGGCCAGCCCTCCGCGAGCCGTTCCCAGAATCCGGCGTTGCCCGGTGTCTTGTCGACGATGATCTGCTTGCCGCTGCGCACGAGTTCCCGGTGCATGACCCGGTCCCACAGCAGATGCTCCAACTCGCGCTGGTCGAGGTCGAGTTGGGCCATGGCCTTGCTGGTGTACGGCTTGGTGAGGTCGACCGACAGGGTCCGCAGGTGCATCTCGTGGGGCGCCCGGATCTGGGGGTGGCTGTTGAGCAGGACCCGCAGGAGCGTGGAGCCGGAGCGCACGGAGGAGATCACGAACACCGGGTCCGGGACTAGCCGGTGGGCCGACTGCGGCACAGGGGGCTCCGCGAGTTGCCGTACCCGCCGCCTCAACCCGCGGGCCACTCGGCGTACTTCCGGACCGACCAGGACCATGACTGTGCCTCCTAGATCCCCCGGTGGACAGAACCCTCAGAACCCCAACCCCCCCTTGGGTGAACCCCACTCCCCTTGGGTGCTTGACCATTCTGTGACCATCGCCTGGGCCTGCCATGGGAAAGGAATGAGAAATTCCTGAGAGCCGGCCCCTCCCCGGCCGTCGCATGGTCGATGATGGGCGGATCATGACCATGCCCCGCACCCCGACGACGACGCACTCCGCGCCACTGCCCGTGTTCCGGGCAGCGGTGTTCGCCGTCGTCGGTACGGTGCTCGGGGTCAGCGCGCATCATCTCGTCGCCGAGGGTCCGGCTCCGTGGCGGTCGAGCGTGACAGCGGCGGCGCTGCTGTTCGCCGTGGGGCTGGCCGGTACGCGCCGCCCGCGTTCACTCGCCGCGGTGGTGGTGACGAGCGCGGCGGCGCAGTCCGGACTGCATGTGTGGCTGTCGGCCACGCACGCACGCGACGCGGCAGTCACGGCCACCGACATGCCCACGCACGCGCATCATGCGATGCCCGCTCACGGGGCCTGGCCGGAGTGGCTGCACGACTCGGGAGCGATGACGGTCCTGCATGCCGTGGCCGCGGTGCTCGTCGCCGTGCTGCTGCACCGGGCGGACGCGGCCTGCTGGTCGCTGGCGCGTGGTCTGACCGGGGTGGTCGACGCGGTACGGACGCGGATCGCGACCGTACGGGCGCTGCTCGCGGGTCGGCCGGTGCCGGCCGGGCGCGGATCGCGGGTGCGTCGCCCGCGACTGACGGAGGCGCCGCTGTTCAGGGCGGCGCTGCTCTCGGACGTGGTGGTACGGCGGGGTCCCCCGGCGGCGCGGCTCGCTCTCGCCAACTGACCCTGACCCTGCCGGAACGGCCCGTCGCGAGTCGGTCGTTCCGTGCCACCGCACGCCCGGAAAGACCCGGAGAACACCATGTTCACTGCCACCACCCAGCACTTCACCGCACGGCGCCTGGCCCTCACGGCCGCCGCTGCCACCACCCTCGTCCTCCTCGCCGCCGGACCGGCCACCGCCCACATGGAGGTCGAGTCCGACAAGGCGCAGGCTCTCGCCGAGAACGTCGAGCTCTCCTTCCACGCGGAGGCGGAGTCCGACACCGCCGGGATCGCCGAGGTCCGCGTGATCCTGCCCGAGGGCATCGCGCCCGGCGACGTGACGTACGGCGAGGGCCCCAAGGGCTGGAAGTTCGCCACCGCCGACGACGGCTACACGGTCAAGGGCCCGGCCCTCAAGACCGGCGTGAGCGCCGAGTACTCCGTCGTCGTGCGCCAGCTTCCCGACGCGAAGCAGCTCGCCTTCAAGTCGCTGCAGACGTACAGCGACGGCAGCATCGATCGCTGGATCGAGCTGGACGAGGGCGGGGAGCAGCCGGCGCCGGTCCTGAAGCTGAAGGCGGCGGCGCCGGGCGCGAAGCCGATCAGCAGCCCGACCCCGAGCGAGACACCGTCTCCGTCCGCGACGCCGACGCCGACACCCACGACGGAGGCGTCGGCCTCCCCGGCCACGGAGGCGACGAGCAGCGAGGACGACGGCGGGATGTCCACGGGCGCCTGGATAGGCATCGGGGCGGCTGTGGTCGTCGTGGCGGGCGCGGCTGCCTATCTCGTACGCCGACGGGGAGCCACCCAGCAGTAGCCGCTGCTTTTCCTCGCCCCCGCCGCCCCTACCCATTCCCATCCCCTGGGGGGGGGGGGGGGGGGCGCGCCCCCCCCACGCCGCAACCGAAAC
>NZ_JBSFMT010000053.1:0-74340 GCF_053599695.1 Streptomyces sp. NPDC000878 | reverse complement strand
CCGTCCGGCGTTTGAGGACGAGCGCGTTCAGCGCGATACGGGGGTTCGGGGGCGGAGCCCCCGAGGGATGGGACGGGTAAGGGCGGCGGGGGCGAGGAAACCTAGTCCTTCACCCACCCCTTCCCCGGCACCGAATCCGCCGGCTCCGGAACAGGCACCCGCGCGGCAGCGCTCGCACCGTCGTCCCCGTCCGTGTTCACCGTCTCGATGACCGCCAACCTCTCAGGCGTGTCCTCCGGCCGCAGGAACCCGATCAGGATGTACAGCACCAGCGACACAGCCAGCGGAATCGACACCTGGTACTGGAGCGGCACCCCGCCCTCCACGTTCCAGTTGATCGGATAGTTCACCAGCCAGAAGGCCAGCAGCCCCATCGACCAACTCCCCAGCGCCGCCGTCGGCCCCGACCGCCGGAACGGCCGCAACAGCCCCAGCATCATCGGAATCGCCATCGGCCCCATCAGCCCGGCCACCCACTTGATGACGACGGTGATGATGTCCTTGAACGCCGGCGAATTGACCTGCGTCGCCGCCGCCATCGACAGCCCGAGGAAGACGACCGTCGTCACCCGCGCCGCGACCAGCCCCGACGAGTCCGTCCACGACCGCGCCCGCTTCCAGATCACCGGCGCGCAGTCCCGGGTGAAGACGGCGGCGATGGCGTTCGCGTCGGACGAGCACATGGCCATCGTGTGGGAGAAGAAGCCGACGATGACGAGCCCCAACAGCCCGTGCGGAAGCAGCTGTTCGGTCATCAGGGCGTAGGAGTCGGAACCGTCCGGCTTCTGCGACTCCACCAGCAGCGGAGACATCCACATCGGGAAGAACAGCACCAACGGCCAGACCAGCCACAGCGCCGCCGACAGACGAGCCGACCGCTCCGCTTCCCTCGGGTTGGCCGTCGCCATGTACCGCTGCGCCTGGTTGAGCATGCCGCCGTTGTACTCGAACAGCTTGATGAAGAGGAACGCGAGCAGGAACACCGTGCCGTAGGGGCCCACCAGCGGCTTGCCGTGCCCCTGCAACGCGGGCTCGTCCCAGACCCCGAAGAACCCTCCGTGGTCGTCGAGTTTCATCACCACGGCGATGAACATCGCGATACCGGCGAGGAGTTGGATGACGAACTGCCCCAACTCCGTGAGCGCGTCGGCCCACAGCCCGCCGATCGTGCAGTACACGGCCGTGATCGCACCGGTGATGAGGATGCCCTGGTTGAGGGAGATACCGGTGAAGACGGACAACAGGGTCGCGATCGCGGCCCACTTGGCACCGACGTCCACGATCTTCAGCAGCATCCCGGACCAGGCCAGTGCCTGCTGCGTCTTCAGGTCGTACCGGTTCTTCAGGTACTCCAGCGGGGACGACACATGGAGCCGCGACCGCAGCCGGTTGATGCGCGGCGCGAACAGCTTGGAGCCGATCGCGATGCCGAGGGCGATGGGAAAGGACCAGGTGACGAAGGACGTGACGCCGTACGTGTAGGCGATGCCCGCGTAGCCGGTGAACATCACCGCGCTGTAGCCGGACATGTGGTGGGAGATGCCGGACAGCCACCACGGCATCTTTCCGCCCGCAGTGAAGAAGTCACTGACGTTGTCGACCCGTTTGTGGGACCAGACTCCGATCGCGACCATCACGCCGAAGTAAGCGATGAGCACGGTCCAGTCGAGACCGTTCATGTGCTCCCTCCCAGGGGCGTCGAGCAAAGTCGAGCGGGGGTGTCGAGCGCCCGCTCATCGTCGATTCGCTGGCATGGCAGCGACAACCGCCCGGTGAGTCAAGAGGGAGTAAAAAAGTTCGCGGAACTGACCTCCGTTCATGTCCATGAATGAATGCGCGAGCGGCCGAGAATGGCGGAATAACGGCTACCGCATCAGTTCACCCGCGTTCACCAGCAACGACTGCCCGGTGATGGCCCGAGCCCGCTCCGACGCCAGAAACACCACCGCGTCCGCGACATCCCCGTCCGTGGCCAGCTCGGGCAACGCCATCCGCTCCGTGAGCCGCCGCCGCACCTCGTCCTCCGGCACGCCCTCGCCCCGCGCGGTGAACCGCACGTACGCCTCCACCGGCGGCCCCCACATCCACCCCGGCAGCACGGTGTTGACCCGTATCCGGTGAGGCCCGAGTTCCCGCGCCAACGAGTACATCGCGCTCGTCAGCGCCCCCTTGGAGGCGGCGTACGCGGCCTGCCGCACCTGTGAGGGGGCGGCCACGGCGGACTGCGTACCGATGAACACCACACTCCCGCCCCGCTCCTTCAGCGCCGGCAGACAGGCTCGCGTCATCCGCAGCGTGCCCAGCAGGTTCACGTCGACGACCCGCGCCCAGCTCTCGAAGTCCGCGTCCTCGATCCCCCCGAAGTAGCTGTCCCAGGCGGCGACATGGACGACCCCGTCGATCCGCCCGAACCGCTCGCACGCCAGCCCGGCCAGCGCCCGGCACTGCTCCTCGTCGGTGATGTCGGTCGCCCGGTACGCCGTACGCGCCCCCTCCGGATCCAGCTCGGCGGCGGTCTTCACAAGGTGCGCCTCGGTACGCGCCCCCAGTACGGCGTTCCCCCCGTCCCGCACGACGGCCGCCACGACCTGACGCCCGAGCCCGGCACCGACCCCCGAGACCACCACGGTCTTCCCTGTGAGCAGCGACATCGAAGCCCTCCCCGGTACTGGCGGATTATCTGACGGAGCGTCAGAGTATGGGCGTCCGAAGGAGGAAGGAAGAGCCGGAGAAGAGACGGAAAGGGGAAGACAATGAGCGAAGAGACCCGCAGCGAGGGGACCAGGGCCGAGGACACCCACAGCGCGACGTACGCCCAACTCGCGGCAGTCGGCCCGTACGGAGTCCACCCGGGCCACGCACTCATCACCATGGTCGAACCGCACCCGGGCCACGAGTACGCGTACAACCGCTGGTACGAGGACGACCACTACTACGCCGGCGCGATGGCCATGCCCTGGATGTTCTCCGGGCGCCGCTGGGTCGCGACCCGGGACCTCCAACTCCTGCGCTATCCCGAGAAGTCGGCGATCGCGCAGCCGGTGGCCGCGGGCTGCTACCTCTCCACGTACTGGATCACGGAAGGCCGCTACGCCGACCACATGCGCTGGACCGTGGGCATCAACAAGCGTCTCAACCGCGACGCCCGCGTCTATCACGACCGTACGCACGTCTTCACCGCGTTCCAGGACCACGAGGCGACGGTCTACCGGGACGGTGCCACCGGCCCCCGTGACTTCCACGCGCTGGACCACCCGTACGCGGGGCTGGTGTTGCAGGTGATCGACGCCGAATCCGCGGAAGGGCGGGCGGAGTTGCTGGAGTGGCTGCGCGGCCGGTACCTGCCCAAGCGGCTTGCCGGCTCGCCCGCCGCGATGGTCACCGTCTTCCGCCCGACCCCGCTGCCCGGTGACCGTATGACGTACGTGAAGCAGGTCGAGGGCGTGGACGTACGGCTGACGCTGCTGTGGTTCCTGGAGGCGGATCCACGGGACTGCTGGGAGCCGCATTTCGCGGGACTGGGGGAGGCCGTGCAGGAAGTGCACCTGGGGCGGGTGGAGTTGGTGGCGCCGTTCATACCAACGGCGCCCGGGACGGACCGTTACGTGGACGAGCTGCGGTGAGGCCCCGGGGGCCGAGTACGGTCCGGCCCCGGGGGTGTGGACTGCCTCATCCGATCACGCTGCCGCGGGCCACCAGGGAGGCCAGTGCCGCGCGGGAGGACACGCCCGTCTTGCGGTAGACCCGCGCTATGTGGCCTTCGACGGTGCGTGGGCTGAGGTAGAGCCTGGTGGCGATCGCCTGGCTGGTGAGGCCTTCGGCGACCAGCTCGGCGATCTCCCGCTCGCGAGCGGTCAACTCGGTCAGGCCGCCGATCGGTTCGGATATGCCGGACGGATCCCCGAACACCGCCGGGCGTACCCGCTCGGCCAGGCCGGCCAGCAGTCGTGCTCCGCCTTCCGAGGCCAGGCGGGAGCCCCGGCGCCACATGGCGGCCGCGCGGGGGCCGTCCCCGGCGGCTTTCATGAACGGGGCGCCGAGCAGCAGGGACTGCGCCTCCCGGAGTGTCGCCCCGGATCGCACGCTCTCCGCCGCGGCTTCGTCGAACATCCGGGCCGCCGCAGCTGTGTCGCCGCGCTGCGCCGCGATCTGGGCGAGGCTGCGCAGAGCTGCTCCGCGCTGGGTCGGCAGGCCGAGTTGTTCGGCCTCCTTGCGGGCGCGCTCGGCCCAGCCTTCGGCTTCTTCGACGTCACCGGTGGCGATGGCCGCGGTGGCCAGCAGTTCCAGGTAGCTGGGGCGTGCCGAGTGCCGCAGCCGCCACAGGCCGCTGCCACCGCCGGCGTGCAGCAGGGCGTCCCGCACCCGGTGCGGATCGCCGGCGCTCAGCGCGGTGTGGGCGAGCATGCACCAAGCCAGCGACGCCCACCAGCTGTCGCTCGTAGAGGCCGCGGCCACGGCTTCCTCCGCGCAGGCCAGCGGGCCGGGATCACCCGGAGGACGGGTTTGCAGCATGATCTGGGATCTGAACGCCAGGGCGAAAGCCAGCAGTTCGCCACTGCCCAGCGCCCGCGCGATGGCCTCGGCCTCCTCGACCAGCTCAAGCGCGGTGGTGATCCGGCACGTAGAGAAGTGGATATGGGCCTTGCACGCCAGGATCTGTGGCAACAGGTAGACCTGGCCGGTACGCCGGGCGATCTCCAGCCCTCGGTCCGCGTGCCTCTCGGCGTCGGTGTAGTCCTCCAGGAACGCCTCGGTCCAGCCGAGTATGCACAGGGATTCACACAGGTGGGCGAGGTTGTTGTCGGTCAGCGCGTCCGCGAGCCCGGCCGCGGGTTCGGCGAACCCGCGGGCCGCGGCCATGTCGCCCTCGTATGCCTCGCCCATGGCGGCGATGGCCAGGGCGCGCATCTCACGGATCTCGTCACCGAGAGAACGGGCCATCGTCAGAGCCTCGGCGATCTCCGACCTCACGTCGGGAAAGCGGGCAGCGGCCATCAGCCCGCAGGAGCCCAGTTCGAGGCGGAGATCGATGGTCCGGGAAGGCGGCCGGCCCGGCGACCGGGCCAGTTCGCGGCGCAGCAGCGCCTCGCACTCCGGAAACCGGCCGAGATGACGTTCCATCAGGGAACAGAGGGCGACCGCTGAGGTGCGGACGTCGTCGTCATCCGCACCGGGCATGTCGATCACCCGGTGCAGCAGGTCCCGGCTCTCCTTCAGTCCGCCGCTCACGCCGAGCGCGCGGGCGCGCAGCAGCAACAGTTCGCGGCGTTCGGCGAGGTGTTCCGGGGTGTCCGGCAGAAGTCGCAACACGATGTCCAGCCAGTGGGCGGAGGTGGCCGGAGCGGTCACGGCTGTCTGCTGGGCGGCCTCGGTCAGTACTGTGGCCGCCTGCGGGTCCCAGCGCGTGAGCGACTGTTCGAGGTGATGTGCCCGCTCGACCACGGAGGCACCGGCCCGGGCCAGTTCCGCTCCCGCCCGCCGATGGAGTTCCTCGCGCCGCCAGGGGTTGATGCTCTCGTGGACCAGGGTCCGGATCAGCGGGTGGCGCAGCGTCAGCCGTCGCCCTCCCTGGCTCGAACGGACGAGATCGCGCCGCATCACCTGGTGCAGCGCCTCGATGACGTCGGCGACGTCGGAGTCGGTGAGTGCGCCGATCATGGCGGGAGTGGCATGGTCGCCGAGGACAGCGGCCGCCTCGATGGTCAGGCGCTCCAGCGGGCTCAGCGGCGACAGTTCGTCGAGGAGCAGCGCTCCGAGGCCGTCGGGCAGACCGTCCGGACCGCCGTACGCGGCCAGGGCCGGGGGTGCCGAGGGGTGCGTCCGGGCCGGCCGGGCCCCGCGATGGGCCTGGAGGAGAGCGAGGAAGTACAGGGGGTTGCCCTCACTCGCCGTGTAGAGCTCGGCCGCGTGCGGCTGCGGCAGGTCGCCGGCCAGTTCTTCCACACAGTCTCGTTCGCCGAGCGGCCCCAGAGGGAGCCGTAGCACCGCCCCGGTGTCCACGCCACCGGCCAGCGCGGTGGAGAGCGTTGTCGGCGCCTGACGGTCACGACGTGAGACAACGAGCACCAGCGGGGCCGGTACCGGGTGCCGGACGAGGTGGTCGAGAAGCTCCAGCGACGCCGGGTCGGCCCAGTGCAGGTCGTCCAGTACCACCACCAGACCGGCGCCGCCGATTCGGCCCAGTACAGCTGCGGTCGCCTGGTACAGGCCGAAACGGTCACCCGTACCCGGCCCGCCCGGTCCTTCGATGTCGCCTCGCAGTACCGGGGGGAGTTCCGCCAACGCGGGCAGCGCCCGCAGCGCTCGCGCGTCGAGGTCGGCGAACGCGTCTGCGAACGGCCGGAACGGGCTGTGCCGCTCGTACTCCGTGGCCCGGCCCCGCAGCACGGTCAGCCCCCGGCTGCGAGCCCGCGCACAGAACTCCGCCAGCAGCCGGCTCTTGCCGATGCCCGCCTCGCCGGTGATGTCGACGACCGCCGGACCGCTCTCCCCCAGGCACTCCAGCACCGAGTCCAGCCGACCGAGCTCCGCCGACCTGCTGACGAACGGCGCCATGCCCTCGCGCCGCCAGGACCCGCCATACGCCTCAGCCACCACGAACCCACCCTCGTCCGGGACGGAACGCCGATCTCCGATTTCCGTACATGGGACGTTTGTACAACACGACTGTGACAACGCTGTGAGCCAGGAAGGCGGCATCCCCAGCGCGGAGCGGTCCGCCGTGAGCGTGTGGCCGCTGAAAGCGCGTAATCACATCGCGTAGTTCTACGGTTGTGCGCTCGTGTCCTCGCAGCTTGACTCGCGGCACGCCGGAGTGGTCCTCGCCGGGCGCTCGTCGTACGCCGGCTCCGGAGACACACCTGTCTCAAGGCCGGGCACCAACCGGGCCGTTCCGCGCCGGAGGCTCCACGAGACCGATTGTCGGTGGCGGCCGCTAGCGTTCGGCACATCGTCACAGCGAGACCGGGACGCACCGGCTCGATTGTGCTGATTTCTGGACGGTGTGAGGGGTGGGGACCGGTGGGTTGGCTGTCGGCGGGCGACGGGTACGAGGTCGCTCTGGTGGAGGGTCGGGTGGCCGCGAGGGCCACGGCGGGGCGGGCGGCGGGGCGGCAGCTGAAGTCGCTGCCCAAGGCTGTGCGCGAGCACCCCGAGACGGACCGGCTGCGCCGGTTCGGGGAGTGGCTGGACCGGCACGCGGGGGCGTGCGTGGCGCAGGTGGACGCCTGGATGGTGTCGTCGTTGCCCGTTCCGACCGGGCTGCTGGCCCGGGTGTGGCCGGACGAGGCGTGGCAGTCGGCGCTGCGCGACCTGGCGGTCGTCGGGGACGACCCGGACGAGGTGGGGTTTCTGCGGGACGCGACGGACGCCGGTGAGCTGCGGGTGGTGAACCTGGACGGCGAGACGGTCCGGCTGTCGCCGCGCACGGTCACGCTGCCGCATCCGGTGCTGCTGCCCGACCTGGAGGAGCTGCGGGAGTTCGCGGCGGAGCTGGGCGTGACGCAGCGGGTGGAGCAGATCCACCGGGCCACCTGGTTCAAGCCGGACGGCCTCGCGGAAACGGTCACTGAGATACGGGAGTTCGCGGGCGGAAAATACGACTCGCGGTTCGGGCTGGCCGCGCGGGCCACCTCGCTGGGCCACCGGGTGTCGGGCGGCTACGCGACCTGCCGGGTGCGGGACGCCGGGCGGACCGTCGAGGCGTCGGTGTGGATCGGGGAGCCGTACTGGGACGGGGACACCGAGACCGGCGGCCTGGCCTGGAGCGACGAGGACGGCCGCTCGCTGCGGCCCGCCGAAGTCGGCCCGGTTGCCTGGTCCGAGGGGATGCGCATGGCCGCGGCGCTGTACGCCGGCCGCAAGGTCGAGGAGGGCAAGAGCGCGTGAACGGCACGGAGTTGACGGGGAAGAGTGAGGCCGCCGAGCTTCTGGCGGCCGGGGCCGTGCTGCCGCCGGGTACGGAGGGGGCCGGTGAGCGGGCGGTGCCGCTGACCGCGCGTGCGTACCGGCATCCGGGGCTGGACGGCCGGGTGGTGGTGCGGCTGGTAGCGGCCGAGCTGGGGGCGGCGGAGGATCTGGCCGCCGGTTTCCTCGGGCTGGAGCCGGACGGCGAACCGGCCGGGGTCGGTCTCGGCCTGCGGCAGTCGCTGGGTTTCCCGGAGTGGGTGCTGGTGCACCACCCGCAGGACGGCCACCACGCGCTGGGCGTCGTACCGGAGCTGGACCGGGTGGCCCGGCAGGCGAAGTCCAAGCCGAAGGCGGCGCTGGACGCCTACCTCCTGCTCGCCGGGCAACTGGCCGCCGCCGTACCGCACTTCCTGCCGACCTTCTACGAGCAGGCCGGGCGGGTGTTCCTGGGGGTGGAGAACGCCACGTACGCGGCGCAGATGTTCACCCGCGCCCGCAGGTCCGAGGCCGAACACGGGCTGACGGTCGACGAGGACCGGCTGGACGCGGTGTTCCTGGAGTTCGCGCTCGCCGGGGCGCTGCCGGTGAAGGTGCTGTCGGGGTACGCGAAGGAGCTGGCGGCGCGGGTGCCCGCGCAGGAGGCGTTCCGCCGGTTCCGGCGGCTGTGCGTGCGGCGTACGGCGGGCGGGCTGGCGCCGTCCGCGCAGATGGCGGCCGACCTGCGCAAGCTGGCCAGGGCCGCCGGTCTGGACCCGGTGGCGGAGGAGGGGGCGTATCTGACCGAACTGCTGGCACTGCCCGCCACGTTGCGGGCGGCGGCGGGCTGGTGGAAGGCCCACCGTCCGGCGCTGGTGGCGCTGGCCCGGCGGGAGCCGTCGGTGCGCGGCACGCTGCTGGAGCTGATGCCCTCGAGCGACGACAGGGAACTGCCGGGGCTGTGGCTGGAGGTGCTGGAGGAGTCCGGCGCCACCGCCGGACTCCGCGACGCCGAGCTGCCGGAGGACGAGCGCCCGGCCGACGGAGCCTCGGGCTGGTTCCAACGGTTCCTGACGTTCCGTGGGACCCGGTGGTATCGGCCCGAACGTCTGCCGGGGCTGTACTCGCTGGTGGAGCGGCTGGCCGACGGGCTGCGCACCGAACTCGCCGAGTCCGGAGGGGTGGTGCCGGTCACGGAAGGCGACGTGGACCTGCTGGACCTGCTGCTGTCGCTTGGCCTGCCGGTCGCCGGCCCCGAGGAGAACATCGGCCTGAACCTGGAACACTGGGCGGAGGGCGAGGACCGGCGCGATCTGGTCGCGCTGGAGGCCGACGCCCGCTTCCGGCCCGCGTTCCGGCGCGGGGCCGACCGGTTCGGCAACGACCAGGACGGTCTGCGGGCCCTCCGGGTACTGGCCGCGTCCCCCGGTGGGCGCCCGATGCTGACGGAGTGGGTGCGCGAGGTCGCACGGCAGTTCGCCGCCGTGGGCCTGCCCGAACTGCCCGACGCGCTGGGCCGGTTGACATGGCTGCCGGGCGAGGCCCTGGTTCTGGCGGAGGAGGAGGTGCGCGTCGCCGTCGGCACGGACCTCGCCCCGGTCCTCGTCCGGGTGCTGCGGGCCGGGCTTCTGGACGAACTGTGCTGGCCCGCCTGGGAGGAGGCGGCCGCGGCACTCGTACCGGCGAAGGACATCGACGACCTCGTGGTCGCGGACGCCTGGCCGCATCTGATCACCGCCGGAGCGTCGCAGGTCCGGGTGCTCGGAGCCGAAGGCACCGTCCTCACCCACGACCTGCGGATACCGGCCAACGACCGCCACCGCGACCCGGGCTTCCACTACGTGGACGGCGAACTGCTCGTCTACTGGCAGTCCCGGGAGGCGGACTGGGGGCTGCGCGGCTACTGGCAGCACTCCGCCGACCGCCGGCAGACCATGGAAGGCCCCAGCCCCCGGGGCACCCAGGTGAACTGGCTCGGCAGCCTCGGCGCCCTCACCCTTCCGCTGCCCGGCGGCGGGAGGACCACCGGCGTCGGCGTGCTGCACCGAGGGGACACCGCCGTGCCCGAGGAGCGGCAGGTCATCAGTGACGGGACCTCGCTGTGGGTCTGGGACTGGGACGGGGAGAACCGCGAGACCGCCGGGTGGTACGAGTACGACCCGGCCTCCGGTGAGCGCGGCCGGCAGAGCCTGCCCGGCTTCCTCGCCGACGCGACCCGCACCGCCCCGGCGGGGAGCACCTACGAGTCCGGCTGGGTGCTGCCCGCCCCCGGCGAAGGGCTGCTCGGCTGGCGTGTGGTGAAGCTGCCCGACGGCTCGCTGCGCGGCGAGGACCTCGCGGGGAACGCCGTCACCGTGCCGGCCGACGCCGGACGGCCGAAGCGCGCGCTGCTCTTCCCCGGGGCCGACCGGCCCGTAGCCGTCGTCCGGGGCCCGGGCAGCTACAGCGTCACTCTGATCGACCAGGACGGCGTCGTCACGGCCGTGGCCAAGACGGACAACAAGCCCGGGATGTTCGCGGCGGGCACCCTGGTGCTGCCCCCACTGCGCTACTGGCACTTCCTCCAGCCCCGCGACCCGCAGGGCTCCGAAGCGCTGCGCGGCATCGACCGGGACACGGCGGCGGCGCTGCTGACGGCCGCCGCCGAGGAGGAGAAGCGGGAGAAGGGTGACGAGGCGGGGCCGGAGGTACTGCCCGCCCTGGTCCGTACGCTGCTGCCGCAGGTCGGCCATGACGCGCTGGTGACGGGCATCGTCGCGGTGGTGCGGTTCGCGGCCACCCAGCAGGTCGCGCTGGACGCGGCGACGGCACGGCTCGACCGGGAGCTCGCGGGCGGTCAGCCGGAGGCAGGGCCCATCGGTCCCGCCGACCGGTTGCTCGACGACGCGCTGGGCGGCCTCGGCTTCGTCCGCTCCTGGTACGGCTCCGACGACACCGACCAGGTCTGCCGCCAGCTGCGGTTCGTCGGCCAGGCGCTGCGGGACGCTCCCGAGCCGGCTCCGGCGGTCCGCCTGCACTTCGACGGGCCGGAAGTGCCGTGGGCGAGGCTGGACTGGGATTCCCTGCCCGACCTGCCCGTCGCAGCGGCTTTCCGGGCCGCGGCCGCGACCACCCGGCAGGAGCACCGGGAGGCGTTGGGAGAACTCCTCCGAGAGCTGGACACCCAGGGCCTCGCGGTCGTCGGGCCGGCCCGATGGCGCCGTTTCGAACTGCGTCTCGACAGCAGCCTGTTCACCATGGCCGACGGCAATGAACGGTCCGGGTCCTGGCTACGTCTGCTCCGGTTGAGCGGCGGCGCGTTCCTGGCCTTCGTGGAGCTGGACCGCCAGGACACCGGCAGCTGCGAGTTCACGGCGCTCTTCCACGACCCGGCCGGGCTGTTCGAGGTCCCCGCGCCCTACACCGTGGTGTCCTCGTCCCCGGTCGGCGAGGCCCGGGAGGCGGGCTGGCTCGGGGCGTTCCTGACCGAGCTGGCCGAGCGCGGTCCGGCGCCCTGGTTCCCCGAGGCGGCCGAGGAGTTCGCCCGGCTCACCGGGGCCACCGGGACGATGGCCCGGCTGATCGTGGCCGGTATGCCGCAGGTGGACGTCTACCAGCGGACCTTCCTGCCGACCGAGGCGCGGACCACCATCGGGGTGAAGGTGGCCGATGCCGCCATGGCCAAGGACGAGCTCCGACAGCTCGACCACGAGGTGCGGCGCGCCGTCGTGTCGGCGCTGCTGCCGGCCGAACCGGCCCGGCTGTGGACGGACGGCCCCGACGTGGCCGCCGCCGCGCAGGTCTGGAACGCCGAGGTGGGTCGGCGGGCCGCCGTCCCCGAGGCGCTGCTCGCGGAGGCCGTCCGGGCGGTGAAGACGTACTGGGAACCGAGCCGGGCGCTGCCCGCGCTGCTCGACCCGGCCGCCGAGCCGCAGTTGAGCCGCGACCTGGCCTGGCACGTCAGCGGGGACCGGGTCGTCCCGGTCGACAAGGACGCCACCGGCTTCACCGCCAACGTTCTGACAAGCACTGTCGCCCTGGCCGCCTGGCTGGCCCACCGGCTCCCGGCCGGCGACCCGGTCCGGGCCGCCCTCCCGGCCGCGCTGACCGCCGTACGGGACCGGCTGGCCAACCCCGAGCTGATGCTCGACCTCGGCCGGTACGTCAGCCTGCCCGACTTCCGCAAGGTGGCCGGCGCCCCCACCGAGACCGGCGAGGGCTACGAGCGCTACGGCGCCGTCATCATGGCCACCCACGACGATCAGCCCGCCCCGGGCATCCGCACGGCGCTGCTGGACGCCGCCGGCCAGGACCCGTACCTGCCCGCCCTGCGCACCGACGACGAGGGGCTCTTCCTGGCCGAGGTGGCCCTGCGCACCGCCCACGACCCGCGCTTCGCGGCCCTCCTCGCCGACCCGGGCGACCCGGAGGCCGGGGCGCGGGACAAGGACGGCACGTGGTGGCCGCAGGACCCCGGCCGGTCGGTGCCCGGCCTGGTCGGCGAGGCAGCGAAGGAGTACGGCATCGGCGAGGACGCCGCCGTGCTCTACCTGATGCTGCTGGCGATGCCGGACCCGACCGACCGCAACACCGCCCGCTGGACGGGGTGGCCGCAACATCGAGGCGGGGCTGCCCGGCTCAAGGCGGCCCGCGCCGAACTGGCCGCCACCGACCTGGTCGTCGAGGCCACCCGCACCCGCGCCGGGCGCTCGCTCTTCCTGCCCGGCGGCTGGGTGGACCACAGGGCCCCACACCATCCGCTGGAGCAGTGGAAGTCGCCGCTGTACGACCTGGTCAGCGGTGACAGCGCGGTACTCCGGGTGATCGTGCCCGCCGAACCCGTCGCCGACCTCTACCGCAGGGCCTGGCAGCGGGTCCGGGAAGGCGACGGCCCGCGCTTCCAGGAGCTCAAGGTCCGGCGCGGCCGGCGCCGCTGAGCGCTCCGCGCGAAGTCCGGTGCGCAACGCGTGGGGCGTGGTCGGCCGGGCGCCCGGTTCCCCGCGCCCGTGCGGTGCGCCCACGCCGCTCCCCCGGCCGAACGCCGGGGGAGCGGCCACCCGGGCACCGCACGGGCGCGGCGTCACCGCGAAGCCCGGACGCTCCGCCGCCTTGCCACACACCCGCACCAGAACTGGTCCACCCGCCCGCGCCCACCACATCGACCTGCGACCGACAACACCGCGTACCACGAAGGACCGCACATGACCCTGACCGCTGACCAGGCGACCGCCGCACCTCCGGCCCGGCAGACACTGCCGGCCGAGGAGCGCTTCGCCACCGAACTCGCCTTCCTCGCCGCCCACGACGACGGCCCGCGTCCGCCCCGCTGGGCGCTGACCCCGCGCGCCGTGGTCACCTTCGTCTGCGGCAGCGGCGGCGAGACCCTGCGCCTGCCCGAACCACATGAGTCGTTGCCCGCCCGGCTCGCGATAGCCCCCAAGTTCGTCGGCGAACGCGCCCTCGTGGAACGCTGTGTGGTCACCCTCGCCGGTGAGCGCGGCCTGCTGCTGGTCGGCGAGCCCGGCACCGCCAAGTCGATGCTCTCCGAACTGCTGGCCGCCGCTGTCTGCGGCACCAGCGCCCTCACCGTGCAGGGCACCGCCGGCACCACGGAGGATGCCTTCCGCTACGGCTGGAACTACGCTCTGCTGCTCGCCCAGGGGCCGACCCCGCAGGCCCTCGTCGCCTCCCCGGTGCTCACCGCCATGCGCGGCGGGCAGGTCACCCGGATCGAGGAGATCACCCGCTGCCTGCCCGAGGTGCAGGACGCCCTGGTGTCCATCCTGTCCGACCGACGTCTGAGCATCCCCGAACTCGCGGGCACGCCGGATGCGTTGGTCCCGGCCACCCCCGGCTTCAGCGTCATCGCCACCGCCAACCTCCGCGACCGGGGCGTCTCCGAGATGTCCGCCGCGCTCAAGCGGCGCTTCAACTTCGAGACCGTCCACCCGATCGCCGACGCCGACGCCGAGACCGCGCTCGTACGCGGCCAGGCCACCGCCGCCGTGCAGCGGGCCGGCGCCGCCTTCGGCGTGGACGACGCCGTACTGGACGCGCTGGTCACCGTCTTCCGCGACCTGCGCTCCGGCCGCTCGGCGGAGGGCTGGGACGTCGAGCGGCCCGGCACGGTCATGTCCACCGCCGAGGCCGTGCAGGTCGCCGCCTCGCTCGGCCTGGCCGCCGCCTACCTCCCCGCCGGGGACCTCCTCGACCTCGTACCCGGGCATCTGCTCGGCGTCGTGCACAAGGACGACCCCGCCGACCGAGGACGCCTGCTCGGCTACTGGGACGGCCCCGTCCGCCGCCGCGCCGAGGACGGCTCCGCCATGTGGCGCCGCCTCTGGGACCTGCGGGAGGACCTGCGTTGACCGTCCCCGACCCCCGGGAGGCAGTGGCAGCGCTCGCGGCCTCCGTACGGCCGTACCTGCTCGGCGTACGCCACCACAGTCCCGCGCTGGCCTCCGTCGTGCCCGCCCTGCTGGACGCCGCCGGGGCCGACGTGGTGTGCGTCGAGCTGCCGGCCGACTTCCAGCCGTGGCTGCCGCACCTCGCCGACCCGCGCGCCGTCGCCCCGCTGGCCCTCGTCGGCGCAGACGAGGACGGCGGGCTCGCCTTCTACCCCTTCGCCGACTTCTCGCCGGAACTCGCCGCGATCCGCTGGGCCCGCGAGCGGGGGGCCGAGGTGCTGTGCTGCGACCTTCCGCTGGCCGATCGGGGCTGGTCCGCGTCGACCGGGCCGAGCCCGGCGGAAGGCGGTGGGCAGCCGGGTCCGGGCAGCGGTGAGGACACCGGCACACCCACCCCGCCGGCCGACGCCGGAACTGCCCGTGCCGGAACCGGTGATGGCGGTACTGCCCGTGCCGGAACCGGCGACGTCGGAACTGCCCGTGCCGGAACCGGCGATGGCGGTACCGCCCGTGCCGGAGCCGCCCACGCCGGTACCGCCCACGCCGGTACCGCCCACGCCGGATCCGCCTACGCCGATGCCCTCGCCGCCGTCGGCACCGGACGCGACGGGGACGACCTCTGGGACCGTGCCGTCGAGGTGCTCGCCCCCGGCTGCACCCCCGAAGCCGTACGCCGCGCCGCCCTCAGCGTTGGCTGGGCCCTCCGCCAGGACGCGTCGGCCACCGGTGGCATCCCCGCCGCCGACGTTGCCCGCGAAGCCCACATGCGCCGCGTCCTCGCCGAGGCCGCCGCCGACGGCCGCCGCGTCGCAGCCGTCATCGGCGCCTTCCATGCCCCGGCCCTGGCCGGCATGGACGACACGGTGCCACCCGTGGCCGATGCGAACCGCGCCTCGGCGAACGCTGCCGTTCCGGACAGCACCGGCCGGGCCGGTGCGGACGCAACAGAGCCCGGACCCGCCGTGCCCCTCCCCGTCTCCGACCGGCAGGGAGCCGACAGCCCGCTCCACGGGCCCGGTGAGAACCGGCCGGTCCCGACCGGACCGGGGACGACGGGCGGGGCAGCGCGCCGCGCACCGGTCACCTCGCTGGTCCCGTATGCCTTCGATCTGCTGGACTCGCGCTCCGGCTACCCCGCCGGGATCCGCGACCCCCGCTGGCAGCAGGCGGTCCTCACGGCCGGCGGCGGCCCCGGCCGGGTGCGCGACGCCGCCGCCCGCGCGATCACCGGCCTGTGCCGGGAGATGCGCGCCGCCGGTCACACCGCAGGAACGGGTGAGGCCACCGAGACACTGCGACTGGCCTGCGACCTCGCCAGGTTGCGCGGCCTGCCCGCGCCCGGGCGGGGGGAACTGCTGGAGGCGGTGACCACCGTGCTCGGCCAGGGCGAACCGCTGGGCCGGGGCCGGGCCCTGGCCCGTGCGCTCGAAACGGTACTGGTCGGTGCCGAGCGGGGCCGGATCGCGCCCGGCACGCCCCGATCGGGACTGGGCCCGTCGGCGGAGGCGGAGTTGGCCGCACTGCGGCTGCCGGGACCGGACAGCGCGGAACCCCGAGAGGTGCGCCTGGACCCGTTGCGGTCCGAGCTCGACGGCAGCCGGGAGATCCTGCTCCAGCGGCTCCAGGTGTGCGGCGTCGGATACGGCGAGCCGGTCGCGGTGGCCGGTACGGGCGACGGGGCCGCCCTCACCACACGATGGCGACTGGCCTGGACCCCGTCGGTGCCGGCGCGGCTCGACCTGGCGGGCGTACGCGGCGTCAACGCCGCCCAGGCCGCCGCCGGAACGCTGCGCGAGACGTACCGCCACGAGACGGCCGACGGCGGCGCCACCTGCGCGCAGATCCTGAGCGGGCTGCGCGACGCGGCCCGGTGCGACCTGCCCGATCTGGTCGCCGACCGCCTCGCCGAGGCCGCCGTCGTCCTTCCCTCCGCCGCCACGCTCCCCGAACTGCTCGACGCCCTGGACCTGTTGGAGGCGCTGCGCCGGGGCCACCTGCCCGGCACCACGCCGGAGGGGCGCGGGCAGGCCGCCGAGTTGGCCGTCACCCTGCTCGAAGCCGCCGTACGGGCACTGCCCGGACTGGCCGGCAGCGACGAGCCGCAGGACGCCGCCGCGCTCATCGCCTTGACGGCCCGGGCCGGCGAACACCGCCTCGGGCTGCGGCTGGACGACGCCCTGGATGCCCTCGCGCGCACCGGCTCGCCGCTCGTCCAGGGCGCCGCCCTGGCGGCCAGGGTCCTGCTCGACCTCGACGGCCCCGACACCCTCGGCGCCCGCGCCGCCGGATGGGTCGACACCGCCACCGGCCCGGACGGCCGCCACCGCCTGGCGCGCCTGCTCACAGGCCTGCTCACCGCCGCCGGGCCACTCCTCCAGGCGGCCCCCGCCACCCTCGCCCCCCTGCTGGACCGCATCGGCGAACTCACCGACCAGGCGTTCCTGGACCGCCTGCCCGCGCTGCGCGGCGGCTTCGACACCCTCTCCCCGGCGGCCCGCGACCGCCTGCTGCTCACCGTGACCGAACGCCTCGGCGACCGGCTCGACCTCACGCTGGCCGCCCCGCCCGAACTCATCGCCCTGTGGACCGCCGCCGACACCGCCGGGCTCGCCGCGCTCAACGCCCTGGGCCTGCCGGTACCGGCGGCCGACGCGGCCCTGAACGCATCCGAAGGCGGACGCGGATCGGCGCAGTCGGCCGAGACCGCCGGAACGGCACCCGAGCGCACCGAGCCGGAAGCCGCGAAGGGAACACCCGCGGATGCCGGGCCCGCGCCCGGAGCCGTGTCCGCAGCAACCAAGGGCGCCGCACCGGCACCGGCAAACGCGGCGGAGCCGCGCCTCGCTCCCACCGACCGGTGGCGGCTGCTGCTCGGCCGGGAGACCGACCGGCTCCCCGCCGGAGGCCGCCGTTACGCGCACGCCCTCGACGAGTTGTACGGGGCCGGGCGCGGCGAGGGTGCCACCGACCTCTGCGACGGGTCCGGTGGCGGCCAGGAGGGGTCCTTCCCCACCGCCCGCGAATGGGCCGCGGAACTCGACGCCCTGTTCGGGGCCGAGGTCCGGGAGGAGGTCCTCGGCTGGGCCGCCGGCACAGGCCGCACCGACGTACTCGCACAGCTCGACCCCGACGCCGTACGCCCCTCCGTCGAACTGCTGACCTCCGTCCTCTCCCTCGCCGGAGGCATGCCCGAGCAGCAGCTCGCCCGGCTCCGGCCGCTCGTGCGCCGCCTGGTCGACGAGCTCGCCCGCGAACTCGCCACCCGGCTGCGACCCGCCCTGACCGGGCTTGCCACCCCGCGCCCGACCCGCCGTCCCGGCGGCAGGCTCGATCTGCCCCGCACCCTGCGGGCCAACCTCGCCCACACCCGCCGGCTCGACGACGGCCGGACCGTCGTCGTTCCCGAACAGCCGGTCTTCAGCACCCGGTCCCGACGCGAGGCCGACTGGCGGCTGATCCTCGTGGTCGACGTGTCCGGCTCGATGGAGGCCTCCGTCATCTGGTCGGCACTGACCGCCGCCGTACTGGGCGGCGTACCCACCCTCTCCACCCACTTCCTCACCTTCTCGACCCAGGTGATCGACCTGACGGACCGGGTCACCGACCCCCTGTCCCTCCTCCTGGAGGTACGGGTCGGGGGCGGCACCCATATCGCGGCCGGGCTCGCGCACGCCCGCTCGCTGGTGACCGTGCCGAGCCGGACCCTCGTGGTCGTGGTCAGCGACTTCGAGGAGGGCTACCCGCTCGGCGGGCTGCTCGGAGAGGTACGTTCCCTGGCCGCGTCCGGCGTCCACCTGATGGGCTGCGCCGCCCTGGACGACACCGGAGCCCCGCGCTACTCGGTGCCCATCGCCCAGCAACTCGTCGCGGCCGGAATGCCCGTGGCAGCCCTCAGCCCACTCGCTCTCGCCCGCTGGGTGGGCGACCGCCTCCGCGGAGAACCCCGATGAACGACCGACTCCCGCCCGTCACCCCGGATGTGGTCGCCACCGCCGTGGAGAGCCTGACCTCCCGGCTGCGCAAGAAGCTGGACGCGGCGATCGAGCAGTACGCAGCCGTGCGCGCCGCGGCCGACGGCGACACCGTCTCCGTCAGCTGCGGCGAGGACGCCGTGGTCACCCTGGCGCCCGGCCCCTCCGGCACCGTCACCACCGCCGAGCAGGCCCGCTGCACGTGCCTGCTCGCGCCGCGCTGCCTGCACCGGGCCGCCGTCCTCGGTGCCTGCCCGGTCGCTGACGCGGAGACCGCGACGGCGGACAGCGCGGCCACATCCGCGCCCGAACCCGTCGCGGCGCCGGAAGCCCCGGCGCAGGCGACCGCCGCCCCCACCTCGGCCCGGACCGAGGACGGCGGCCCGGTACGGACGGCGGCATCCGGCCTGTGGACGGCCGCCGCGACCGTCCTCGCCGCCGGGGTGCCCGCCGCCGGCGCGGTGCCCCAGGCCGAACTGCTGCGGGCCGCCCACACGGCCCGACTGGCCGGCCTGCACCGGGCCGAGGCCGCCGCCCTGCGCGTCGTACGCGGCCTGCGGAGCGCCCGAGCCCGGCACGACAGCCACCGCCTGGCCGACCTCGTCGCCGATCTGCGCGAACTCCTCCTCACCACCCGCCTGCTGGCGGCAGCCCACCCCGACCCGGCACTGATCGGCACCGCCCGCCGTGGTTACCGGCCCGGCGACGGCGCCCTGCGCGTCCACGGGGTCTGCCGCGAGCCGGTGATCAGCGCCACGGGTTACGGCGGCGTGGTCACCCACCTCATCACCGACGACGGCCGCTGGTTCTCCGTCGCCGACGTCAAGCCCGGCGGTCCGGCCCGCGCCAGGGGCGCCGCCACGGCCCCGGTCTCCCTCGGCCCGGCCGCGCTCAACCACGCCCAACTCGCCCGCGGCGGCCTGCTGATCACCGGGGCCACCGTCTCCCCGGACGGCCGCCTCGGCTCCGGCAAGGGCGTCCGGGCCACCCCCCTCACCGGCCTTGCCTGGTCATCGGCCCCCTTGGCCGCCCTGTTCGCCCGCCCACTCGCCGAGACCGTCGCCGAACGACTTGCCACGGCCCCCGACCCGTATGGCCGGAACGGGCGGACCGGCGAACCGATCGGCTGCGACCTGCTGGTCGTCGGCGCCTCCGGCGACCACCTCCTGGCCCACGAACTGCCCGCCGCCAACGGCCCCCTCGTCCGCCTGGCCCCCGCCAACGCCCACCCCGACCTCGCCCACACCGCCAACCTCAGCAGACTCGCCTCCCGCCCCGGCCTCCGGATACGTGTGGTCGGCCGGCTCGACCCCGACCGGGCCGCCACCCTGCACCCCCTCGCCGTCGGCCCCGTACCGGGCACCGAAGCGACACTCCGCCTGCCCTCGGAGTGGCTGGGCCGCGCCGATCTCGGCTACGACCGCATCCAGGGCGCGCATCTTCCGCCCCCCGACGCCGGCCCGCCCGCCGAAGCACTCACGCCGTCCCCGCCCGACCCCCTGGCCGACTCACCGCTGTGGCGGGTGCGGCGTCTGGTCGAACTGGCCGTCGCCGGAGGCCGCGGTGCGGTCGCCGAGCCCGCCCGCAGCGGCGATCCCGGCCGCGACGGGGCTTCGCTGCGCCGTACGGGATTCCACTCCGCGGCCGACCTGGCCGCGGCACTCACCGCAGCGGCCGACCGCCGCACCCGCGACGTCTTCGGCCGGCTCGACGAAGCCGACCCCGACCGTTACGCGTCGGCCTGGCTTGCCGCGGCAGTCCATCTGGCGAGCACCGAACGGGCTTTGGTCCAAGCCACCTGGCGCATCCGCCAGGAAGCGCCGGCGGCATCGGTGACACCAGGCGGAGGGACGAACACGCGCGGGTCCTGAGCTGCGTACGAGTCGCGTACGAGTCGCGTAATTCTACGGATGGTACGTCTCGTGCGGGTCTGTGAAAGTCATTGCGAAGACGCGTTCACGACAACTCCGCAGCAGATTCCCGCGGCCTTCGCTGCCGAGGTCGTGACACACCAGTCACGCGTACAGGGCTTGTCCTCCCACCCCACTGAGGAAAGGAACCCCAATGACCAGCATCTCTGATCGCATCAACGACGTCTCACCGCAGCTGTTCGGTGAGTTGACGCTGACGCGCGGAGCCCGGCACCTGTCGGATCTGACTCCCGTCATGGCCACTCCCGCCGCCTTCGCCGCCGGAGTGGCCGTCAGCGTCGCCGCGTACGGCGCCGGTTACGCCGTCGGGGCCATCGGCGGGTGCGGCGGTGGCCCCCAGCCCCCCAAGCAGGCCTTGTGAGGCACGACTGAGGCCGAGTTGTCCGGCGATGGCGCGGCCTGACCGCCGGGATCACCTTGACACGACGTTTGGAGTTTTCATGTCCGTTCTGACAGAGCACGTGAACACCAGTAGCGCGCTGGCCGAGTTTCCGCTGCGGGCCGACCGGGCCCGGCAGTTGGGTGAGCTCGCGCCGGTTCTCGCGACCCCTGCTGCCGCTGTGGCCTTCGCCGCCGGAGTGGCGGTCGGGGTCCAGCTCACCGGGGCGTTCGGCGCCGGCGTCGCCGCCGGCGGGTGCGGCGGTGGCCCCCAGCCCCCCAAGCAGGCCTTGTGAGGCACGACTGAGGCCAGGTTGTCCGGCGGCGGCGCGGCCTGATCGCCGGGATCACCTTGACACGACGTTTGGAGCTTTCATGTCCGTTCTGACAGAGCACGTGAACACCAGTAGCGCGCTGGCCGAGTTTCCGCTGCGGGCCGACCGGGCCCGGCAGTTGGGTGAGCTCGCGCCGGTTCTCGCGACCCCCGCTGCCGCTGCGGCCTTCGTCGTCGGGTGCGGCGGCAGCATCAAGCCCCCCATCCCGACCCAGTGACGCACGACTGAGGCCGATGCGACCCACCGGGCCCGGTAGACGGGCCCGGTGGGTGGGCGAATTCGCGCCGGTCCAGATCTGCGCATGCCGTGCGTGGTTCTACGGACGGCACATCTCCCGCAGGTCCCAACAACGTGTCCGAGGATCTGTTCGGCGACGTGGACAGCGCCCAGGATTCCCGCGATTTGTCTGCCCTGGCCCTCTGATGGCGAGTTCTGCGGCTTTCGCCGCCGAGGTCGTGATCGGTGTCATGGACTGCACCGTCCACGGGCCGTTCTGACGGCAGTGACACAGCGGGCACGCCCACACAGGTGTGCCTTCCCCCGAACGCCAGGAACGGAAGCCCGATGACGACTATCTCTGATCGCATCAACGACGTCTCACCGCAGCTGTTCGGTGAGTTGACGCTGACGCGCGGAGCCCGGCACCTGTCGGACCTGACTCCCGTCATGGCCACTCCGGCCGCCTTCGCCGCCGGTGTGGCCGTCAGCGTCGCCGCGTACGGCGCCGGTTACGCCGTCGGCCTCGCCGCCTGCGGTGGCGGGGGCGGCGGCGGCATCACCCCGCCCAAGAACAAGTGACGCCCAACTGAGGCCGAGGTGCCAGGCGGTGGCGCGGCCTGATCGGTGAGCTCGCGCCGGTTCTCGCGACCCCTGCTGCCGCTGTGGCCTTCGCCGCCGGAGTGGCGGTCGGGGTCCAGCTCACCGGGGCGTTCGGCGCCGGCCCCGCCGGCCCCGCCGGCCCCGCCGGCGGCGACAACAGGACGAACTGAGGCGCCACGGGAGGGTGCACGACGGACGGTGTGCCCTCCCGTGTTCCTCGGCAAACGGAGTTCGCCGCTGGGCGATCTCCGAAACCATTGCCTATCGAGCAGGCGGTATGAGCGACATTCAGGATCTCGGGTACGGGCGTCAGTTCGCCGACTTCTACAACCAGATCTTCCCGCCGGGGGACGACACGGCGAAGTGGCTCGCCGGTCTCCATCCCGGGAACGGCGCGCCGACACTGGAACTCGGCGTCGGCACCGGACGCATCGCTCTGCCGCTGGCGGAACAGGCCGGTGAGGTGGTCGGCGTCGACTCCTCCCCTCAGATGCTGGAGGTGCTGCGCGGCGCCCTCGCCCGGGAGCCGCGGCCGGTCACCGCGGTGCACGGCGACATCCGGAGCTACCGGAGCGAGCGGAAACACGGGCTGGTCTACTGCGTCTGCGGAACGTTGTCGATGCTGCTCGACCCTGCCGAGCAGCAGCGGGTGCTGGAGAACTGCGCGCTGGCTCTCGCACCCGGCGGCGCGGTGGTCATCGAGACCCACAATCCGGCGTTTGTCGAGGCGATGCACGAGGGACGCCTCCGTGACACGTTCTTCGTCCCCTGCGGGGAGGACGTCGGCCTGCAGTCGTACTCGGCCATCGACCCCGCCCAGCAGATCTGGCACCTCTCGCACATCTGGCACCAGGGCGGCAGCACCCGGCTCGCGTCGGAGACCAGCCGGCTGACGACACCGACCGAGATCGACACGTACGCCGAACGTGCGGGGCTGCGTCTGGAGGCGCGCTACGGGGACTGGCAGGGGTCGGCCTTCACCGGTACCGAGCCCATGGTGATCGGCGTGTACCGAAACAAGGACGAACAGGTCGGTTCCGCGGTGTCGGACCAGGAGCGGTGAGGACACCCGATGGCAAGTACTTCACTGAGCACCGAGGCCCCGGAGACCGAGCCGGTCAAGGACGAACGGGACACGGGTGCGCACGAGCGGCAGACGGGTGTGGACGCCACCGGCACCGCCCCGGGGGACGGGCTCTCACTGCGGGAGACGTTCACAGCCTTCCGCGACTATGTCCGCCCGCACTGGCGGGAGGTCGCCCTCGCGGGCGGGCTGCTGGTGGGGGCGGGGGTGCTCGGCCTGCTCCAGCCACTGGTCGTGGCGGACCTGCTCACCGCGTACGCCCAGGGCCAGGAGGTCACGCCGGACCTGCTGAAGCTCGTCGCACTGGTGCTGGTGGCCGCGATCGCGCTGGCGGTCGGTGACTTCCTGTTGCTGCGTGCGGCCGAGCGCGTGGTGCTGGCCGGGCGCCGTGGGCTGGTGCGCCACATATTGCGGCTCCCGATGGGGGCCATGCGCCAACAGGCGCCGGGTGATCTGCTCTCCCGGGCCGCGGGAGACACCTCGTTGCTGCGGCAGATAGTCACGCAGACCTTGATTCAGGCCCTCACCGGCCTGGTGATGATCATCGGCACGCTGGTGATGATGGCGATCGTCGACGCCGTGCTGCTCGCCATCACCGTCGGCGTGGTCGTGGTCCTCGGAACCGTGGTCGGCGTCATCATGCCGCGGATCCGGCGGGCTGCGCTGCGTGCCCAGGAGTCGGTGGGCATCATGGGTGCCGCCCTGGAGCGCGCGCTGAGCGCGTTCACCACGGTCAAGGCCTCCGGCGCGGAGGAGGTCGAGGCCGAGCGCGTCGACGAGGCGGCACGGGACGCGTACGACGAGGGCGTCGTGCTCGCCCGCTGGGGCTCGGTGGCGGGCACCACGGCCGGGCTCGCGATGCAGGCGGCCTTCCTCATCGTGCTCGGCGTGGGCGGGGCGCGGGTCAGCAGTGGCGCCATCTCGGTGGCCTCGCTCATCTCGTTCCTGCTGTACGTCCTCTATCTCGCGCAGCCGGTCATGTCGCTGACCGATGTCGGTACGTACTTCCAGGCCGCGCGGGCCGCCGTACAGCGCCTGGCCGAGGTGACCCGGCTGCCCACCGAGCCCGTGGACCCGGACTCTTCGCCGGCACTGGCCGCCAACGGTCCACAACCACAAGGGACCCGCCTCCCAGGGGCGACGAGGGAACTGGCCCCGCTCGTCTTCGAGGACGTCTCGTTCACCTATCCCGGCCGGACCGCTCCCGCGCTGGACGGCTTCTCCCTCGAAGTCCCGGCCACCGGCCTCAGCGCGCTCGTGGGTCCTTCCGGCGCCGGCAAGACCACCGTGCTGAGTCTCATCGAGCGCTTCTACGACCCGGACCGGGGCCGCATCCTGCTCGACGGACGGGACCTGCGCGACTGGAGCCTGAAGGATCTGCGCGCGGGCATCGGCTACGTCGAACAGGACGCGCCGGTGATGGCCGGCACCCTCCGCGACAACCTCGCCTATGCCGCACCCTCCGTCGGCGACGAGGAACTCCACGCGGTCCTTGAGACCACCCGGCTCCAGCCGCTGCTGGAACGGCTCGGCGGCGATCTCGACGCCGAGATCCAGTACCGCGGCACCTCGCTGTCCGGCGGCGAACGCCAGCGCATCGCCATCGCGAGAGCACTCCTGCGCCGTCCGCGACTGCTCCTTCTCGACGAGGCGACGTCGCAACTGGATGCCCTCAACGAGGCCGCGCTGCGCGAGGTCGTCCAGGAGCTGTCCACCCGTACGACGGTGCTCGTCGTGGCGCACCGGCTCTCGACCGTGCGCTCGGCCTCCCGTATCGCCGTGGTCCAGGACGGCGGGCTTCGAGCCGTCGGCACCCACACCGAGCTGCTGCGCGACGACCCCCTGTACGCCGAGCTCGCTTCGCACCAACTGCTCGGCTGACAGCGGCACCCGCGGCACAACACCGCATGTCCGCCCGCAGGGACCGGGCCCCGGTCCCTGCGGGCAAGCCCCGACGACCCGAAAGGAACTCACCTCATGGCGCGATTGCCGAAGGTGATACGTGCCGTCCTGTCACCGCCGTCCGTGAGCCGGGCCAAGGCCCTGTCGCTCAGCGAGCGGCTGAGCGCGACGACACACCTTGTGGCGAGCCTGGAATATCTGAGGACGGAACGCGACCGACGACACGGCGGACTGAACAACTGGGAGGTCAGCCGGGAAGCGTTCGTGACCTGGTCCCCGCTGGTCGGCAAGGTGCTCGATCTCGCCGCCCGTCCGGACGCCACCCGCGTTCTGCATGTCGCGCGAGTAGCCGCCGCGGCGGCTCTGCTGGCGCCGCTTCCGCGCGGGCCGCGCATCGCCGCGAACGCCGTGCTCTCAGGCACCTCGCTGCTGCTGTACCCGCTCAACCACTACGGCACCGACGGCTCCGACCAGGTGTCCTTCCTGGTCCAGTCCGTCACCACGGTCGCCCGGATCGGCGAGCGGAACCCGCGGGTCGTCGACGCCTGTCTGTGGTTCGTCGCGCTGCAGTCGACGCTGTCGTACGCCGTGTCGGGCTGGGTCAAGGTGGCCAGCTCGACCTGGCGCAGCGGCAGGGCGCTGCCCGGGGTGATGCGGACCCTGACCTACGGGGACCGCACCGCCTGGGAACTGGCGCGCCGCTACCCGCGTGCCGCGCACGCGGTGTGTGCCGGCGTGCTGGCTCTGGAGTGCGCCTTTCCCGTCGTCTTCCTCGCCAAGGGCCGACCGGCCCCGCTGATGGTGGGGTCGGCGGCGGTCTTCCACCTCGCCAACGCCCGCTTCATGGGGCTCGGACGCTTCCTGTGGTCGTTCGTCTCCATGCACCCGGCCGTGCTCTACGCCGCCGGCCCGCGCGAGCGCACCGTGGTGGACGGCCGGGTGGAGCGGCGTGACGACGCCCTGCCGGTGCTGGCGCTCGGGCTCCTGGCCGCCGCGCTGGGTGCCCTGCAGGTGGAGAAGGGCCGCCAGAACCGCAGGGTGCTGCGGGGCAGGGAGGACGAGCAGGAGTTCACCGCTTCGTCCGGGAACACGCTCGCCTACCGGCGCACCGGTCCGGACGATGCGGCGGACGACGGCACACAGCCGGTCGTCATCCTGGAGAACGGACTGGTCGCGACCGCCGAGCACTGGGAGTGGATCGTACGGGGGCTCTCGGAGCGGTTCCCCGTCGTGACCTACCACCGGGCGGGCTACGGCCGCAGCACCTACGCCGGGTCCGAGGACGAGGCGTACAGCCTCGATACCGCCGTGGACGATCTCGTCGACCTGATCGGGCACACGGCGGCCGGCCGCCCGGTCGTCGTGGCCGGCCATTCGCTGGGCGGCTATCTGGCGCTGAAGGCGGCCGGCCGGCTGCCGGAGCAGATCGTCGGAGTCGGTCTGCTCGACTCCAGCCATCCCGCGGAGCTCCAGCGCTCGTCCCGGCAGGCGCGGGGCCAGGAGATGTTCAGCAACTCGCTCTCCGTCATGACCACTTCGCTGAAGCTGGGCATGGGAGCGCTGCTCAGTCACCCTGCTTGGGTCGACCGGCTGCCCGAGGAGGTACGAGGGCTGTTGGTGGCGCACTACCGGGACTCGCGGATGTGGGCGGCCGGGCGCCGTGAGTGGCGGGCCGTACAGGAGGAGTTCAACTCCTTCGACGGGAAGCTGCCGGACTCCGGTGTCCCGTCGCTTGTCATCACGGCCGGGCACACCGCCTCTCAGGATCCGGTCCAGAAGGAGCTTCATGCGGAGTTCGCCGCGGCGGCGGCGCACTCCGCGCATCACGTCATCGACGGCGCCGACCACGACTCGGTGCTGACGGACCAGGGGTTCGCGGAGCGGGTCGTCACATTGATGGCGGACTTCGTCGTGGACCTCGGCTCAGGCGTGGCGAAGACCGCGAAGGAGGAGGACTCCCATGGCAACCCCGCGAATTGAGGGCGGCCCGGTGCCGGCGGGGTCGCGCGGAGCCGTCGGTCTGCTGGTACTCGGCGGGCTCGCGGTGTGGTTCGGCGCGACCGCCGCGAGCCAGTATCCGCACAGCTCTTTCGAGCGCGTCCGTGACCGCGACAGGACCGGACTGCTGATCCCGAACTGGAAGTTCTTCGCCCCCGAACCGGCTCAGCACGACTTCCATGTGCTGCATCGCGTGCTGACGGCGGACGGCAGCCAGACCTCCTGGGCCGAGACCACGCGGATCGCGCCCCGGGCCTGGGCCCAGGTCCTGTGGTTCCCGCACCGGCGCCGGGAGAAGGCACTCTTCGACGTGTGCGCCGAGCTGATCATGCTCATGAACAAGCCAGGCCTGGATGTGACACGGTTCCCCGTGTACCGGTTGCTGCGGGACTTCGTCGCGCTGGCCGTGCGGGAGACGTACGACGGTCAGGAGCCGCCGCGGGGGTTCCAGTTCCTGATCGCCAGACACACCGGACATGATCAGACCCACGAACCCGACTACGTGTTCCTCTCACCGTTCGTCGCGACGGAGGAGGCGGCGTGAGCGGCGTGAACGGTGTGCGGGATACCGCGGACATGCCGCAGCCACTGCCTGCCTGGTACCGGATCAACGCCCGGGTCAGGGGGGTCTCCACCGTGCTGGGTCCCGTCGTGCTGGTCACCGGTGTGCTGGGCCCGTCGGTGCTCCCTTCCGTGGTCACCCCGGGGCCGGCGTCCGGCCTGCGGGTGGCCGGGTGGGCGGTGCTGGTACTGGGGCTGGCTCTGACGTTCCTGCCGACCGTGCCCCGGATCGTGTCACGCTCCGTGGGAGCTCCTGTCACCGGCCGCTGGTCCGCCGTCAACAGCCCCAGGACCAGGGTGCCGAGTCATCGCACGCACGCCTACGGCCAGACGTTCGCGGTCGACCTGGTGTACGAGCCCGAAGGCCGTTCACGCCCGGCGTTCGGCGAAGGCCCTGGCTTCCGGCCGCCGGAGGACTTCCCGGCCTTCGGCGAGGAACTGGTGGCCCCGGGCGACGGCCGGGTCGTGACGGTCCGGGACCGCGCAAGGGACCATCGCAGCCGCTCGACCCGGCAGGCGCTCGCCTACATGATCCTGGAAGGCATGGTCCGGGAGCTCGCAGGCCCCCGCCACATACTCGGGAACCACATCGTTCTGGACCTCGGGGACGGCACGTACGCGGTCTTCGCACACCTCCAACGCGGGTCGGCCACGGTTCGCCCCGGCGAGACGGTCCACCGCGGCCAGGTGATCGGCCGGTGCGGCAACTCCGGCAACTCCAGCGAACCGCACCTGCACTTCCAGCTGATGGACCACCGCCGGCCGCTCGTCGCCGCCGGACTGCCCTTCGTCTTCACCGAGGTCAGCGTCGACGGCGGGGAGCCCGGAGAGGATGTCCCCGCAGACGGCCAGACCATGGTCGCGTCGGGCAGGTGAGCTCGCCATGTGACAGGTGGCCCGGGGACGGGTCCAACGGCGAGGTGGACGCCGTCGTCGTCGGCGCCGGGCCCAACGGGCTGGCCGCGGCGATCGTCCTCGCCGGGGCCGGGCTGGAGGTGGTGGTGTACGAGGCGGCGCCCACCGTCGGCGGCGGCGCCCGCACCGCCGAACTGACCCTGCCCGGTTACCGCCACGACGTGTGCTCTGCCGCCCACCCCATGGGCCTGGCCTCGCCGTTCTTCCGCGCGTTCGACCTCGCCGCGCACGGGGTGGAGTTGGCGCGCCCCACGGTGTCGTACGCCCATCCGCTCGACGGGGGCCGGGCAGGGCTCGCCTGGCGGGATCTGGACCGTACGGTCGAGGGGCTCGGGCGGGACGGCGCCGCCTGGCGGTCGCTGCTCGGCCCGCTGGTGGACCGCTGGCAGGGGCTGGCCGGTGTCGCCATGTCGGACCTGCGGGGCCTGCCGCCGGACCTCGGTACGGCGGTGCGCCTCGCCCTGCGCACGGCGGAGCAGGCCTCACCGCTGTGGGGAGCGCGCTTCCGCGGGCCGCTCGCGCCGGCGCTGCTCACCGGGGTGAGCGCGCATGCCGTCGCCCCGCCGCGCGCTCCCGTCCCGGCGGCGGTCGGGCTGGTGCTCGCGGCTCTGGGACACGCGGTGGGCTGGCCGATCCCCATCGGCGGCAGCCAGACCATCGTGGACGCGATGGCCGCCGAACTGCGCCGCCGCGGCGGGCGGATCGTGACCGGCCGGCGCATCGGCAGCCTCTCCGAACTGCCGCGTGCCCGTGCGGTCCTGCTGGACCTGGCCCCGGCCGGGCTGCTGCGGATCGCCGGGGACGCGCTCCCCGGCCGTTACGCTCGCCGGCTGCGGGCCTACCGGCACGGCGCGGGCGCCTGCAAGGTCGACTTCGCGTTGTCCGGTCCGGTGCCCTGGCAGGCGGCGGGCTGCGAACTCGCCGGCACACTGCACCTGGTGGGCTCCCGCGCGGCGGCGCTCGCCGTCGAACGTCAGGTCGCCGCCGGCCGGCACCCCGAACGGCCGTACGTTCTCGCGGTCCAGCCCGGCGTCGTCGACCCGACGCGGGCACCGGCCGGCCGGTACACCCTGTACACGTACGCGCATGTGCCGCACGGCTCAACGGTGGACATAGGTGACACGGTGACCGCGCAGGTGGAGCGTTTCGCGCCGGGCTTCCGCGACCTGGTGCTCGCCCGCAGTGTCATCCCCGCCGCCGGTCTGCCGGAGCACAACCCCAACTACGTCGGCGGCGACATCGCGGGCGGCGCGCTGTCCGTGTGGCAGACGGCGATGCGGCCGGTGCCGAGCCGCGATCCGTACGCCACACCGCTCCCCGGGGTCTACCTGTGCTCGGCGTCGACCCCGCCGGGCCCGGCCGTCCACGGCATGTGCGGACTGTACGCCGCGAGGCAGGCGCTGCGGCAGCGCTTCGGCATCCCCACCGATCCGTTGGAGCTGGTACGAGGGCATTGACGTACGGCGGACCGGGCAAGGCCGAGCCCCCTCGGCTAGGACGGCGGGCCAGTCGAGAGGGCTCTTCGGTGGTGCTTGTGAAGTTGTTCTACTGCTTGCTCTGCTACTGCTTGTTCTGCTTCTCGCTCTGCTGCTTGTACTGCTGCGTGGTGATCGTCGTGAGTGGTGCTACTTCACCGACGTCACGAACGAGTTCCACGCGGCTGCGGGGAACGAGAGGGTCGGGCCCTCGGTGACCTTCGAGTCGCGGACGGCGAGCGCCGAGACGGTGGGCGACTTGACCTCGACGCACGCGCCGTTGTTGTTGGAGTACGAAGACTTCGTCCACGTGTCCGTGGCGCCCTGAGGAATTGCCATTTCTGCTCCGGTAGTTCAGATGCCGAGTTGCTGTCGCCGCACCACGGTTGCCCACGGGGCACGCGGTGCGGTTTGCGCCAACCTTTGGTGATCGTTGGCGTGATCGACGCTACTCGTCGCCGCTCTCGTTCGGAGCAGTCGTTCACTCGACCGGGTGGCATATTCCAGATAACCTTCCGCCTGGCCTTATCCAGGTGTACGATCCGCCGCTTCCGCCCGGTCGGCTCAGCGCGCGTACTCCTTCGCCACATCCTGGATGAGATGAAGGGACTGGTCCACGTTCAGCGCCTGGGCCCGCAGATGCTCGTACATCACCGTGTATTTCTGCACCTCGTGAGGCTTCTCCAGGTACAGGTCACTGGTCACGCCCTCGATGTACACCACGCTCGAATCCGCGGCGTCGGCGAACTCCAGGATGGCGTACTGGCCGTTGATGCCGGGGTGCGCGCCGACCCCGAACGGCAGCACCTGCACGGTGACATGCGGGAGTTGGGACATCTCCGCGACGTGCTCCAGCTGCTCGCACATCACCCGCTTGTCCCCGACGACCCGGCGCAGGGAGGCCTCGTCCAGGACCACCCACAGCCGCAGCGGGTCCGTCTCCGCGGTGATGCGGTCCTGGCGCCGCAGCCGGACCTGGACGCGTTTCTCGGTCTCCTCCGACGAACTCTCCGGTGAGCCGCCCCGGATGATGGCCTCGGCGTACGTCCGCGTCTGCAACAGGCCTGTGATGATCTGGGGTTCGTAGACGCGCAGCGACTCCGCGTCCGTCTCCAGCCCGATGTACACGCTGTACGGGACATCCCCGAACGCGTGCCACCAGCCCTGCTGCCGCGAGTCCTTGGCCATCTCCATCAGGGAGTCGACCATCCGCTTGTCCTCGACCTCGTACACTCCGCACAGGTCGCGGACGTCACGCTGGCTGATGCTGCGCCTGCCGTTCTCCAGCCTGCTGATCTTCGACTGGGAGACCAGCAGCCGCTCGGCGACCTGCTCGGCCGTCATGTTCTTCTCCTCGCGGAGCCTGCGCAACTCCTGGCCCAGCCGGCGTCGCCTGACGGTGGGATTGACGTTGGACGCCATGGGACGTGCACCTCCGGCTGCGTGCCTGTACGTGGCTTGCCACTATCCGTATCTGCTGTTGAGCAGACTGCCACCAAGGTGTGTCGTGCCGCTGGAAAACTGCGGATATCCGGTGGTCAGTCGGTGGATATGCGTCCGGTACAGGCCAGTTCGGCGGATTCCGCTTGTCCTCCGGCCGCTTCCCGGCTCCGGCGGCGTCCCGTATATGCCCGACGTCATGTGCCGGGGGAGGGTACGGGGGTACGTCCTGACGCCGGACATGCGGCCGCGCGGGGCGGCGAGGGCCGTTTCGGTCGTCCTCGCGGACAGCCTTACGGTCCTCACCGCCCCGCGCGGGCCAGCGGCTCCCGAACCGGTCTTGGGGACTGCGGTGCGGCGCTGTTGAGGTCCTGCGTGGTGCGTCGTGCGTGGTGATGCGGGTGCCTCGCGGATCGGGTGTTCGCCGTGGGACTGCGGCTCAGTGAGCCACGGCGCGCGCCATGGATCCGCGATGCTGGTGCGGCTGCATCGGAACACCGCGAGCGGGTTCCGGTGCGGACCTGGCTCCGGGGGCGGCCTGACGGCCGGCCGGTGCCGGGCTGCGGCGCGGCTGGGCCGCGACGCCGTTCTGCACGTCCATGACAGCGTGGGCCACCAGTCCGCCCATGGGGTCGTGCCGGATCAGGTCCCGCAACCGGGAGCGGGACGAACGTCCCTCGTTACCCGGATACAGGTGCTTGCCGAGACCGACCGCATGGGCCAGCGCGGCGAGCGCCGCCGTCCGCGGGTCCGGCGGAACGCCGGTGCGGATGGCAGTGTCCAGTCGGGCTCTGATCTCCCGGCTGATCTCCGTGTCCGTCGCCTGATAGCGAGTCGTCGGAAGCACCCCGCACATCTGTCCCGCCACGGCATGCACCATGCCGCACCGCTCAAGATGCGAGAGGTAGGTCTGACGCAGCCCCAGGCGGGGCCCGCCAATCCAGTTCACTGCGCGTACGGGTGCTCCGCGTCGGCGAAGCAGTTCCAACGCACAGTCCAGTGTTGGATCTCCAGTCGGCCGTGGTACGACCACGGCGATACGATCCCCGTCCGGGGCTATCCGTCCGGCCAGCGCCAGCTCCACTAGCTGTGCTCCGGCCAGACCGAGGTCGAGCGACTGCGGCTGTGCGGTGGTACCCGTGGCCGGGTCCAACGCCAGCAGAAGAAGCTCTTCCGGAATTGATCTGCGGCTCCTGCCCATCCATGCCTCCCCGCGTGGATGAATGACAGGGTGACCCCTCTCACATTCATCTGTCGAGAGGGCGTGACCGGTTCGTAGTGGAACCAGTAGGTATGTCGTTCTCGTCTACCGCAGGAGTCAAGGCTGCGCACAGGACACTGGTAGGCGGTTCGGACAGTGTCGTTCGGGCGGCGTTTTGACGGTTCACGGTTCGGTACACACGCACGGTGAGCGTGCGACGCATGGAGGAGGCATCGGTGGCGGGCGAGTTCCCCGACAGGTCGAAGCAGCGCGAGTCGTCGGAAGAACCGACGTCGGGGAGCGCGGGTCCGGTTCCCGGGGCCAGGGGTGAATCAGGCGCCGGGGCACGCGACCCACGGCTCGCGGTGGCCCGGGACAGGGAATCCACGGCGCGAGGTGGCGTGGACACGGCGACCAGGGTGTTCTCCCGCCCGCCGCTCCCGGCGGAAGCGGACGGGGGCGACGCCGACGCCGACGCCGACGCGAGTACGGCGGACACGGCCCCGGAAGCCGGGAGCGAGCCCGCGGACACCGCCCCGGCCGGCGGTGGCACTGACGGGACGGGCAGCACCCGGCTGCGTGCGGCCGTGGCCGCGTGGGTCGCCACCGCGGACGAGGGCGAGGGCGAGGGCGAGGGCAAGACGGAGGGCGAGGGTGTCGAGGGTGCCGCCGAGAAGGCCGCCCCCGATGCGGACGCCGATCCGGACGCAGCGGCCGACGCCCCTGAGGGCGCCGAGGAGCCCGCGACGGACGCCACCGGCGACGCCGGGCCCGACGACCCCTCCGAGGCCGCCGACGAGGCTCCTGGGGGCGCCGACGGGGCCTCCGGTGATTCCGACGAGGACTCCTCTGAGCCGGAGAGCGCCCAGGAGAGCGAATCGGAGCCCGGAACTGAACCGGAGCCCCGGCCCGAAGCCGATGCGGAGCCCGAGGGTGCGGCGGAGCCGGACGCGGAGGCCGAGGGCGCGGCCGAGCCGAAGCCGGACGCGGGCGCGGCGGCCGAGCTGAAGCCGGACACGGAGCCCGGGGACGCGGCCGAGCCGAAGTCGGGCGTGGAGGGCGTGGCCGACTCGAAGGCCAAGCCGGGCGCGGAGCCCAAGGGTGCGCCCGAGTCGAAGCCGGGCGCGAAGCCCGGGGGCGCGGCCGAGCTGAAGCCGGACGCGGACGTGGACGTGGCGGCCGAGTCGAGGCCGGGCGTGGAGGGCGCGGCCGACTCGAAGCCCAAGCTGGACGCGGGCGCGGCGGCCAAGCCGAGCGCGGAGCCCGAGAGCGCGGCCGAGTCGAAGTCGGGCGCGGAGCCCGAGAGCGCGGCCGACGCGAGGTCCAAGTCGGACGCAGCCGCCGACGCCGAAGCCGAGAGTGACGCCGATGGCGGCGCTGCCCCGGCCCCCGCCCCGAATGCCGACGACGACCCGCCCTCCAAGCCTCCCGTCGGCAACCCCCCCGTCGACCAGCCCACCGCCATCTTCAAGGCCGTACGCCCGCCCGTCGCACCCCCCGTCGACCAGCCGACGACGATGCTCAAGCTGGGCGATGTCGCGGCCAGGGCGGCCGGGAAGTCCACGAGCGACACGAGCGACGCGAGCGACACGGGTGCCAAGGCCGGCGCGGGTGCCAAGGATGCCAACGGTGAGTCCGTTGCTGAGCGCACCAGCAAATTCGTAGCCCTGAGGCAGCTGGAGGACCCGGCCACCCGGAAGCCGCCGCCCGCCGCGCCGCCCGCCGTCGAACCGGCGAAGGCGCCCACCGCCCAGCCGCCCAAGGTGCCCGTCGCCGATGCCACCGCCGCGATCCCGCAGGTCGGGCCCGAGCGGACGACGCAGCAGCCGTTGCCTCCGCTGCCGCCGCTGGATCTGCTCGCGGAGCTGACGAACACGCCGCCGCCCCCGAACACCGCGGTGCGGACGATCGCGCGCCGGATCAAGATCTGGACGCCGCTGGTCGTCCTGCTGGCGATCGTCTTTGCAGTCGTACAGGCGGTGCGTCCGCTGCCGACGCCCGAGCTGACGCTGACCGCCGAGGACTCCTACACCTTCGACGGGGAGGCCGCCGCGCTGCCGTGGCCGTCCGAGGGGCAGGGCTGGATGGACGTCAACGGCATCGGGACGATGGGGAAGTTCGGCGAGCAGAAGCCCGTCGCCATCGGCTCGGTCGCCAAGGCCATGACCGCGTACGTCATCCTCAAGAGCCACCCGCTGAAGTCCGGCGCGGCGGGTCCGAAGATCACCGTGGACGCGCTCGCGGAGAAGGAGGCCGGCTACTGGAAGGACGGCGAGTCCACCCTCACCACCGTGAAGGCGGGTGACGTCCTCACCGAGCAGCAGGCGATCTCGGCCATCATGATCCCGTCGGCGAACAACATCGCCCGTCTGCTGGCGCGTTGGGACTCCGGGACCGAGACGGCGTTCATCAAGAAGATGAACGACACCGCCAAGGAACTCGGGATGACGAACACCACGTACACCGACGCCTCCGGGCTCAAGGAGACCACCGTCTCCACCGCCGAGGACCAGGTGAAACTGGGCAACGAGCTGGTGAAGATCCCGGCCTTCGTGGACATCACCAAGCTGCCGGTCTGGTACGACCCCACGGGCAAGAAGTGGGACAACTACAACCGTCTCGTCCCCTACAACGGCGCCATCGGCATCAAGACCGGCACCACCACCGCGGCCGGCGGCAACCTGCTCTTCGCCGCCACCAAGGAGGTCGGCGGCGAGACGGTCACCGTCGTCGGCACGATCCTCGGCCAGCACACGGCGCCGATCATCGACACCGTCAACGCGGTCAGCAAGACGGCGATGATCGCCGCCCGGGACGCGCTGCTCTCGTCGAAGATCCTGAAGAAGGGCGACGTCGTCGGGTACGTCGACGACGGGCTCGGCGGGCACACGCCGGTCGTGCTGTCGAAGGACGTCGCGGCGGTCGGCTGGGCCGGGATGAAGGTCGAGCTGTCCTTCGCCGCCGCCGACGACCTGCCGCACTCCGCCAAGGCGGGCACCACGGTGGGCACCCTCACCGTGGGCGACAGCAGCGGCGGCGCGGTGAAGGTACCGGTGCAGCTCCAGACGGACCTGGCCGAGCCCGGCTTCGACAAGAAGCTGACGCGGGTCGGCTGAGCAACCGTACGGACCACCCACACAGAGGAGCGCCCGCCCCCGTCGTACGAAGGGGGCGGGCGCTCCTCTGTGTCCCCGCTAATTCTTCGCGTCCTCTTTTTCCTTTTCTTCCTTTTCTTCCTTCTCGCACTGCAACGTCGTCTCCTGGGACGGCCCGCCGTACGCGGAGCTGATCCGGATGTCGCCGGGCTGCTCCACGGTCAGCTTGGTGAACTCGCCCTCGTCCGTCAGACAGCCGTTCTCCGCCCACAGCCAGGGCGAGTACGCGATCCGTACGGTCACCTCGCCGGCCTTCGGCATCCGGACGACGAGGTTGGCGCCGTCGGCGCTGACCACGGAGGCGGGCTTGTCGACCAGCGGGGTCGCGTTCTTGACCCGGTAGATCTTCCAGTTGGCGTCCTCCCAGACCGGCTGGAGATAGCTCGGCCCGCTGGACACCAGGGCGTGCTCCAGCTTCGCCGGGCCGTCCGGTTCGCCGTTGACGAGGACGACGAAGCCCACCGCCCACTGGGAGAGCCAGGCCTTGTAGGCGGAGGCGGAGAAGCCGCCCTCGGGCTCCTCGGTGCCGCCGTGGCCCTCGTAGAAGAGCCGGCCCCGCTCGACGTCGGCCTGCCGGTTCCAGCCACGGGCCATGTTGATGTACGGGGCGAGGATGGCGGCCTCGCGGTGGTCGCGGGCCGGGACGACCTCGACACGGGTCTGCTCGGCGCCCAGCCGCTTCAGCTCGTTCACGACACCGTCCGTCTTCACGGCCCACTCCGGCACCGTGGTGTTGGTGACGATGTCGGCGATCGTCTTGCCGGACAGCCAGCTCACGGCGACGGCCATGGCGAGCCCCAGGGCCACCATGCGCCGCCGAGCCGTGAACCAGGGCAGGGGCAGCCGGGGCGCGACAGCCGGGGTGGCACCCGCACCCGCCCCGGCCCGCCGCTCGGTGCGGTACATCATGATCGCGAGCAGCGTCGCCGGGGCCGCCAGCTCCGAGAGCCGCTCGACGTTCGTACCGATCGGGGTCGGGATCAGATAGCAGAGGACCACGCCGGCCGCGTACACCGCCGCGCCCAGCCGCAGGGTGCGCCAGGCGCTCGGGGCCGTCAGGACGACGATCGCGCACAGCACGACCGGCGGCCATATACGGGCGAACGGCATCGGCTGCTCGCCCTCGAACGGGAACAGCAGCGTCGTCACGCCCACGACGGCCACCGGGGGCACCAGCAGGGCCGCGGCCCGGCCCCAGTCGCGGGACAGGAAGTAGGCGGCGCCGACGACGAGGACGAACAGGCCGGCGACCGGGCTGCCGGTGGTGGCCAGCGTCGCGCACAGGGCGGCGGCGCCGAGATGCCGGGCGCTGCGCCCGCTCACCACCGCGAGCACGGCCGCCATGGCGAAGGCGGTGCCCAGCACGAACGTCGAACGCCCCGAGATCACCTGGCACCACAGCGAGAAGCCGACCGCCATGGCCGGCCACAGCGGCTTGCGCACGCCCGTGCGCGCGACGAGTTCCGCGCCGAGGACCGTGGCCGTGACCCCGGACAGCATGGTGGTCGCGACGACCCCTATGGCGGCCATCAGGTACGGGGACATCAGGCTGTAGTTGGCCGCGTGCAGACCGCCGTACCAGAACAGGTTGTATGCGGAACCCGGGTACATCTTCGCGAACTCGGCCCACGCCACCTGGGCGGCCAGGTCGCCGCCGCCGGTCGCGAACACGGCCCACCACACGAAGTACAGCGGCACCGCACAGGCGGTGACCGTCAGGGCGACCCGGTGGCGCTCGTGCCACACCTCACGTGCCTGCGTGGGCTTGTCGGCGCGCATGGCAGGTCTGCGTGGGGTCAGCTCGGCAAAGGCCACTGCAATTCCGTTTCGGTTCGGCTCGGGCGCGCGCACGTGACTGGCAGGTGTCTGTCCGGTGGAGGTCTTTCAGGGGTAGACGCTAACCGTCCCCCGGGAGTTGGCTGACAGGGCCCCATGTGACCAGGTGGTGACCGGGGCATGACGGAATAGAGCCCCATCAGCTTGAGACGGTTCCCGGGCGGGCGCGACCGGATAATTCCGGCCGCGCCCTTCAGGACATCTCCGGCACAGTCTTCAGGGTCGGACGGGAAACGCGATGTCGCACACCGCGTCGTCCGGCCCCGCCGCCTCCCAGTCCGCGAAGTACACCTCGCGGCACGGCCCCGTCGCCTCGATCCCCTGCTCCGACATCCACCGCTCCACCGCCTCGAACGCGGCGATGATCTGCGGATGTGCCACCTGAGCCTTGCTGATCCGCGTGTACGCGAGCCGCCGGGCCGGTTCCACCCGTACCGCCGTCCCCCGGCCCCGCCCGTGCGCCTCGGCCCAGGCCCGAGCGGCGGCCTCGTCGGCGACCGGGACGCACGCCTCGGCCGGACCGTCGCTCTCCATGGACACCTCGGAGTGGTAGACGACGAACGGCGCCGCCGTCACACCCCCGCACTCCCGGGCGCCCGCCTCCAGCCGCCCGAGCGACGCCCCGATCCACGCGGGCAACTCATCCGCGAGAGTGTGCCGCGTCTCCGTCAGCACCACCCGCTCGGGTACGTCCACCGTCTCGACCGCGAACTTCCCGTACAACTCGTCCATCTCGTTGCTCCTCCCGGACAGTCGTCCACGGAGGTAGTCGGTCAGGGTGCGCCGGCTTGCGTGCCGTGCCTCGGCGTCCGCCCAGTAGGCGGCGAGCCGGTCGGCGGCGGCCGGTCCGTCCCGCTCGACCAGCTCCACCAGTTCGCCGATCAGGGCGAGCGGCATGTCCAGCTGGCGCAGCAGGGCCACCAGGCGGGCGCGTTCGGTCTGCGCCGCGCGGTAGTAGCGGTAGCCGTTCGCCTCGTCGACGTGCGCCGGGGCGAGCAGCCCCAGCCGGTCGTACAGCCGCAGGGCCTTGGCCGAGAGCCGGGCCCGGGCGGCGAACGCGCCGATGGTGAGCAGCTCGTCGTCCCCGTTCACGTCCACTCCGACATCCTCCGTCACCGGGCACGGTCGGCCCGGTGACACAGGACGTTCGCCCTTGCCCCAGGGACAAGGTCAACCCGGTTGTGTCGCGAGGGTCAGCCGAGGGCCTTCTCCAGGGCGCCCACCAGTTCCGCCGTCTCCGGCTCGGTCTGCGGGGAGAAGCGGGCGACGACCCGGCCGTCGCGGCCGATCAGGAACTTCTCGAAGTTCCAGCGGATGTCGCCGGTGTGGCCCTCGCCGTCGGCGAAACCGACGAGGCGGTCGTACAGGGTGTGCCGGGCGTCCCCGTTGACCTCGATCTTCTCGGTCATCGGGAAGGTCACGCCGTACGTCGCCGAGCAGAACTCGGCGATCTCCTCGGAGCTGCCGGGCTCCTGGCCCATGAACTGGTTGCAGGGCACCCCGAGCACGGTGAAGCCCTGCTCGGCGTAGCGGGCCTGGAGCTTCTCCAGGCCCGCGTACTGCGGGGTCAGACCGCACTTGGAGGCGACGTTGACGACGAGGACGGCCTTGCCCGTGTACTGGGCGAGGTCCGCGGAACCGCCCGTGAGGGCACCGATCTCGACGGCGAGGGGGGAGTCGGAGGAAGGGGAAGTGGCGTCAGTGGTCATAAGCGGATGCTAACTCCGGTAGGTGTCGGGCCCGGGCCCCGCCCCCGAAGCCTTGACCAAGACCTCACCGGCCGCCGTACGCGAGTACAGCACCGACCGCCCCGCCCGCCGCCGCTCCACCAGCCCGGCGTCGAGCAGTACGCGCAGGTGGCGGCCGACGGAGCCGAGGGTCTGCCCGGTCAGGGCGGTCAGCTGGGTAGTACTGCGGGGTGAGTCCAGGAGTACGAGCACGGTGCTACGGGCGGGCCCGAGGAGCGCCCCGAGAGCGGCGGACGGCGCCGTACGCCCGTCGCGGTGCTCGGCCAGCACCCCCGCGCAGGGGTAGATCACGGCGTACCGCTCCGGCTCCTCCCACGCCACCCACCCGGCCTTCGGCGTCACGGGTACGAAGACCAGCTCGGCGCCGGCGATCTCGCGGGGCGGGTTCGCGTACAGGTTGATCTGGAGCCGGTCGCCGCCGAGCCAGCGCGTGCCGGGCCGCAGCGCGTCCAGGACGGCCGCCCAGCCGACCTGCCCGACCCGCGCAGTCCGCGCGACCACATCGGCTTCGAGGATCCGGCGTCTGCGGTCCCAGTACGGGCGTACGGCGTCCTCCCATATGGAGGTGAGGAGAGTCGCCGCGCGTTCCGGAAGGTCGTCCCGGTCGGCGAGGGCGGCGGGGAGCGGGCCGGGGTGGGAGCGGGTGAGGTGGTCGCGGGCGAGGGCGGGGGCGGTCGTACGGATGCGCGCGACGGCCTCCTCGAACGTCTCGCCGTACCGGGGGGTGGGGGTGAGGAAGTCGGCGGTCCAGGTGTGGCCGAGGCCGGCGCGGACCAGGAGGGCGGTGGTGGGGTCGTGCGCGAGCCGGTGGCGGTACGCGGGCAGATGGGCGGTCAGCCAGGCGCGCTCGCCGGGGTGCGAGGCCGCCCCGAGGTGCAGCAGCCGCAGGCTCGCGAAGGTCTCGGCGAGGGGCGAGACGACGAACCGGCTGCGGGCGAGGGTGTCGGCGTCGACCTGCCACCAGCCCATGCCAGTACCTCCGTCGGTGTCCGGGGGAGGGGATGTTTCGCGTGTGCGCGAAACAATAACGAGGGCCGGACGCCCCTCGCAGACTCCCCGCATGCGCAGCTACTCCGCCCTCTTCCGCACGCCCGAATTCACGCCCCTCTTCCTCTCCACGGCCCTCAGAACGGCCGCCTCGACGATCGGCGGCCTGGCCCTCGCCACCCTCACCTACCGCGCCACCGGCTCGCCCCTGCTCTCCGCGCTGAGCATGTTCGGCCCCCAACTCGCCCAGGTGGTGGGCGCGACGACCCTCCTCTCGGCCTCCGACCGCCTGCCCCCGCGCGCGACCCTGACGGGCATCGCGCTGGCCTTCGCGCTCGGCACGGCGGCGATGGCGACCCCGGGTCTGCCGGTCGGCGCGCTCTTCGCCCTGCTGTTCGTCATGGGGCTGATCGCGTCGCTGGGGGCGGGCGTCGGCTGGGGTCTGCTGAACGAGATCCTGGCCAAGGAGGGCTATCTGCTGGGGCGTTCGGTCTTCAACATGATGAACGGGCTGATGCAGATCGCGGGTTTCGCGACGGGCGGTGTCCTGGTGGCGACCCTCTCGCCCCGCACCACGCTCCTCACCTCGGCGGCCCTCTACCTGGCGGGCGCTCTGGTGACCCGCCTGGGCCTGACCCGCCGCCCGCCCCGCCTCTCCGGCCGCCCGTCGATCGCCCAAACCTGGCGTACGAACGCCCAGTTGTGGTCGGCCCGCCCCCGCAGGCTGACCTACCTGGGCCTCTGGATCCCCAACGGCCTGGTCGTCGGCGTCGAGTCCCTGTACGTCTCCTACGACCCCGGCTCCGCGGGCACCCTCTTCGCCTGCGCGGCCCTGGGCATGCTGATCGGGGACGTGACGGTCGGCCGGTTCGTGCCGCCCCGGGTGCGCCGCCAACTGGCCGTACCGCTCCTGCTGTTGCTGGCCGTGCCGAACCTGCTCTTCGCTTTCGGCCCGGGGGCGTGGGTGGCGGCGCTGACGGTCTGCGTGGCCTCGGTCGGCTACGGCGCCAGTCTCGTCCAGCAGGAACGCCTGATGTCCCTCACCCCGCCCGAACTCTCCGGCCACGCCCTGGGGTTGCACTCCGCCGGCATGCTCACGATGCAGGGCGTGAGCGCGGCCCTGGCGGGCACGATCGCCCAACTCACGTCTCCGGGCGCGGCGATGACGGCGATGGCGGCGGGGTCGGTGTGCGTGACGGTGGGGCTGGTGGTGGCGGGGCGGCGAGCGGAGCACGGCAGGCCCGAGAACGAGTGCGCCACGCCCACGGCGCGGGAAGAACTGGGCGTGACCCATACGCCTGGGCCGCGTGGGCGCGACTCGACCGGCTTGCCAAGGGGGACCCACTCGGATGACGACGCGTGACGAACGTACGGAGAAGACGGCCGAGGACGACCCCGGTTCCGACGGTGTCTCCGAGTCCGAACGGCTGTTGTTCGGGGGGCCGTTGCGGTACGACATGGGGTTCAACCAGCATCAGGGGTCGTTTCTGGAGCTGGGGCTGCGGACCATGGTCGCGCGGATGCCCCGGCTGATCGGCGCCACCATCAGGCTCGCCCACCGCGCCGACCCGCGCGCCCTGCGCCGGGTCGCCGTCGCCGAGCTGGGCGGGGGAGTGGCGCAGGCCGTCGGGCTCGTGGCCGTCAGCCGGGTGCTCGCCCAGCTGCTCGGCGGCGGCGACACCGCCGACCGGCTGCGGGACGCCGTACCGGCGCTGGTCGTCGTCGCGGTCGCCGCGCTCGTCGGGGCGCTGTTACGGTCCGCGTCCACCGCCGGGACCGGGCGCCTTGAGCCCAAGGTGTTCCGGGTGGCGACCGAGGAGTATCTGGAGCGGGTGGCCCGGGTGGAGCTGGCCGCCGTCGAGGACGAGGAGTTCCACAAGCTGCTCGACTCCGCCCAGTGGGGCGCCGAGTCCGCGCGGCGCATGATCCGGTTCTGTACGTCCGTGATGACCGCGACCATCGCGCTGATCGCCGCCGCCGGTGTGCTCACCGTGCTGCATCCGGCCCTGCTGCCGCTCCTCGCGCTGATGACGCTGCCCAGTGCGTGGAGCGCGCTGACCATCGCCCGCCGGCGGTACGTCTCCTTCCACACCTGGGTCCAACACGCCCGCGCGGGGCAGCTGTTGGCGCGGCTGCTGATCGACACCGAGGCCGCGCCCGAGGTGCGGGTGCACAACATCGGGCCGTTTCTGCTGCGGCACTTCCGGACCATGGCCGAGACGGGGGAGCGGGAACAGACCCGGCTCGCCTCGCTGGCCGCCCGCACCGGGCTGATCGCCTCCGGGTGGACGGGCATCACGACCGCCGGTGCGTACGGCGTGCTCGGGCTGCTGTTGTGGACCGGGGCCATGGATCTCGCTGTCGCCGGTACGGCCGTCATCGCCATCCGGACCGGGTCCGCCAACCTGGAGGCGCTCGTCGTCCAGCTCAACTACCTGTACGAGGAGAGCCTGTTCGTGGCTGATCTGGAGCGGTTGTGCCAGGAGGCGGACCGGCGGCTCATCCCCGAGACGGGCGTCCGGCTGCCTGCCCACATCGACTCCATCCGCTTCGAGAACGTCTCCTTCACCTACCCGGGCACAGCCAGCGAACCCGCCCTCGACGCCGTGAACGTCACCATCCCCACCGGCCGGATCGTCGCGCTGGTCGGCAACAACGGCAGCGGGAAGTCGACCCTGGCCAAGCTGCTGTGCGGGCTGTACGCGCCCGACGCCGGCCGCATCCTCTGGGACGGGCTCGACTCCACCGAGCTGGACCGCACCGACCTCTTCGACCGGATCGCGGTCGTCGCCCAGGACTTCTACCGCTGGCCCTTCACCGCCCGCGTCAACGTCGCCATCGGCCGCCCCGACGCCCCGCACGAGGACGAACTCCTGCACGCCGCCGCCGAGTACGCGGGCGCCGACGAGACCATCGCCGCCCTGCCCCGGGGCTGGGACACCCTCCTCGCCCGTGGCTACAAGGGGGGCCACCAGATCTCCGGCGGCCAGTGGCAGCGCCTCGGCATCGCCCGCGCCCGGCACCGCGACGCCCGCATCCTGGTCGTCGACGAACCGACCAGTGCCCTGGACGCGGAGACCGAGCAGCGCGTGTTCAACCAGATCCGCAGCCTCGCGGCGGCGGGCCAGACGATCATCCTGATCACCCACCGGCTGCACAGCGTCCGGCACGCCGACGAGATCTACGTTCTGGAACGGGGCCGGGTCGCCGAACACGGCACGTTCGACGACCTGATGAGGACCGAGGGCGAGGGGCCGGGACTGTTCCGGCGGATGTATCTGGTGCAGTCCGAGCAGTACCGCCTCGACGGCGAACAGTGAGCCGGGGAGTGATCCACATCACCGGCGTGTGATGTGAAGAAAGTGAAGGAAACGTGCCTCGGGGGGTGCGTGGGGCTGGCATGCTCATGCGTGGCTACTGAGGGGTAACCATTCGTGTTCCGCACCAACCCCCGTGCCCCGTCCCCCAGTTCGATCAACTCGATCCCGAGGACCCCCACGCGTGCACAAGCTCACCAGACATGCCTTACTGGCGTCCGTCACCGTCGCCGCCCTGCTCACCACCGGCTGCTCCGCAAGCTCGTCGACGGACGCGGAGAGTGCGGGCGCGGCTGCCGCCGAGACCCCGGCCGCCACCGCGACACCGGAACAACTCGCCGTCGTACAAGCCCCGTTGGGCAAGTCCGCACCGACCGCCCTGGCCACCCAGGACGCCACGGAAGCGGGCGCCGCGGCGCGGAAGTCGTCGCTCAAGGTCGCCTCGTACGACAGGAAGAGCGGGCGGGCGGTCATCGCCGCCAAGTCGGCCACCGTGACCCCCTCTTCGCCCGCATCCCCCTCCGCCACCTCTCCCTCCGCCACCTCACCCTCGCCCTCCGCGTCGGAGACGACCGCCGCCCCCGTGGCCGTCGGTGACGTCATCGCCAGTGCGCCCGCTCCCGGTGCCCCGGACGGTCTGCTGGCCGAGGTGACGAAGGTCGTCGGTGCGGACGTCAGCGGCGGTACGGAGGTCATCACCAAGGCCGCCGAACTCAGCTCCGTACTCGGTGAGTCCAAGGCCGAGGGCGAGGTTCCGGTGGACCCGGCCGCCATCGAGGTCGAGCCGCTCGTCGAGGGTGTGAAGGTCTCCTGGGCGAAGACCGGCGACCTCACCTTCGGCCCCGAGGGCGCCAAGCTGCCGCTGGGCAGCCTGCGGATCGACGTGGGCGCCGCGATCGCCACGGCCGAGGGCGCTCCCGCCTCGGCGGCGGCCTCCGTGGAGGGCTTCGTCCAGCTCGCGCCCGAGGTCGCCTTCTCGTACGACGGTTCCGGCAGCGGGACCGGCTCGGCGCCCGGCGGTGCCTTCCTCGGGCTGACCGGTGACTGGGCCTCGCAGTGGTCGCTGAAGGGCCGCGCGGCCGGGACCACCACGACCGACGGCAAGCCGCTGCGCATTCCCTTCGCGCAGCTGCACGCCGACCCCGTGATCCAGGCGGGACCGGTCCCGATCGTCGTCAACCTCGACCTGGTCTGCTACTTCCAGGTCGACGCCGACGGCACGGTGACCGTCGACGTCGAGCAGGACCTCAAGGGCGACTTCCGCGTCGGCGGCACCTTCTCCTGGAGCAAGGGCTGGACGCCGGTGAGCGAGTCCGCGATGACGGGCACACCGCTGGACGTGAACGTCACGGCGACCGGTGACGTCAAGGCGTCGCTGGGTGCCGAGGCGTCGATCGGTCTGTACGGCACCGTCGGTGTCAGCGCCGACCTCGCCCCGTATCTCCGCGTGGAGGCGGACGCGGTCGCGGAGGGGTCGAGCGACGGGACGGGGTCGGTGAGCGGCTCCTGGGCGCTGTACGGGGGCGTGGATCTCTCCGGCGCCCTCCAGATCCAGCTGACCATCTTCGGCACGCCGATCTTCCAGCACCGGATTCCGCTGGGGGAGTTGCACGAGGAGTGGCCGTTGGCGAAGGGCGAGGCGACGGCCTCGACGGTGTCGGCGACGCCGGCTGGCTGACGTACACCCGTAGTCGAACGACGAGGGGCCCTTCCGTCCGGTACCGGAGTACTGGACGGAAGGGCCCCTCGGCCGTTTACCCGTGAGGGTCAGCCCAGTCGCTTCACCGTCGTCCATCCGTCCGCGTCCAGCGTGTCCGGGGACGCGTCGTTGGCGGTGGCGGTGCCCGCGAACAGGAGCAGGGCGCCGGCGGTGTTGGTCGCGATCATGTCCGGGATGCCGTCGCCGGTCAGGTCCGGACTGCCGTACACCAGCGGGTGGTTGGCGACCGTGAACGTGGTGGCGCCGTAGACGTCGTCGCCGTCCAGGCTGCCGGCCGACGTGCCCAGGCTGCTGAGGACCGTGCTCACCCCGTCGCTGCCGAGGATGCCCTTGCGCAGCACGATGTTGCCCGCCGCGGACCGGTACGTCATGTCCATCGCCTTGTCACCGTTGTAGTCGGCGATGGCGACGAAGTCCCGGTCGGCCCAGGACGTGGTGGTCATCTGGGTGGCGGTGGTGAAGGCGCCGCCCGTGTAGCCGGAGAGGATCCACAGCTCGGCGCCGTTGACCCCGCCCGCGACGAACAGCTCGGGCCGGCCGTCGCCCGTGAGGTCGCCGGCCGCCTTCATCTCGGACCAGGTGGACGGGGCGGGCATGTTGGCGGGCAGCCGTACCTCGACGCGTTCCCTGACGTTGACGGCGCCGTAGCCGTCACCGGGGTAGATGAAGAGCCGGTTGTCGGGGGTGCGGATCACCCAGTCGGTGACTCCGTCGCCGGGCGCGAAGTCGCCGTTGTGGGTCACCAGCGCGTACGCGGGGGCCACGCTGTCGGCGTTCCAGATGTGCGGGGCGGTGCCCGCGTCCCGCAGCAGCGTCCCGTTGTCGTGGGTGCCCCAGGAGCTGACGTTCCACTTGCCGTTCTGGTCCGTCGTGTTGATCCAGAGGTTCCCGGCGGCGGTCACGTGCGCGTAGTCCGGGGAACCGTCGCCGTTGAGGTCTCCGGCGGCGTCGGCGGTCGGGCGCGGGGTGACGTAGAAGGTGTGCTTGTACGGGTTCGGCGAGATGTTGCCCGCCGAGTCGACGGCCTTGACGTAGAGGGTGTTGGGGCCGGCCGCCGGGGGCTGGAACCCGGTGTAGTTCTCCGTCGAGGTGATGGCGGTGGTGCAGGTCGCCGCGCCCGTGCCCTGCTTGGTGCCCGCGCAGGCGTAGTAGTTGTACGTGGTGTTGTTGACGGAGAAGACGAACTTCACGATGTCGGTGTCGGCGCCCTTGGTGAAGGTGAAGTCACCGGCGGTACCGAACTTGACCGTGGACCAGACCTCGCCGTTGTTGTCGTTCTCGGTGTCGGCGGGGAACTGCGTCGACGTGACGTTGGTGGGCGAGTCGGGCAGATCGCTGTCGTAGGCGAAGCGGCACAGCCCGGCGCCGCTCGTGGGCGACCAGGCGCTGCTGACCTTCGCGTCCCAGGACCGCACCCGCCACACGTACTGTAGGTGTTGGCCAGAGTGAACTTGTCGGAGCTGAGCTTGACCGAGGCGGTCTCGCCGTCGTCCACCGAGTCGGAGAAGTACTTGTGGGTGGCCTCGTACGACCCCTCGCGCCAGACCTCGAACTCCAGCTTGGCCAGGTCGCTGTCGGGGTCGGTGGCCTTGGCGCTGATCGTCGGAACGGTCTTGCCGAGGCTGATGTAGGGCGACGCGCTGGTGTCGCAGTAGCCGGGGCTCATCGTGACCGAGGTCGGCAGGCCGGGCTTGCGGTTGTAGGTGATGGCCACCGACGGCGAGCCCTCGCCCTCGGCCTTGAACTTCTTCCAGGAGTACGTGTCCGTCTCCAGGCTCGACGCCGAGCCGGTCGGCGCGGAGGAGGAGGTCGAGGCCACCAGACCGATGTTGAAGGAGGTCCAGCCGTTGTCCGCGGCCTCCTGGGCCAGCGAGGTCACGGTGAAGTTGACGTTCGTGTCGGGGCAGGAGCTGTTGGACTTCCAGCCGTACGCGAACGACTTCGAGGTGATCTTCCGGTTCCAACTGGGCTGCTTGTTCCAGGTGGTCGAGCTGGAGAAAGTGCCGGTGCGCCACACCTGCATCGTGCGCTTGCTGCACGACCAGGAGTGGGTCTCCAGGACCTTCAGGGTGGCGCTGGAGACGTCCGCGTTCTTGATGTTCTTCTGGAGCTTGAGCTTGAAGAACGACCGGGCGGTGCCCCAGGTGTCCCGCTCGAAGCCGACGCGGGCTTCCTTGGTGTCCTGGTTGTAGTTGGCGCCGTCGTAGAAGCTGGAGCTGGGGAACTTCTTGTAGGCGGTGGTCCAGTTGGACCGGGTGGCGGTGGTGGAGGGGTCCAGGAACAGCGGGTACACCGGGGCCTTGGCACCGGTCCGGTCGAGGTAGTCGCTCGGCGGGTCGATGGTCAGGACGCGGCTGACCTGGTTCAGGGATGCCCCTGCGGTGGTGGCGTGCGCGCCCTCGCCGGGGCCGTTCACGGCGGGCAGCGCGAGGGTCTCGTTCGCGGCGGCGGCCGGGAGGGCGTAGGCGGCGGGGTCGATGTCCGCGCCGGCGAGCTGGGAGTCGGAGTCGTCCGACGAACTTCCGGAACTCCCGGCACCGTCCTCCGGGTTGGCCTCGGCGGACTCGTCCGCCTCCGAGGTCCAGGCCTCGACGTCCTCGGTGTCCTCGTTGCTGCCGGTGCCGGCGTCCGGGTCGGTGGCCGGGGTGTCGGTGTCGTGGGTGCCCGCCGAGTCCCACAGGAACGGGGTGGGCGAGACGGAGACCTCGTTGCCGTCCTTGTCCTTGCCGTGCACGACGTCGGTGGACGGGTCGAGGGAGAAGGCGAGGGTGGGCGAGGTGAAGCGGTAGCGGGGCGGGTCGGCGGCCAGCGCGGCGGCGGCTTCCGGGGTGTGGATGACCAGGACGTGGGTGTACCCGGTGTCGCGTGCGGTGAGCATCAGGTCGACGTCCGGCAGCACGCCCTCGTACAGCGCCCTGTTGTCCTCGACGACCGGCTCGGGGAGCCCGCCCGGCCACTCGACCTGGATCTCGTGGCCCTCGGCGGACATCGTCAGGAGCGGCGTCCAGGCGGGTTCGGCGTCATCGGCGACGGTGTCGGCGGAATGCGTGCCGTTTACCTGGAATTCACCTGAGGAATTCGAGCCGTTCGCCCTGGCAGTAGTGGTGAAGGCCGCATGATTTGCCGATCCTTTACCGGAAAAACTCGCGTTGTTTACTTGTGAGTTTCCTGTGGACGGGGTGAAGTCCGAGTCCCCCGAAGTGAAAGTGACGGGATACGGGCTGTTTGCGGTGGTCCACCCGGACTTTTCCTCGCGCAGCGAGACATCGACCGGCGCCCACTTCCCCCGGGCGTTCTTCGCCCGTACCGGCGCGACGGAGGCCGTGTAGGTGAAGGAGCCGTCGGGATTGGCGAACGTCTGGGAGAACTCGTCGGTCAGCGCGGCCACTTCGACCTTTTTGCCGGTCTTACGGGCCTTCTTCTGAGCCGCGTCCTCGGCGCTGACCTCGCTCTTCGCCGCCTTGGCCTTCGCGCCCGCCGCGGGCGACCTCTCCGTGGCCGGCCCGTCGTCGCGCAGGGCCAGGACGGTGGCACCGCCGGCCAGCAGCGCGAGGGCGACCGCGGCGGCGACGCCGCGTCGAACTCCCCGTCTGTCAGGGGGCGTTGGTGCAATGTCATGACTGTCGTGGTCGCTCAAGGGACCCTTCTCCCGTTGTCCTTGGGTCAGGCTTGAACGCACGACCCCCCGTTTTGGACGTGTGGAGTATGTGCAAGCCACCCCGGCGAGATCAACACCCCTGTGAAGCCCGGGAGTAGGAGGGGTGTAAGTGACTGAGGGGTATGGCGATTCTTTGCTGTTCTTTGTCAGTTTTTGGGGCGTGACATAGCTAACACAAACTTATCCGGCCTTGACGCGGATCTTCACGAGGCGTCAATTTCATCCCGTCATTGATCACCATGTGCCATCGCTCTGAACGTTTCCGTCACCCGGTGACTCGGACGTTTTCTGGATGGCGTGCGGCACGGTGATACGGGGAAACGGGGAAAGGTCGGTCCGCCATGCGCGGGGGCTTGTCGTGGTGCGGCAAAGGTTGGCTGACGGAGAGATCACCACGTGATCGGCTGTTCCGCCGAAGAGCGCGACTCGGAGTCGTCGCCGCCGTTTTCCTCGCCCTCAACGTCGCCTCGTTGCAGGGCGCTGTGGCGTTCGGCCCCGACAACGACGCCCGTACGACGGTCGAGCTGGACGACCTCCAGGCGACGGACGCCGTCCCGGTCGACGAGACCAAGACCGACAAGCTGGAGCAGCTCGAAGCGCCCGCGCTGGAGAAGCTGACCGACTACACCCCGGCGGCCGTGGTCCAGGTCCCCGAGGCCGTCGACGTGACCGCCCCGGTCGCCGACGTCACCGCGGGCGGCACGCCCAAGCCGGTCGCCGCCTCCACCGACGGCACGCTGACCGTCGGCGTCACCGCGCCCACGGACGCGACGCAGGCCCAGGCCGACTCCCTCGAGGGTGCCTGGAACGTCACGGTCGAGCCCGAGGCCGACGCGGTGGCCGCCGGTACGCAGGGCGTGCTGCTCCAGGTCGACGCCCCCGACACCGCCACCGGTGACGCGGTCATCCAGATCGACGCGACCCGCTTCGCCGAGACGTACAGCGCGCAGTGGCTGGACCGCCTGTCCTTCGCCCTGATGCCGGCCTGCTACGCGACGACGCCGGAGGAAGAGGCGTGCTCGACGGGCATCCCGGTGACCACCGCGGTCGAGCGCACCACCGACGAGGTGACCGTCTCGGTCGACGCGGGCGGCGACGACTCCGGCTCGGAGGCGGACCCCGGTGAGGACGGCGCGACCGACGAGACCTCCGACTCCACCGACACCACCAAGGACATTCAGGAGACCCTGCTCAACCTGACCGTCGACACCGCCGCCCTGGCCTCGGTGTCCACGGCCACGTCGACGAGCGCCTCCACGGCCGCGAGCACCGACAAGGGCTCGGTCAACTCGGCGGTGTGGCGCGGCGAGAGCCAGTCCGGCGTGCAGCAGGTGGCCGACTCCGCGGGCGGCCTGCTGGTCGGTACCTCCTACGGCGCGGGCTCCGGCGGCGACTTCGCCGCGACCCCGCTGTCCTCGGCGGGCACGTGGTCGCAGGGCGGCTCGTCGGGCGCGTTCACGTACGCGTACACGATGGCGGGCCCGCAGGTCCCGTCCGGCCCGTCCCCGAACGTAACCCTGAGCTACAACTCGCAATCGTCTGACGGCCGTACGTCAGGCACGAACAACCAGGTGTCCTGGATCGGCGAGGGCTGGGACTACAACCCGGGCGCGATCACCCGCACGTTCGTGGGCTGCGCGGCGGACACCGCCGACGCGAACAACGACAAGCACTTCACGGGCGACCAGTGCTGGGGCTCGAACAACGCGGTCCTGACGCTGAACGGCACGACGACCGAGCTGGTCTTCGATGACGACGACGATGTGTGGAAGACCTCGCGCGGCGACAACACCCGTGTGGAGCTGCTGACTTCGGCCGACTACACCCGTATCACCGGCATCGCCGCCTCCAACAACGGTGACAACAACGGGGAGTTCTGGCGGGTCACCACCAGTGACGGCACCCAGTACTACTTCGGCATGAACCGCCTGCCGGGCTGGACCTCCGGCAAGGAGGAGACCAAGTCGGTCCTGAACGTGCCGGTCGCCGGCAACCACAGCACCGACCCGTGCCACGCCACCAAGTTCGAGGACTCCTTCTGCGACCAGGGCTGGCGCTTCCAGCTCGACTACGTCGTCGACCTCAACGGCAACGCGATGTCCCTGTGGTGGCACAAGGAGACCAACGCCTACGCCAAGAACAACAAGGAGGCGAAGGCGGTCGAGTACGACCGCGCCGGCTACCTCTCCCGCATCGACTACGGCCAGCGCGCGAACACCCTCTACTCCACCGAGCCGCTGGGCCGGATGAAGTTCACCGCCCAGGAGCGCTGCTTCGAGAAGGACGGCGACAACACCTGGGACTGCTCCACCACGAGCTTCGACTCGAAGCAGTCGTACCTGACCCGCCCATGGTTCGACACGCCGGCAGACCTGGCCTGCAAGACGAACGCGAAGTGCTCGACGTACGCCCCGACGTTCTGGTCGCGCAAGCGCCTGGCGACGGTGACGGCGTGCGCCCAGCGCGAGCAGGGCGTGAAGCTGACCGAGTACAACTCGGCCGACGACACGGGCTCCCGCAACGCCTGCGGCATCGACGACGACACGTACGGCACCACCGCCCTCTCGAAGGTGGACTCCTGGAGCCTCGCCCAGTCGTTCCCCTGGGGCCTGACGGGCGAGTACACGGCACTCTGGCTGGAGTCGATCACCCGTACCGGTTACGCGGTGGACGGTTCGACCGACCGCCTGAACCCGGTGATCTTCGGCCGCAACAAGCTGGTGCTGCCCAACCGGGTCAAGAAGGCCACGGGTGACACGGACCCGTTGTTCGGCCGCCTGCGCATCCAGGACGTGGTGTCGGAGTACGGAGGCCGCACCCACGTCACGTACAAGGCACCGGAGGACGCCTGTGCGTCCGGTGCGAACTTCCCCGCACCGGACAAGAACACGCTGCGCTGCTACCCGGCCTACTGGCACGCGGACGGCGAGCTGACCGACAAGCGCATCTCGTGGTTCCACAAGTACGTGGTCGAGTCGATCACGGAGTACCCGCAACTCGCGGACGCGACGGACGTCACGACGACGTACGAGTACGACACGAACACGACCGACAAGACGGTCGGCGCCCTGTGGGCCAAGAACCAGGCGGAGTTCTCCCGCCCGAAGACCCGCACGTGGGACGACTGGCGCGGCTACCCGGTGATCACGACGATCTCCGGCGTCCCGTCGGCACCGGACGGCAGCGTGGCGTCGAAGTCGGTGACGCGCTACTTCCGGGGCATGAGCGACGACGTGCTGGACGACAGCACGCCCAAGGACTCCAGCGACGACGTCAAGCGCTCCTTCAAGGTCCAGGACGTCACGGGCACGGACATCGCGGACGACCGCAAGGCGTACGCGGGGATGGTCGCGGAGTCGCTGACGTATCCCGACTCGGGTGCGGCCACGACGTCGGGCTGGCTGTCCCGTACGGTCAACTATCCGGATGCGCCGGTGCGGTTGGCTACGCGGAATCGCACGGACGGCCCGGACGTGGTCTCTGAGCGCGTCACCCTGGGCAAGGTCAAGACCGTCACCAAGTCGTCGGGTACCCGGCCGGGGGACTCGGCGACGCTGCGGACCACACTGACGGAGACCGACTACGACTCCTACGGTCTGCCGACCGAGGTTCGTGAGTTCGGCGACGTGGCGAAGTCCAACGACGAGTCATGCACGCGTACGTCGTACGTACACAACAACTCCGGTGCCGTCGACAGCGTCTATCTGGTCGGCCTGGTCAGCCAGACACTCACCACGACCGGTACCTCGACCTGTTCGACCGATCTGACGGCGGCGACAGCTTCGACGCTGCTGTCGGGTTCGCAGGTCTTCTACGACAGCGCCACAACCCTCACCGCCACCCCCTCCAAGGGGCAGATCACCAAGACGGTGACGCCGGCGACGGCGGGTACGGTCTGGGATTCGGCCACCCCCGAGTCGCGCACGGAATACGACGAGTTCGGCCGGGTCGCGAAGGTCACCGACGCGACCGGGCTGGCGAACACCACCACGTACACACCGTCCTCGGGCCAGGTCTACGAGATCAAGACGGTCCAGGGCACCAAGGTCGAGAGCGGCGTCGAAACCGGCCTTGTCACGATCACCAAGGTGGAGCCCGGCCGCGGCGCCACCCTGACCTCGAGCGACCCCAACAGCCGCGCCACGTCGTACGAGTACGACGCGCTGGGCCGTACGACGGCAGCCTGGGACCCGACCCAGCCCGCCACGGACGACCCGACCGCGCGCTACAGCTACAACACGGCCGACGGCAAGCCGGTGTCCGTGGTCACCGAGTCACTCAAGGACAACCCCAGTAGTTCGTTCGGCGACGGTGTGTACACCGCCTCGACCACGATCTACGACGGCCTGGGCCGCGAACGCCAGTCCCAGACCCCGGCAGTCGGCGGCGGCAAGCTGATCACCGACACCTTCCACAACGCGGCGGGTCAGGTCAGCTTCACCCGCAACGCCTACTACATGGGCGGTGACCCCGGCACCGACCTGATCGTCCCCGTCTCCGAGTCACTCGTCCCCAACGCGACGACCTACACGTACGACGGCCTGGGCCGCGTCCTCACCGTCACTCCCGTCCAGCACTCCTTCCCGCAGACGGGTGAGGATGCGGTGGACGGCAGTTCGACGGTGAAGACCACGGACCGCCGCACCCGCTACCAGTACGGCCTCGACTACACGATCGTCCGTCAGCCGAAGGGCACGCCCGGCTCCCGGGTGTGGACGGACGCGCTGGGCCGTACGGTGCAGCAGGACACGTACAGCGACACGGCGCTGACCGAGGCCGGCGCGATCAGCACGACATACGCGTACGACCTGCGCGGCGACATGGTCACGTCCACCGACGAGGTGGGCCACACCCGCACCTGGAAGTACGACGCGCTGGGCCGCGTCACCGACACGACCGATCCCGACACCGGCGCCACCCACACCGCGTACGACGCCTACGGGCGGGTGGACACGGCGACGGACGCCCTCGGGCAGAAGGTCTCCTACAGTTACGAGCGCTACAACCGTGTGTCGGAGATCAAGTTCACCGCGGCGGGCGCGACTTCGGGCACCGCGGTCCAGTCGTACGTCTATGACTCCGCCCCCGGTGGCAAGGGCCAGCTCGCGTCGGCGACCCGCTACACCGACGGCAAGGCGTACACGTCCTCGGTCGCCGGCTACACGGCCGACTACCAGCCGACGTCGATGACGCTGAAGCTGCCCGACGGCACGACCTCGGGCACAACCACGGACGGCTTCAAGACCGAGTACACGTACAACTACACGTACAACGACGACGGTCAGCTGGAGAAGTACACCACCCCCGAGGTGGGCGGCCTCAGCGCCGAGTCCGTCATCACCCGCTACAACGAGGCCGGGCTCCCCACCACCCTCTCCGGCCAGGACTGGTACGTCTCCGAGACGTCCTACTCGCCCTACGGCCAGGTGATGCGCTCCACGGTGGGCGAGGTGGGCCACCGGGTCTGGCAGGACAACTCCTTCGACGAGTCCACCGGCGAACTGCTCACCAGCAAGCTCGTCCGGGAGACCGCGACCGACACGGCCACGATCACCGGCAACACGGTGAGCAGGCGCGCCTACGCCTACGACCCCTCGGGCAACATCCTGTCCGTCTCGGACAAGATCGGCACGGGGACCACGGACCAGCAGTGCTTCACGTACGACGCACTCGGTCAGCTGACGACCGCGTGGACCACACCGGGCGGAGCGTCCTGCACCGCATCCGGCAAGTCGACGGCCGAGCCGGTGTACTCGGACGGCAAGGTCAACGTCTCGTCCAACAACGACGGTTACTGGCAGTCGTACACGTACGACGTGCTGGGCAACCGTGAGACGAAGACGGTCCACAAGGCCGACCCGACGGTCACCTCCGGGGTGGTCGACACCAAGAACGACGTCGTCACGGACTACAACTTCGGTACCAACAGCGATGACACGAAGAAGAACGACCAGCCGCACACCCTGACCACGTACGACACCATGTACAAGACGGCGGCCGGTGCCGAGGTCAAGACCCGCTCCACGCAGACCTACGACGCTGCGGGCAACCTCAAGGAACGCACCACGGGCGGCGACACGGCCCAGGCCCTGAAGTGGAGCTGGGACGGCCAGATCGAGTCGGTGACAGGTTTCGGCCCCGACGGCTCCGGAGCCTGGGTGGGCGCGTCCGACATGTGTCTGGACCTGTCGGGTGGCCACCCCACAGCCGGCAACGTCCTTCAGGTCTATGTGTGCAACGCGTCCAAGGCACAGAACTTCCGTCTCAAGGCCGCCGACACCAACAACGACGGCACGGTCGAAGACCCGACGATCGGACAGTTCATAGCGGCGGGCGCCTGCGCACAGCCGAACGGCACGGCCGCGGGCGCGGCCGTCCTGGTCCAGGTCTGTGACAACGCCTCGACGGCGCAGCGCTGGCAGACCCTCAGCACCGGTCTGATCAAGCACGTCGCCACTGGCCTGTGCATGTCCGCCGCGGCGCTCACCAACAGCACCGACCTGACCCTGGCGACGTGTTCGGCGTCGGCGACGGGTCAGGTGTTCAAGCCGGCGTCACAGACGACGTACGTGTACGACGCCCTGGGCAACCGCCTGCTGGAGCGTTCGAGCGCCGGTGCGGTGCTGCACCTGCCCGACACGAGCGTCTCCCTGACGGCCACGGGCAAGCTCCGCTCCGCCGAGCGCTCCTACTCGCTCGGCGGCGCCCCGACGGTGACGCGCTACCGCGAGACCAGCTCCACGACCGGAGCCTCCGAGCAGGTGTTCGCCCAGGCGGTCGACCACAACGGCACCCCGCTCGCCGAGGTGCGGTTGGACGGCGGCCAGTCGGTCCGCATCACCAAGAAGGATCCGTGGGGCGTCGACCGCACCGCTGAGACGCCGGCCCGCTCGGACACGACATTCGCCACCGGCGACGACGACAAGGCAGCGGGCCTGGTGCACCTGGGGGCGCGGGAGTACGACCCGTGGACGGGCCGCTTCATCACCGCGGACCCCGTGCTCGATTCGAGCGACCCGCTCCAGGCGAACGGCTACTCGTACGCGAACAACAACCCGGTCACACATGCGGACCCGAGCGGCCTCACATCGACGGCGTCGAGCTTCGACGCGTCGATCGCGGCGCTGGACGCGAAGATCGCGGAATACCAGCGGACGCTTTCGAGGTCGATCGGCGATGTGATCCTGTCGGTCGGCTGGGCGGTGTTCAAGGAGTTCATCGGCTGGAACGACGTGGTCGGCTGCTTCTCCCAGGGTGACCTGTGGGCCTGCGGCAGCCTCCTGATGGACGCGATTCCTTGGACCAGCATCTTCTCCAAGGGCAAGAAGATGTGGAAGGCCTTCGAGGCGACGCTGAGCGCGGTGAAGGCCTGGCGTGTGGCCAAGGCGGTGGCCGAGTCGGGGCTGAAGGCCGCGAAGGCCGCCAAGGCGGCGCTGATCAAGGCGAAGAAGGCGGCGGAGGCCGCTGCGGCGGAGGCGAAACGGAAGGCTCGCGAGGCTGCCAAGGCTGCGGCGGAGGCTGCGAAGAAGAAGGCTCATACCGGGTCCAAGGGGGCCCGGGGCAACCCAGTTCAGGTCCAGGCCCGTAAGACGTCCCAGTCCAAGGGATCGTCGGGTGGCGGCCGGGCGGAGTCCAAGTCGGGCGGGAAACGGGGCGATTCGGGCCGGGACGATTCCGGCAAGGACGATTCGGGTGGCGACTCCGACGGCGGCTCGGACTCCGGCTCGGGCGGCGGCTGCAAGGACGGCGACCCGGTCAACAGCTTCACACCCGACACCGCTGTCCTGATGGCCGACGGCTCCACCAAGGCGATCAAGGACGTCAAGGTCGGCGACCAGGTCATGGCAACCGACCCGGAGACGGGCGAGACCGAGGCCGAGGAGGTCACCGCCGAGATCAAGGGCGAGGGCATCAAGCACCTTGTCAAGGTCACCATCGACACCGATGGCGAAAAGGGATCGAAGACCGCAGAGGTCACCACGACCGACCGTCACCCCTTCTGGGTGCCGGAACTGCGGGAATGGATCTACGCGACCGACCTCCAGGCCGGCGAGCAGCTCCGGACGGCCACCAGTTCCCTGGTCCGCATCACCGCCGTCGAGCAGTGGACCACGCTGCAGGCCACTGTCCACAACCTCACTGTCAGCAACCTGCACACGTACTACGTGGTTGCCGGGTCCGAACCGGTTCTGGTCCACAACTGTCCTTCGGCCGGTGGTGGCAGCTCCAACGCCAAGCCGGAAGAGACCATCCGGATGCGGCACTACACGAACGCGGCTGGCAAGCGGGGCATCATGGAGAGCAAGGTCATCAGGGCGAGCGACCAGAACAAGGTCTTCCTGCTTCCCGCGAAGGGCAAGCCGTACAGCCCGCGTGACGCGGAGGACACACTGGGTATCCGTAAGGGCCGAGGCAACGTGGTCCTCGAGTTCGATGTCCCGGTCAGCAGGGTTCGGGCGCGGCACAATTCCAGGATGAACATCACTGAATGGGTCGCCGATGGTGATCTCGCGGTGGACAACATCAGGGTGGTGAGGGGGTGACCGACGTGGCGCGGACAGTGCAGGTCGAACTGGCGGGCTTCACCGATCTGTACCGAGATCTGGAGAGCTACGTGGTGTCTCTGGACCGGGTGCTGTCGAGGATCGGTGCGGGCGACGACCCCGGCATTCTTGTGGACTACGTGGTCGAGCACGGCCTTCCCGCGCGACTGGCACGGGATCGCAGATTCGTGATCGACTCCCTGGAGAGCGTCATCGGGGCAGAGGCCGTGGAGGAAATCGCCGAACAGGTCAAGGTGTACGGCGACCCCGATTAGGAACGCGGCCCCGTCGAGAGTCTGACGGGACATCGAAGAGCCAAGGGCTCACCAGCGGCAGCGCTGGTGAGCCCTTCGGGCGTTCAGGCGGCTGCCGTGGTTGTCCGTTCGTACGCCTCAGGCGCGCTGAGGCACGCGCATCCCGGCACGCACCTGCGCGGCCAGGGCACGGCCGGATCGGGCCGGCGCGCCGACTGCCCAGGCGCTCCAGGCCCGTTCCTGTCCAGGCCACGACAGCCCCGGCACAGCCCACCGGGCAGCGCCTCCGGCCGCCCCGGCACCCCACAGTCCGTGCACTCCATCAGCAGACTGCGCCGGGGCCCGGGAGTCGGCGGTACGACAGCCCGCTCGGGCGGCATCTTGTCGACCAGCCGCCGCCGGACGAGCGCCCGGGGCGAGTGCACGGCGTCCGGAAGTCCGGCGAGGAGTGCGTGGGTGAGGTGCTCGGGAGACGCGCCCCGGGCCACCCACTCGGCGGCCAGCTGTTCCAGGGCCGAGCAGTCGGCGGCGGACAGGGCGAGACGCGGTTCCTTGAGGCCGAGCCGGGCGAGGGTGTCGTACGCGGCGGAGGGGACCGAACTCTGTTCGGGGCGAGGTGAGTTGGGGTTCCGGGACGGTACGGCGTCGGAGGCTTCCGGGTCTTCGTCGGCGTCCGGCGGCTCCTGGGCGTCTGCCTCCTCCGAGGTTGCCGTGGGCGCCCCGGGAGCCACGTCACCCCTGAGGAAGCCGGCCCACCATTCGTTGTCACGTGCGGTACGCGACCAGTAGGTGTGGAAGACCCACCGAGTGCCGCTCGCCCCCTCACCGGACGGGACCTGGCTACGCACCCGGCGCAGATGCCCGGCCACCCCGAGTTCGTTGAGGGTGGTGCGCACGGCCGCCTGGCCGTAGAGGGGCTGCGCCTTGGCGATGGTCTTGGCGTCCATGGCCGCGTTCTCGCAGAGCCGGTCAAGGAGGCTCGCGAGGTAGGCGGCGCGGGCCGGGAGGTGGTCGAAGTCGCCCTTCCGGGGCGGCGACTGGTCAGGCGCGGAGCGCTTGCCGTAGCCGGGTTTGGCCGGGGGATGGGCTGCGGGGTCGGGCAGGGCAGCGATAAAGTCGTCGTACGCCACGAGATCTCCTACTGGATCTTGTCGGTCAGACCCCGGCGGGTGTTGGTAGCACCCGACCGGGGTTGTTTGTTGCCGCGAACGCTAGACGGTCACCACGGCGCGTCGCAAGCCGGTCACGAAAAGTCACATCCGCTGGTATGGGCGGCAGTTGAGGCGCGAGCGCGGCCCGCGCCAAGACCGGGGGAGGGTGGGAGGGTGGGTTCAACTTCCCGCCCATTCCATACAAAAGGGGCTCGGATCTCGGCGCCTGGAGCTTGGGGCTCAGGCTTCGCTGGGTTGCGGGTGCGAGGGGGCGGGGGAGCGAGGGAGACGGTGCGGACATCGACTCGGGCACGGGAACTCGGGTCCTGAACTCCGAGCCCCGAGGGCTTCCCCCGTCAGCCCCGCTTCTCCCCGAGCGCCGCCCGCAATCACTCCAGCGACCCCGTAGCGAGCACCGCATCGGCGAGTTCATTGGCCGACTTCGTGACGAGCCGCCCCCGGCTGTTGTCGATCCAGCGCTGCGCGTTCTCGTACCCCTGGGCCTTGTACTCGACCCCCTGGATCATGCACTCCAGCTTGTCGGCGTCCCGGGCGGGGTCGGCGCCTTCGACCTTCGCGAGCAGCGCGGTACGCCAGGAGTGCTCGGCCACCGACTCGGGGTCGCGTACGCCGGCCATCCACCACCCGGTCCGCCTGGTCTGCTTCAGCGCGCCCGCCTCGTACAGGAACCACGCCACCGCGGACAGGTCCTCAGCCACCGTCGGACTCCTCTCACGCCTCGGCGAGGCGGATCGCGTGCCGGATGTTCTCCAGCTCCCGGCGCCCGCGCGCCGACAGCTCCCGGCTGTCCAACATCACGGGCGGCCCGCCGTCAGTTGTCGTCGACGCCACCTGAACTGCCGCCGCCCGGCACGGGATCCCGTCAGGACCCGAGTACGTCCATGAGGTGGTCGTCGAGGTCGGCCACCCACTCCTCCCGCCGCCACGGCCGTAGCTCCTGCCGCGCCCGCCGGAGCCGGATCGCAGGCACCCGACCGCCCGTCGCCGTCGCCCCGCTCACGCACTCGTGCAGCAGATCGGCCGCGGCCCTCGGTTCCCCGAGGCGGATGCGGGCAAGTGCCTGGTCGGTCCGGACGATCGCGCGCTGCACCTGCTCTCGCGGCGCGGAAAGTGCTGCCGCCGAGCGCGCGAACCGATCCTGCGCAACCGCCGCATCACCGACGTACAACTCGCAGACGCCTTCGAAGCCACGGAGGTACGCGGGCGTGAACGAGGTCGGCGCGGGGTCGTCGGCGTGGTCGGCCTCGATGTCGACCTGAACGACGAGAAGTACACCTCGTACGACAAGTTCTCCGCTTCAGCAGGCGGCGACACGGTGCACCTGCATGTCGAGTGCCCGCCGAAGGCCGGCCTGTCGGCGCGCGGGTAAGAAGCGCTTGCGCCAAAGGCCATCCTCCCGTCCCTGCCGGCCCCGCGCAGCCGTCGCGCTGTGCGGGGCCACCCCTGTCTCTGCGAAAGTGCGCCCATGCTGACCGCAAGGCGACCTTCCAGGGCCCAGCGGTCGCCGTTCGGGTCGGGCAGTGGAGCGGCTGGGCGTTCGCCTTCGAGCGGGGCGACGACGGCACGGTAACGGCCGTGGAACTGTGGGTCGTTGACGGTGCGTGGGCGCGGTCCGAGGGCGGGACCCGTACGACAGGCCGGGCCGCGCCTGCCAAGCGAGCAGGCACCGGTCGTGGAAGGGCAGGGCTGCGGCAAGCGGCCATGTCGGCCAGGGACGGCGACCTAGCAGGACCGCCGTCCCGTACGGCCGGTCAGCCGGTGCTTCAGAGGATCCTGACCTTGTTGATGCTGACCCCACCGGGGTGGTTCGGCCAGGTCATGACGGTCCACTTGTTGATGCCCTGAGCGGGCTGCCAGCTTCCGTCACCGAGCCACTGGACGCGGTTGTTGCCCGTCGAGATCCGGGTGACCCACCAGTTCGTGGAGATCAGGTTGGCCTCTCCGGCGTTGGCGTAACACCGCATCTGCGAGCTCTCGCCGGGCCGGTGGATGGTGATCTGCAGGAAGTCGGTCCTGCTGCACGTGCCTTCGTTGATCGCGAACGCGCTCGTCGCGCCGACGGTGAGTGAGGCCGTCACCGCGACGGACGTGAGCGCGGCCAGGACCGCGTGTCTGGCGATTTGCTTCATGGGGGGTTGTCCACCTTCCAGGAGCAGAGGCGGAGCGACCCTTCGGGACGAACTCGCCTCGCGTGCCACTCCGTTGAGGCGATCTTCTTCCGCCGCCCGGCCACTGACCAGCCCGAGGAGGCGGAGCTGCCCGAAGATACGGGAGGTCTGCCTGGCGGGCCATCGGCTACTGCCCGGGGAAGGAGCGGTGGCCGAGCATGCTGGGGGACGTGGTGCACGCGAACGGGGAGAGTCGGGCACGGCCTCCTTGAGGAGCCGCTTCTGCGCAGGGCCGTGGGCGAGATGGTATCGACAGAGATAGTATCGATATCGATACCATTGTCTACGGGAGTGTTCTCATGCGCCGCTTCATCGGCAGGGACCGCGAGCTGACCGTGCTCTGTAACGCCCTGCAAGCGGTCGGCGATGCCGCCGGGGCACCCAAACCAGGCCAGTGCATCCTCATGCGGGGCAGGCGCCGGGTCGGCAAGTCCAGCCTCGTCGAGGAGTTCCTCCGGCGCACTGAGACCCCGTACCTCTTCTTCACCGCGGCCGGCGGTACGGCGGAGGACGAGCTGACGGAGTTGCTCGACGCCGTCGCCCGGTCCACCCTCCCCGACCGGGAACTGTTCTCGGAGGAGACCCCGACGCAGTGGAACGCGGCCTTCAGGCTCCTCGCGGAGATCCTGCCCGACGACCGCCCGAGCGTGGTCGTCATCGACGAGGTGCCGTTTCTCATGGACCGCATCGACGCCTTCGAGGGCATGTTGCAACGGGTGTGGGACCGGCTGCTCAGCCGTAAACCCGTACTCCTCCTTCTCGTCGGCTCCGACCTGTCGATGATGGAGGCACTGAACAGCTACGACCGCCCCTTCCACCAGCGCGGCCGGGAAATGGTCGTGGGCCCGCTCGACCCGGCCGACATCGGCGAGATGCTCGAACTGGAACCCGCAGCCGCCCTCGACGCCGCCCTGATCACCGGCGGCCTCCCGCTGATCTGCGCGGAGTGGCGGCCCGGCGCGGACGTGTGGGAGTTCCTCCGTGACTCGCTCGACAACCCGATCTCGGCGCTGCTGGTCTCCGCCGAGCGTTCACTGGCCGCGGAGTTTCCGCCGCAGGCGATGAGCGGGGAAGTCCTACGGGCCATCGGTACCGGCGAGCGGACCTTCACCAACATCGCGCGCGCCGCCGGCGGCATCTCCCACACCACCCTCACCCGGGCCACGGACGTCCTGACCGGCAAAGGCGTCGTGGCGGCCGAACTGCCCCTCTCCCTACGGCCGTCGAAGGAACGCCGCTACCGAGTCGCCGACCCGTACCTGCGGTTCTGGCTCGCGTTCCTGGACCCGCACATGGCGGAGATCGAACGTGGGCGAGGGGACCTCACCCTGAGCCGGATCAGGGAGCGATGGACGACCTGGCGGGGCCGCGCGATCGAGCCCCTGGTCCGGGAATCCCTCGCCCGACTCCTGCCGGACGGCGTCCTGCCCGCCGCCCCGGCGATCGGCGGGTACTGGACCCGCAGCAACGACGTCGAGATCGATCTGGTCGGCGCCGACCGGCAGCCGGTCGCCAAGCAGTTGCTGTTCCTCGGCTCGGTCAAGTGGCTGGAGAACTCCGCGTTCGACAGCCACGACCTGGCCGCACTGCAGAAGCACCGCGCGGCGATCACCGACGAGCCGGTACCGCTCGTGGCGGTCTCCCGCAACGGGGTCAGCTGTACCGGGCTCCAGGCGGTGTACGGTCCCGAGGAACTCCTCGGTGCCTGGCGCAGGAGTTGACGGGCGCCTACCGAAGCACTTCGACCGAGATGTGCGCCGACAGAGCGCCCAGGAAATCGGTCGCGTCGAACACCGCCCCCGCCGACACCACCCCCACCCCCCCGACCCCGCCCCGCCAACACCCACCCCACAGCCTCCACAGCCAACGGCGCACTCACCGCGTAAATATCCCGCCCCCGAGCCACTGCCCGCCGCTCCACCCCACCAGCGCGTACGACGACATCGACGACGAACGTCTGCGCGGACCGCCCGTCCTCGTCGACCGCGACCGGTGCCGGGGTGTCCGGTGCGGACAGCTCCTTGGCCGCGTCCGCCGCCATATAACCGCGCACCTCGGGAATGGCCAGGTGGCTCGGGACAGTCACCACATCCGCCATCGAGAACTCGCCGATCACCTCCCGGGTCCCCATCGGCTCCGGGAAGGACCACTTCAGGGTCGGGAGCGCGTCGTCGTGGTACTTCAGCCGCCCTCCGCTGTAGCGGACCCGGCGGCCGTTCCTGCGGTCGCGGGAGACGGCGCCCGCGGTGCGCGTCCCGGCGGTGGGGTGCCAGCTGCTCAGGCCGTACGCGATGTGCGCCTCGTCGGCCGACGTCCAGTCGCCCATCGCCGCGGTGACCAGCAGGTCGCTGAGGCCGCCGAAGAAGGCCATCGCCGGGATCACGACGGCGTTCGCGGCCCGGGCACGCTCCGCGAAGTGCGTGAACGTGTCGAGGTTGGCCTCGATCTCCGCCGCCACGTCCACATACGGGATCCCGGCCCGCAGCGCCGCCTCGATCACCGGCGCGGCGGTCACCGCGAAGGGCCCGGCGCAGTTGATCACGGCGGCGGCACCGGCCAACGCGCGGTCCAGCGCCGCCGGGTCGTCGACCGAGGCCGGGCGGGCGTCGAGTCCCGGGGCGTACGACGCGGCCAGCGCCCGCAGCTGCTCCGGGTCCCGGCCGGAGACGATCGGGACGTACCCCCGTTCCAGCAGCTCCGCCACCACGAAGCGCCCGGTGTGCCCGTACGCACCGAACACCACAACCGTCTGCCCTGATCCCGATACCGATCCCATGTCTTCTCCCCGTCGCGTGTCACGAACTGCTGCCATCCTGACCGCGCCGCCCGACCCGCACGAGTGTCCGGAACGACACACCCCGTACAGTTCCGGACATGGAAACCGGCACCGCCACCGCCACTGGCACCGTCGCTCTCGCCCTCACCGACGGCATGCTCCACTTCGAACTGGCCATCGCCTACGAGGTGTTCGGCGCCGATCTCTCCCACCTGGTCGCCCCCTGGTACGACGTCGCCCTCTGCGGCCCCGGCCCCGTCCGCGCCGGCCGTTTCCTGCTGGAGCCCGACGCCGGCCTCGGTCAACTCCCGTACGCCGACACGGTGATCGTCCCCGGCTGGGCCGACGTCGATCAGGCGCCGCCCGCCGAACTGGTCGACGCGGTGCGTGCCGCCCACGACGCGGGAGCGCGCGTCGCCTCCCTGTGCACGGGGGCGTTCGTGCTGGCCGCCGCCGGACTGCTGGACGGGCGGCGCGCGACCACGCACTGGGCGCACACCGACGTCCTCGCCGCCCGCCATCCCCTCGTCGAGGTCGATCCGGACGTGCTGTACGTCGACAACGGCAGCGTCCTCACCTCCGCCGGCAAGGCGGCCTCGATGGACCTGTGCCTGCACCTCGTACGCCTCGACCACGGCTCGGCGATCGCCAACACCGTCGCCCGCCGTCTCGTCGTACCCCCGCACCGGGCAGGCGGACAGGCGCAGTTCGTCACCGCGCCGGTGCCCGCGCAGGACGACCATCCGCTCGCCGAACTGTTCCCCTGGGCGATCGAACGGCTCGACCGTCCGCTGACTGTGGAGGACCTGGCCCGCCGGGCGAACATGAGTTCGCGCAACCTGGGCCGCCGCTTCCGGACGATCACCGGCACCACCCCACTCCAGTGGCTGCTGACCCAGCGCATCCGGCGCGCGCAGGAGCTGCTGGAAGCCACCGGCGACAGCGTCGACGCCATCGCCGAGGCCGTCGGCATGGGCACCGCCACCACCCTGCGCCGGCACTTCAACCGCACGATCGGCGTGCCCCCGGACACCTATCGTCGGACGTTCCGCAGCGCGCGATCCGCTGCCGGATGACGCCCAACACCTTGACGTGTCCCTGTCGCGGTGGGTTTATGGGAGCGCTCCCACGTTTCCGCTGATGCTGAAGTTTCTTGGCGCTCACTTTCTGGAGTCGCAGTGAGAACAACGAGAAGCACCATGGCAAGAAGTGCAGGAAGCACCACGCGAAAGAGCCCCTTAACCGTCCTGCTCGCCGCGCTGACCGCTTTGGTCACCCTCCTCGGCCTCCTCCTGGCGCTGGCCCCAACTCCCGCCCAGGCGCAGGCACATGAGGTGGCGGCCGAGCCACCCGCCACCCGGGCCACCGGCATCCACATCTCCAACGGCCGTCTCCTCGAAGGCAACGGCAACGATTTCGTGATGCGGGGCGTCAACCACGCCCACACCTGGTACCCGAACCAGACCCAATCCCTCAGGGACGTCAAGGCGTTGGGCGCCAACAGCGTCCGCGTCGTCCTCGCCGACGGTCACCGCTGGACCAAGAACAGCGACGACGACGTGGCCGCCGTCGTCGCCCAGTGCAAGGCCAACCGCCTGATCTGCGTACTGGAGGTGCACGACACCACCGGCTACGGCGAGGACGCCGCCGCCGGCACGCTCGACCAGGCGGCCGACTACTGGATCGGCCTCAAGAGCGTGCTCGCCGGCCAGGAGAACTACGTCATCATCAACATCGGCAACGAGCCCTGGGGCAACACCGATCCGGCCGGCTGGACCGCCCCCACCATCGCCGCCGTACAGAAACTCCGCGCCGCCGGCTTCGAGCACACGATCATGGTGGACGCGCCCAACTGGGGCCAGGACTGGCAGGGCGTCATGCGCGCCAACGCCCGGGCCGTGTACGACGCGGACACCACCGGCAACCTGATCTTCTCGATCCACATGTACAGCGTCTTCGACACGGCGGCCGAGATCACCGACTACCTCAACGCCTTCGTCACCGCCGAACTCCCCATCCTCATCGGCGAGTTCGGCGGCCCCGCCGACCAGTGGGGCGACCCGGACGAGGACACGATGATGGCCACGGCCGAGCAACTCGACCTCGGCTACCTGGCCTGGTCCTGGAGCGGCAACACGGACCCGATCCTCGACCTGTCGATCGGCTTCGACCCGACCCAGCTCAGCTCCTGGGGCCAGCGCATCTTCAACGGCGCCAACGGCATCGCCCAGACGTCCCGCGAGGCCACGATCTACGCCGGTACCGGCACCGACACCCAGGCCCCGACCACCCCCGGCACCCCGGCCGCGTCCGGGACGACGGCCACCTCGACGACCCTGACCTGGACCGCCGCGACGGACAACGTGGGCGTCGCCGGTTACGACGTCGTACGAGTGAGCAGCGGCGGTACGGAGACGACAGCCGCCGCCTCCACCACCAGCACGGTCACGGTGACGGGCCTGACGGCGGCCACGGCGTACACCTTCGCCGTGTACGCCCGTGACGCGGCCGGCAACCGTTCGCCCCGCTCGGCGACGGTGAACGTCACCACGTCCCAGGGCGGCGGCACCCCGGGTGTCAGCTGCTCCGTCGCCTACCGGGTCGTCGGCGACTGGCCGGGCGGCTTCCAGGGTGACATCACCCTCCGCAACACGGGCACCACCGCCCTGACCAACTGGACGCTGGGCTTCTCCTTCGCCAACGGCCAGACGATCAGCAACATGTGGGGCGGCACACCCACCCAGACGGGCGCCGCCGTGAGCGTCGTACCCGCCTCCTACACGGCCACGATCCCGGCGGCGGGCTCGGTCACGGTCGGGTTCATCGGGGTGAAGGGGGCGGTGAACGCGGCACCGACCGCCTTCACCGTCAACGGGACTGCCTGCGCGACCAGTTGATCCGCGTCGGCGGCACGGGGGCGGTGTTCCGTGATCGGGACGCCGCCCTCGCATTCCGTCGCTTGAGCGGGCCCCTGTATCCCCTATCCACAGATGGAGAAGGAGATCCACCCCTGGTGCGATGCGATCTCCACCCGCCGTCGGGGAGGCTGGATGCCATGACCGGCAAGAAGCGCGAAGACAGCATGGAAGCGATCATGGAGCCCGACTGGAAGACCGTGGGCATCCTGGGGGCCGCTCGGGGCGGCGCGCTGGCGACCGACGGGGCGGCCATCGGCACCGAGCACCTGCTCGCCGCCATCACCACGTCCAAGGGGGCCGCGCGCGAGGCACTCGCCGACGAAGGGGCGACCCAGACCGCGCTGTTGGCGGTGATACGGGGCCGGATGGGCCGGGACGACGCGTGGAGCGGTGCCGACGGCGCCGGGGGAAGCGTCGGCGCGCAGGACGTGCTGGGGGAGGACGGAGACCGGCGCGACCGCTTCACCGGTGCCGCGGCCGGGGCGCTGACCGCGGCGATGGGGCAGGCACGACGAGAGGGCGCGGCGAAGTTCGGCGCGGTTCATCTGCTGCGGGCGTTGCTGGCGGAGGACAACCGTGCTGGGGACAACCGCGCGGTGGAGTTGCTGGGCGTCTGCGGGACCTCCCCGCAAGCCGTACGCGACCGCCTCGACAGTGGCAGCAGCGATGGCAGTGGCAGCACCGGAGGTGCCGGCGGCCGGGAGGACGGCCTAGCACCCCACCTGCACGCCACCCGTGACGTACTGCTCGGCCGCGCCCCCTACCGTCATCTGCCCCTCTGGAAACGATGGCTGGTCAAGAGCGCCGGGAACAACCTGGCGTCGAAGCCCGCCTGGTGGGCCGGAATGGAGACCTACGAGCAGGCGCGTCGCCTCGGGGACAGAGCGGTGGGCACCGAGCATGTCCTGCTGGCGGTCCTGGCCACCCACGAGGTCGCGCTCCGGTACCCGCATCTGGCGGGGGAGAACGCTCCCGCTCCCGACACCCGGTACGAGGGCGGGGAGCGGCTGGTCGGCCTGGGCATCGACTACGCCTCGGTCCGCGACGCACTGACCGGCGACCGCGTCCGCCTGACCACCGACGCACGCTCCGTCCAGTGGTACCTCGACGAGGCCACGAGCCCGGGTCCGGGCCCGGGCCCGGAGGGATCGGCCGACTCCGGCGGCGATTCGCCGGTCGACCCGGGCACGGGCCCTCTGGTCGAGATCCTCCTGAGGGGGGAGACGCGGGCCCGGCAGATCGTCGAGGCGCTGACCGCCACTTCCGGTGCCTGACAGGGCAGTTGGCGCGCGTAGCGCCGTACGAGCGCAAGGGGAGAAGGGTGGAAGGGGGGAGGAGGCAGGACAAGACGAGTGGCGGCGGGCAACGTCGTGAAAGAGTTCGAAAAAGCTTGTCCGGTACGCCGCCGTTCCAGCAAGATCGTTGATCGTGCGCCCTGATGAACTCAACGCTCCTGAACGGCAGTTGTGGGACTCCTTCTCCCAAGGACGCACCGTCGACGTGCGGGACGCTCCGGCGTCGGCGCGGGCGGAAGAAGCGGACGAAGAGGAAGAGGCGGTCCGGGCCGATGTCGTCGCCGCGCTGCTGCTGGGCGCCGGCCCCGAAAACGCTCCGGGCGACCGCCCCGCGCTGCGCCTGACCGGCGCGCGAATCACCGGCCGCCTGGACCTCCGGTTCGCCGAGATCGCCGTACCCGTCGTCCTGACCGACTGCCGCTTCGACGAAGCTCCGCACTTGCAGGGTGCCCGGACCCGCGAGCTGGTGATGACCGACTGCGGTCTGCCCGGTCTGGTCGCCGACACGGCGCAGATCGACGCCCGACTGGTGCTCTCCCGCTGCCGGTTGACGGGCCCCCTCGTCCTCACCCGCGCCCAGATCAACGGCGACCTGGACCTGCGTGACACGACGATCACCGCTCCCGGCGGCGAGGCGATATCCGCCGCCCGCGCCACGGTGAGCGGCGACGCGCTGTGCGTCAACCTGACAGTCGACGGAGGATTCCGCCTCTCCGGGGCGTCCATAGACGGCGAGTTCGCCCTCGACGGCGCCGCACTGCGCAACCCCGGCGGTCACGCCCTGGACGCCTACCACGTCCGGATCACCGAGGACTTCACCTTCCACCCGGGGTTCAGCGCCGAGGGCCGGATCATCCTCTCCGGTGCCACAGTCGGCGCGGGCCTCGGCTTCTGCGGCGCCCGACTGAGCAACGCCGGTGACATCGCCCTGGAAGCGATCGATGTCACGGTCAGCCGCAACATCGACCTCGGTCGTGGCCTCACGGTCGAGGGCGGAATCAAACTCGACGGCACCCGCATCGGTACGGAACTCAGCTTCCGCGACGCCACACTCACCCACCCCGACGGCACCGCCCTGTCCCTGCGCGCGCGACCCAGGCCAGGGAGACCGACCTGCGCACCCGGCGCCCCATCGACGGCACGGTCGACGCACGCAACGCCCACCTGGGCACGCTGTGCGACGCCCCGGACACCTGGCCCGCCGACCTCCGCCTGGCCGAGACGACGTACGACGCCCTCGCGGTCCCCCTCCCGGCAGCCGAGAGAGTCCACTGGATCAGACGCACCGGCGACGGCTACCTGCCCCAGCCGTACGAGCAACTGGCCGCGGCCTACCGGAAACTGGGGCACGAGGACGAAGCGCGCACGGTACTGCTCGCCAGACAGCGCCACCGTCGCACGACCCTCGCCCCGCACATCCGCGTCTGGGGGTACGTCCAGGACGCGGCCGTCGGCTACGGCTACCGCCCCCTCCGCGCCGGACTCTGGCTGCTGGCCCTGCTCGTCTGCGGCGCGCTGTACTTCGGCCCGCATCCCCCGGCCCCGCTCGAAGCGGGCAAGGCACCGCAGTTCAACGCCGTCTTCTACACCCTCGATCTACTGGTACCGATCATCACCTTCGGCCAGGAAGCCGCCTTCGCCCCCCGGGACAGCGGCCAGTGGCTTGACTACACACTGATCGCGTCCGGCTGGATCCTGGCCACGACGGTCACGGCCGGAATCTCCAGGGCGATCAGCCGCCAGTGACCGACCCGGCACTCACTGGGCCCCCGACAGCGCAAGGGCCCTCCCGTCTCTCGGACGGAAGGGCCCTTGACCTGCGACTTTCACTGTGCCCTCGGCAGGATTCGAACCTGCGACACCGGCTTTAGGAGAGCCGTGCTCTATCCCCTGAGCTACGAAGGCGGGGCTCTGTGGGAAAACGTGTGGGACATTGCGGGGATGTCCGCAAGGTCCTATTCAGTCTTCCACGGGAGCCGGGCAGTGCGCTGCCTGCCGAAGGTTGCGCACAGGCGTCAGTGTAGCGGGTGAGCCTCGCCGCTGACTGAGGGTGTCGATGGCTGGTGTGGCCGGCTCGGGGGCTGGCTGCTGTGGCTCCGTACATGGGGACCCGTCGGTCGCGGTGCGAGTGGCCGAGGGAGGAGTTCGATGACTCGCTGTCTTCGCGGAAGCCGAGGAGTCGGTCACCGTGGTGCGTGCCCGGTGGGATTTGCCGGAGGTGCTCGGTGCGGTTGAATCGTCTGCGCTTCGTCCTGGGGTCGATGGCGCGGTCGTCTTCCGTCTCGTATACGGGGATCAGCTCGGTATGCGGCCCATTGCGGCACGGGATCTCGATTCGGTGACAGAAGCGCCATCATCTTGCACTTGCACTGGTACTTGGTCAGGGGGTGCGGATTGATTCCGTTGTGTTGCCGGGTGAAGACGATGAGGCCTCTACGGATCAGCGGTGCGCGGTGCTTGCCGCGCCAGGCGGTGTCGAAGCTGGCGGCGATGACTCCGGGGGCGCGGTCCGTCCCGCTCGGGATCCTCTTCCGGGGATCGGCGGCGGGCGCTGTCGGCGTTGAGGATGAAGCGGTTGTGTCATGTTGCTTCCTGGCGCACGGAGAAAGAGACGATCTTCTTTCCATGGACAATTCGGTCGCCTCCTTCCATTCGGATGCCGGCGTCGTGATCGACGCGGTGCCGTCGCCGTTGATCGTCTGGCTGCGATGCGGGCGGAGCCAATCGCCGCGTTTCTTCTTTTCGGAGAGCAGGCCGTGGGTGATGGCCTGGCTGATCCAGGCGTTTCTGCTCGCTTCGCGGAATTCGTGCACGGCGGGGCGGAGCTTCTTACCGTGGAAGTCGTTCCACTGGTGGAGCGAAGGGCCGTTCTCGGGGAGTGCGTCTGCCTCTTCATTTCTTGGCTGGCGTGCGTGCCGCCGAGGTGGAGGACGGGCTCACTCCTCGCCCTCCTCGACGGGCGAGGGCCGCCACTCGTATCCGGCGAGGCGGGCGGCGGCGTCGAGCGAGGACAGGCCGAAGCGGAGTGCCACGTCGGCGATCTGGCCGGTTGCGGCCAGGGTCTTCGCCGCGGTCCAGCTGGAGACGTCGCGGGGGCGGGCCGGACGTCCGCCCGGTGTGGTGCCGCTGGAGCGGGCGGTCTCGCCTGGTCGCGGACGAAGTCGGCGCGCGGGCGCAGGACTTCGCGGGCCCAGTCGTTGAGGGGGCAGTAGCGGGCGGTGATGCGGGTGGCGCCGAGGGGCCAGACGCGGTTGTGGCCGAAGTCGAGGTCCGTGGTGAGGGTGAAGCCGATCTCGGCGGTGTGCTGGCCGGACAGCAGCAGGCCCAGGACGGCGGCGTGCCGGGTGTGGGGCATGCCGCGTTCGGAGTGGAAGCGCAGTTGGTCGATGTCGGCGTCCGTCAGGTGCCCGGCGGGAAGCCGTGCTGAGCGCGGGATGGGCGGCAGGTGGATGAGCGGGGCCTGGGTGCTCAGGCCGAGGGCGCGGCAGGCGGCGAAGAGCGCGTCGACGGCCGACTTGCGCACACGTCGGGTGCTGTCGGCCGGGACGGGGGTCACCTGTCCGTGGCGGTTGTGTCCGGGTGCGTCGACGAAGGACTGGGCGACAGCGTCGGCCGACAGCACGGTGAGCGCGTCGGTCAGGCGGGCTTCGCCGGCCGGGTCGGTGAGGGTGAGCTGCCGGCCGCGCAGCTTCGTGATCGTGTACGTCCCGCTGTCGAAACGAACACGGTCGCTGACGGTCAGCCGAGTGGGCCCCTCCCTGACAGCCAAGGCTGTCAGAGGGCTTCCTGCCCGCCCCACCCACTCGTCCGCGGTGCGGTCCTGGCTGAGATGACCTCGGTTCGTGGAGTGATCCGGACCGCTCCGGTGGCGGCTCAGCCCCGAATGAATCCCTTGGTCCGCATGAGGAAGTGCGCGAGATATCCGTCATGCGGGATACCAGTGTCCGTCCAATAGGTCGGGTGGTCACCGACGTAGACGTTGGCGATGGACGGCTCGTCCACGAGCGCGTCGATGAGCCGCTCGTCCTTGGTGTGAACGCCCAGAACAAGGGTGTTGCGCAGAGGAGCGATTCCCGCCTCACGTGACCAGGGGGCGACCCACACGCAGGGGAAGGGCAACTCGACACCTGCCCTCGGGTCGTCCGGGTGCTCCAGCTGGTGCACCACCGGGCGGAGCACGGCGCTGCCGTCACCGAGTTCCTCCACGAACCCGGCTCCCCCCAGATGAGCCCGTGCACCCGCCGCCTTGTCCAGCACGAACTTCTCCAACGCCCGCGCGACAGTGGACGCTTGCACCGGGAGCACAGCCTTCTCGTCCTCGGGGGGAAGGTCGGGCAGGAGGGCAAGGCGGTCGGCGATGGCCTCGGCCACGGGCGCCGGGTCACCCTCGACGAGAACAGCGGTGGCGTTCACACAGCCGGTGCCCCCGTGGTGGCTGATCGAGTCGACGATGGTGTCCAGGTGCTCAAGCCAGTCCGTCTCCGCGGTGAGCAGGATCTTCGAGCGGCCGGGATTCAACGGCAGAACGAGCGGGTCATCGGCGTACTGGCGGATCACCTCGTCGCTGCCGTAGGCCAGGTCGGCGCCCCGCAGCAGGCCCTCGGCGGCAGCGTGGTCAGTAGGCAGCAGCACCACGTGGTCATCGCCGAACCCGGCCATGCGCAGGGCCGTCACCAGCCGGTGCGGGGTGAACGGCTCGCGTCGCGATGGCCGCACCGCCACCCGATAGCCCAACGCCAGGGCCTCCGGCCACAGCGTGTGGGTGCCGGGGTGGTTCCCGGCGGCATGCACGGCGAAGACCTCCCCGCGCCGGGACCACACGGCCCTACCCACGCGGGTGAGCGGATCGCGCCAGTCGCCGGCCGCGCCCCAGGGCCGAGCATGCTGCAGGTTGTTGTACAACTGCTCGGTGCGGCGCATCGCGGTCGCGGTGGCGGCCCGCACTACCTGGATCGGTACGCCGCCCACCCGGCTCACCGCGTGCTCGTACTCCGCGACCGTCTGGCCGTTGATCGTGCCGGTGGCGAACAGCCGCCCGGCGTGGGCAATAGCAGCGACCCGCTCGTCCAGCGGAAGCGGCGTCGCCCTGCGCAGCGCCGCCATGGCGCGGTCGACGTACACCGTCGGCGCCAGGCTCAGCTCAGCCATGGGCCGTCCACTGACATCCGCCACCGTGGCCCGGTTGCGGGAGCGGTAGGGGCCGGCGGGGCCGAGCACATCCAGCTGGAGCAGTTCCGCCATCAGTAGACCCCCTCGACAACTGCCGTGTTTTCGAAGTGGGAGACGGGAGCGATGTCAGCGACGGCATCGCCGATGGAGCCGGGCAGCGGCTCGACGCGGGTGGCCAGGTCCCGTTCGAGATTATTGGGGAGGAAGAGCGCCTTGGAGACGTGGTTCATCACTACCTGCCCCCGTTCTCCGTAGGGCACCGGTCGGCGGGTTCGCGGGTCCACCACCGAAAAGGTCACGTACGGCGAAAAGGTGTCGAAGACACAGGTGTCCTCCTCGCCCGCAGGCACGCGCTGACCGGCGATACCGAGAATCATCGTGCTGCCGTAATGGCCGTACAGAACGAGGCCGGGGAAGATCTCGGTGCGGTACAGGTGATGGGTATCCGGGTCGAGCTGGGTGCCGCCCCAGCGGATCGCACGTACCTTCTCATTGACGAGCGCAACCAGTTCGTCGCGCCGCACCAGCCGCTCCAGCAGCGCGGGAGTGATGGTCAGCACGCCGATGTCCTGAGTGCGCAGCACGAACTCCGCCTGGTCGACGACGTGTTCGGCGTAGGAGTCGGCCTCGTCCTTCTTGCCCGCTGCGATCAGCTTCTTTACCCAGCGTGGGTCCAAGTCGACCTGGAAGCCGTGACGTCCGTACGTGGCTGCCGAGCGCCGGAAGATCTCCCCGACGATGTGTGGGCCGGACGGTACGAGCCCGAGCCAATCGACGTCGCGCGGGAAGCCGTGTTCGTCGAGGTTGGCGTTACTCCAGGCGATCAGGCGGTCCAGCCAGTCCCGGGGACACACCACGCGCTTGGGCGCCCCGGTGGTGCCGCCGCTCTCGTAAACGCCCGCGATTTCGGGAGTTGGTCCGTACCCTCGGGGGATCAGCGCCTGGGCCGATACCTTGCGCATCTCGTTCGCGACGTTCGGGAAGAGCCGCAAGTCGTCGAAGGTCCTGACGTCCCGACGCGGGTCGAAGTCAAGCGACTTGGCCCGCTCGAGCCAGTAGGGCGATCCGGTATCCGGGTGGAAGTGCCACTCCAGAACGGCCTGGAGGTACTCCTCCGGATCGGGCCGGGTGTCGTACGGGAGGTCCAATACCGGGTTGGCTGTGGTCGACACGGTTTCTCCTTGGGATGGCGCGAGGTGGGAAGCGGCCGCACCACATCACTGAACGGGGGGAACCCCCATTGCTGACTTAGCCTCGCCGTTTCGGTTGGGGTGATGAGACGTCGTTGATCGTCAACTGTCGCGTGGGCAGGGTGTTTTCACCGCTCGGGCATGGCGGCGTCCC
>NZ_JBSFMT010000052.1:0-76798 GCF_053599695.1 Streptomyces sp. NPDC000878 | reverse complement strand
CCTGGCCATGGCCGCCAGGGAGGCGTCGGCACGTACGGACTCGTCGGCGCCGAAGACGACCGGGTCGCCCTTGCGCTGGGCGAGCGCGCAGGCACCCCGACCTCCGGAACGCCCCCGGAAAGCCTCCAGAAAGAGGACTCATGGCCACCGTCCTGTCCGTCTCCGGCAGCCCCTCCGCCTCCTCCCGCACGGGCAAGCTCCTGCGCCACCTGGACTCCCGGCTGGCCGCCCAGGGCCACGAGGTGATCCCGCTCGACGTCCGCACCATCCCGGCCGAGGCCCTGCTCGGCGCCGACTTCCGGCATCCGGCGATCGTCGAGGCCACCGAGCTGTTCGCGCGCGCCGACGGAGTCGTCGTGGGCACCCCGGTCTACAAGGCCTCCTACTCCGGTGTCCTCAAGGCGCTCCTCGACCTGCTCCCGCAGTACGCGCTCACCGGCAAGACCGTGCTGCCGCTGGCCACCGGCGGCTCCACCGCCCATGTCCTGGCCATCGACTACGCCCTGCGACCGGTCCTCAACTCGATGGGCGCCGCCCACATCGTCCAGGGCTGGTTCACCCTCGACAAGGACATCACCGCCCACGAGGACGGCTCCATCTCCGTCGCCCCGGCCACCGCCGAGGCCCTCACCCAGATCCTCGACCAGTTCTCGATCGCGCTCGGCCGCTCCCCGATCCTCGCCGCGGCGGTCTGATCCCATGACCGCGAAAGTCATCGCCGACGACGTGGAGGCCCTGACCGTGGCGGCGGCCCTGGCGGACGAGTTCCGCACCGGGGCCGCCGCACGGGACGCCGAACGGCGGCTCCCACGCGCGGAGTTGGACCGCCTCTCCACCTCGGGACTGCTCGCGGTCACCGTGCCCGCCGAGTACGGGGGAGCGGACGTACGCCAGGAGACCCTGGCCGAGATCTTCCGGCTGCTCGCCTCGGCCGACGCGAGCCTCGCCCAGATCCCGCAGAGCCACTTCGCGTACGTCAATGTGATCCGCCGTCAGGGGACTGCGGAACAACGGGAGTTCTTCTTCGGTGAGATCCTCGCGGGGCGGCGGCTCGGCAACGCCCAGTCGGAGGCGGGCACCAAGCACGTCCAGGACATCCGCACCCGCCTGGAAAGCCGCCCCGACGGCTCGTACGTCCTGACCGGCGTCAAGCACTACTCCACGGGCGCCCTGTTCGCCGACTGGATCCCGGTCCTCGCCCGCACCGAGGACGACACCCTCCACGTGGCGTACGTCCCGTGCGACGCGCCCGGTCTCACCGTCGTCGACGACTGGGACGGCATGGGCCAGCGTACGACGGCCAGCGGTACCGTCCGGCTCGACGCGGTGCTCGTCCCGGCCGACCGGGTCCTCCCGCACCACCTCACCTTCCAGGGACCCCAACTCCACGGCGCAGTCGCCCAGTTGCTGCACACGGCCATCGACGTCGGTATCGCCGGGGGAGCGTTCGCCGAGGCCGTGGAGTTCGTGCGGACCAAGAGCCGGCCCTGGTTCGAGAGCGGTGCCGAGACCGCTGCCGAGGACCCGCTGCTGATCCAGCGGTTCGGTGAACTCGCCGTCCAGCTACGGGCGTCCGAGGCGCTGCTGCGTGAGGCGGCCCGTGCGGTGGACACGGCCCGCGCCGACCTCACCGACGACTCGGCGGCCGAGGCGTCCATCGCGGTGGCCGTCGCCAAGGCGCACGCGGCGACCACCGCCGTGGAGGTCACCGGAGCCCTCTTCGAGGTCGCCGGCACCCGCTCCGCCCTCAACTCCCTGAACCTGCACCGGCATTGGCGCGACGCCCGCACCCACACCCTGCACGACCCGGCCCGCTGGAAGGTCCAGCACATCGGCCGCTACGTACTGAACGGTACGAAACCGCCCCGCCACGGGCTGCTGTAACCCGCCACGGCCCGCTGCAACGCGACGACGTTCCCCGCGACGTTCCCGATCGGAGATCTTCGGTGTCCCTCACCTTCCACTGGTTCCTCCCCACCAACGGCGACAGCCGTCATGTCGTCGGCGGCGGCCACGGCACCCCGGCCACCGCCTTCGGACAGAACCGGCCGCCGACGGTCGCCTATCTGAGCCAGATCGCCCGCGCCGCCGAGGACCTGGGCTTCGTCGGCGCGCTCACCCCCACCGGCGCCTGGTGCGAGGACGCCTGGTTGACCACCGCCATGGTCAGCCAGCACACCGAGCGCCTGAAGTTCCTGGTCGCCTTCCGCCCCGGCTTCGTCTCCCCGACCCTGCGCCGCGCAGATGGCGTCCACCTTCCAGCGCCAGTCCGGCGGACGGCTCCTCCTCAACGTCGTCACCGGCGGCGAGAGCCACGAGCAGAAGGCCTACGGCGACTTCCTCGACAAGGACGCCCGGTACCGTCGTACCGGCGAATTCCTCGAAGTCGTACGGGAGTTGTGGGAGGGCAAGACGGTCAACCTGACCGGCGAACACCTCAAGGTCGAGGACGCCAAGCTGGCGCGTGTGCCCGATCCGGTGCCCGAGGTGTACTTCGGGGGCTCCTCGCCCATCGCCGGTGAGGTCGCCGCCCGGTACGTCGACGTCTACCTCACCTGGGGCGAACCGCCGGCCCAGGTCGCCGAGAAGATCGCCTGGGTCAGGGGGCTGGCCGCCAAGCAGGGGCGCACCCTGCGGTTCGGCATCCGGCTGCACGTCATCACCCGCGACACCGCCGAGGCGGCGTGGGCGGAGGCGGACCGGATCCTCGCCGGGTTCGACCCGGCGACCGTACGGGACATCCAGGCGGGGCTCGCGCGGAGCGAGTCGGAGGGGCAGCAGCGGATGCTGGCGCTGCACGGGGGCGGCAACCGGGACGGGCTGGAGATCCACCCCAACCTGTGGGCGGGGATCGGGCTGGTGCGGGGTGGGGCGGGTACCGCGCTGGTCGGCAGCCATGACGAGGTTGCCGACCGGATCGCCGAGTACCACGCGCTGGGGATCGACGAGTTCGTGCTCTCCGGGTATCCGCATCTGGAGGAGGCGTACTGGTTCGGGGAGGGGGTGTTGCCTCGGCTGGCGGCGCGTGGGCTGTGGCGGCATCCGGTCGCCGGGGCGGGTGCGGCGCCGGCTGCGCAGGTGCCGTTCGCCGGCTGAGTGTTCCGCAGGGTGGGTGGTTCTTTGTCTGTCGGCCCGGTAGGGGCTTGTCGCGCAGTTCCCCGCGCCCCTGAGGGTGCGCTCCGCGCCCCTCAGGGGCCAGGACATGTCCGAGGTAAATTGAACAGATGTCTGATGCGATGGTCATGCGGTGCTCGGGGTGGACGTTCGCATTCGACGGCCGGTCGTTGACCATCACCCGGCGTGGGGACGCCCTGGCGCCGCAAACGGGTCGAGCACCTGCCGCTCGGCCGGCTCCACGCCTGCTACCTCGACCACTCGCTCAGTCATGACATCGAAAGCTTCCAGTTCTGGGTGGTGCACGACACCGGTGCGCTGGGGATCGGCATCCATTGGCGGTACTACGAAGGCGACGCCCGCTGGTTCGCCAAGTACCTCAGCGAGGCGATCTGCGAGAGGCTGCGCTGGGTTTTCAGGAACACCATCGGGCTCGGTCCACATTCCGAGGCAAAACTCTTCCCGGTCATTCGGCGGGCGCTGAACCTCCCTCCGCACAGCTTCTACATGGGCGACGTGCCCCGGCGGCTGGCCGCCTTGCGCAAGGAGGACCACTTGGTATTGGGTCGCCGAATGCCCGGTCCGACCCGGTCCTCCGACCTGCAGACCAACCACGACAACGCGTTGAACCACGCCACACCGAGCTACGAGGACTCGTGGACCTTCGTCGAGTACGTCCGCGCCGGCTACGAGCCGATGGACGACCCGGGCTGGGAGGAAGTCGCGCAGGATCTCCTGAGAGGCCAACGGATGATGGACCAGAGCAACCCGAAGCTGTACAACCGCTCGGGATACCGGAAGCCGGGCGTCCAGGACCTGCCCGCCCGATGTCGCCCGTACACGACCTAGTCGGTCAGTGAGGCCAGGTGCGCGTTGCGGACGTCGGTCGTCTGGCCCTGGACCAGGAGGAACAGGCCCTCTCGGGCCAGGCGTTGGGCCGGACTGTTCAGGTCCAGGGAGCGGCCTCCACCGGCGATGATCGCCGCCGTTGTCGCCGTGCGCATCAGGTCGTAGGCGCTGGTCTTGAGGGCCAGGCGTTGCGCGATGTGTTCCTGGGGGCGGCGGTGGTCCGCGAGGGCGTACGCGTTACGGCGTACGGCGTCGAGGCGGGTGCGGAGTGAGCGGGCCGTTGCCGTGGCATCGGGGTGGGCGGCGAGGAGATCGAGGGCCGCGTACGCCACGCCGAAGACGGCCGGGTTGGTGTTGGTGGCCCGGGGGAGGTCGTCGAGGGCGAACTTCTCGCGCGGGGTGCGCAGCACGACCGCCTCGTCCGGGAGCCGGAGGCCCTTCAGCTCCAGGGAGACCGTACGGGCGGCCGTGAGCGCCGCGAGGCGCATGATCGGCGAGGCGCGCAGCCCCGACTGTTCGCGTGCGTCGGCGAAGGCGAACACCACCTCGTCCGTGTCGGTCAGCCCCGCGAGCAGCATGACGTCGTTCAGCCCCCAGCCCGTGTACCAGGGGACCGTTCCGTCGAAGCGCCAGCCGCCGCGCTCGTACCCGGCCCGCACCGGGACGAGCGGGAAGGAGCGCAGGTGCGCGTACGCGATGCCGGAGAGCAGCGCGCCTGTCGAGAGCGGACCCAACATACGTTCCCGTACCGGGAACTGAGACTCCGTCAGCAGTTTCACCGGAGTGTGGTGCTGGGTCTGCACGAACCAGGTCGAGCAGCATGCCCCGGCCAGGATCTCGGCGACCTCGCGGGCCACCGAGGCGGGCGCGCCCGCACCCCCGTACTCCTTCGGCGCGCTCACTCCGAGCAGGCCCGACCGCTTGATGGCCTTGATGCTGCTCGCGGGCACGCCTTCCTGGTCGACCCGGCCTGCCTGCGGGGCCAGGACCTCGGCGGCGAGGCGGCGGGCATCGGTGACGAGCGGGTGCGGGGTGACGGTCATGGACAAGATTCTCCCGGTGTTGGGGTGCGTTGTGTCTCTACAGCGGTGCTCCCTTCGTGTAGGAGAGGGGGCAGAGTCGTGATGCACAGGAGGACGCGATGAAGTACTACCTGCTCAGTGCCATGAAGCCGGTCGGCGAACCGTCCGCGCCCGAGACCATGGTGGAGATCAATCGCAGACTGAACGTCTTCCACGAGGAGTTGCGCGAAGCCGGGGCCTGGGTCTTCGCGGGCGGACTCCACCGCCCGGACGCCGCGACCGTACTGCGGCCCCTCGGCGACGAGGTCGAGGAGATCGAAGGGCCCTACGCCGAACACAAGGAGTTCCTCGGCGGGATCTGCCTCGTCATGGCCCCCGACCTCGACGCCGCACTGGAGTGGGGCCGCAAGGCCGCGCTGGCGACCACCCTGCCGGTCGAGGTCCGTCCCTTCCTCGGCGAGGTCGACGACTGATGGCCCGCCAGCACGATTCCGGGGCGGTCCGGCGAACTTCCGTCCCGCTCATACGATTCCGTCTCATACGATGTACACACCCCCGGGACCGAGGAGCAGGATGACCACATCGTCGCAGCGCCGGCCCCAGGACCTTCTGCGGCTCCTGACCCGGGCCGAGCGGCTGGCCGCGCGCCGTCTCCAGCCCGTGCTGGACGAGCACGGCTGCTCGCTCGACGCCTGGCGCGTGCTCGCCCTGCTCTCCGACGGCGCCGGTCACCACATGACCGCGATCGCCGAGGCCGCCTTCCTGCCGCCGCCCACGCTGACCCGGCTGGTCGACCACCTCGTCGACCAGAACCTCGTCCACCGCCGGGTCGACCCGCACGACCGCCGCCGCATCCTCGTCCACCTCACCCCGCGCGGCACGGAGTACTGGCGGCGCATCGACCGCGAGGTCCGCGCGGACTGGCCACAGCTCAGCGACGGCGACGACGAACTGCTGCGCGCCCTTCTGGACCGGCTGGCCGAGACGCTCGACGAGACGACGGCCCAGGTCTGACGTCGACGTCGACACGTGTGGTAAGTATCGGTCACCTTCGGTTACTTTCATGTATGGGGAATATATTTTGCCGGGTGCGGGGTTGGCCTGGTCATCGAGAACATCAAGAACGTTGAGTACGCATCGAGCCTGAGCGAGGCACCGTGAACCACCCCATGTCCACCGAGCAGCCCGCCGACATCGTGGCGCGCCTGCGCACCACCTTCCGTACGGGCCGCACCAAGCCCGTCGAGTGGCGCAAGGGGCAGCTCGGCCGCCTGCGTGAACTCCTCACGGAGCACGGCGACGACGTGGCCAAAGCCCTCCACGCGGACCTAGGCAAGAGCTCGACCGAGGCCTACCGCACGGAGATCGACTTCACGATCCGGGAGATCGACCACACCCTCGACCACCTCGACGGCTGGCTGCACCCCGAGCCCGCGCCGGTCCCGGAGCGCCTCGGCGCCGACGCCACCGCCTGGACGCAGTACGACCCGCTGGGCGTCGTCCTGGTCATCGCCCCCTGGAACTACCCGGTGCAACTGCTGCTGACCCCCGTCGTCGGCGCGCTCGCCGCCGGGAACGCCGTGGTGGTCAAGCCGAGCGAACTGGCCCCCGCCACCTCCGAGATCGTCGCCCGGCTGCTGCCGGAGTACCTGGACACGGACGCGGTCGCCGTCGTCGAGGGCGGTGTCCCGGAGACCACGGCCCTGCTGGCCGAGCGCTTCGACCACATCTTCTACACCGGCAACGGCGCGGTCGGCCGGATCGTGCTGCGCGCCGCCGCCGAGCACCTCACCCCGGTCGCCCTCGAACTCGGCGGCAAGTCCCCGGCGTTCGTCGACACCGGCATCGATGTGGACGTCGTCGCCGACCGGCTGGTCCGGGGCAAGTTCCTCAACGCCGGCCAGACCTGCGTCGCCCCCGACTACGTCCTCACCGACCCGGACACCGCCGCCGCGCTGGAGCCCGCGCTCGCCAAGGCCGTCGAGAACCTGTTCGGCGCGGACCCGGCCACCTCCACCGAGTACGGCCGGATCGTCAACGAACGGCACTTCGACCGGCTCGGCGGCCTGCTCGACTCGGGCCGGGTCGTCACCGGCGGCGCCAAGGACCGTACGACGAAGTACATCGCGCCGACCGTCCTCGCCGACGTCGACCCCGCCTCGCCCGTGATGCGCGAGGAGATCTTCGGACCGATCCTGCCCATCGTCACCGTGCCCGGACTGGAGGAGGCGATCGGCTTCATCAACGACCGCGACAAGCCGCTCGCGCTGTACGTGTTCACCGAGTCCGGCACGACCCGCGAGCGGATCGCCGCCGAGACGTCCTCCGGCGCTGTCGGCTACGGCCTGCCGCTCGCCCATCTCACCGTCTCCGACCTGCCGTTCGGCGGGGTGGGGGAGAGCGGCATGGGCAGCTACCACGGCCGCTACTCGATCGAGACGTTCAGCCACCGCAAGGCGGTGCTGGCAAAGCCGCTGAGCTGACCCGCCGCCCCGTCTTTCGCGGAACTCGTGCTGTCCTTTGGTGCGTTGGCTGGTCTATACCCTTGACTGGTCCAGACCAAGGGAGTTGAGTGTGCCTCCACACCCCCCACCACGGCCGCCCCACGCCGTGGCCGGCTGAGGCCGGCACGTGCGCCAAGGGTCAGCTCCGCGCTGCCCTTGGGCGGGAGCGGCCGTGCTCCGCGAAGGAGTTGATCCCGTGTCGAGGCGCCGTATCTCCGCACTCCTGACCGCACTCGTCCTCGGAACGGCCGCGCCGGTGCTCCTGCCGGCACCGAGCGCGTCCGCCGCGGCGTGTTCGAGCTACCCGAGCTGGGTGGCCGGCAAGGCCTACGTCACCGGCAACATCGTCCGCTACACCGACGGCAAGGCGTACATCGCCGAGCACGACAACCCGGGCTACGACCCGACCATCAGCACCTGGTACTGGGAGCCGTACGCGTGCGACGGCTCGACGGTACCCTCCGGATTCGTGGTCTCCGAGGCGCAGTTCAACCAGATGTTCCCGAGCCGGAACTCCTTCTACACGTACAGCGGGCTGACCGCCGCGCTGAACGCCTATCCGGCGTTCGCGAAGACCGGCAGCGACACCGTGAAGAAGCAGGAGGCGGCAGCGTTCCTCGCCAACGTCAACCACGAGACCGGCGGGCTGGTCCACATCGTGGAGCAGAACACCGCCAACTACCCGCACTACTGCGACTGGAGCCAGCCCTACGGCTGCCCGGCGGGCCAGTCGGCCTACTACGGGCGCGGCCCGATCCAGCTCAGCTGGAACTTCAACTACAAGGCCGCCGGTGACGCACTCGGCCTCGACCTGCTGGGCAACCCCTGGCTGGTGCAGAACGACGCGTCCGTCGCCTGGAAGACCGGCCTGTGGTACTGGAACACCCAGTCGGGGCCCGGCACGATGACCCCGCACAACGCCATGGTCAACCAGGCCGGCTTCGGACAGACCATCCGGTCCATCAACGGCTCGCTGGAGTGCGACGGGAAGAACCCCGCCCAGGTCCAGAGCCGCGTCGACGCCTACCAGCGCTTCGCCTCGATCCTCGGCGTCAGTCCCGGCGGCAACCTCTACTGCTGACGGTATTCAGCTCGTTGCCGCGGAGAGTGAGAACGTCGCTCTCCGCGGCGGCGGTGGTTCAGGGTGGCTCGGGGTGGTTCAGGCGCCCGAGATGCCGCCGAGGCAGAACTGCCATACCTCGTCGGCAGTCACCGGGTGGGCGTGGCTGTCCGTGGGGACGCCGTTGGCCTGGGCCGCGAACATGACGGTCTGCATGAGGAGGGCCGCAAGGCGGCGGGGCTTGTCCGCGTGGATGCTGCCTGTTTCGGCGGCCTGCTCCAGCAGCTCTGTGAACAGGGTCAACAGGGGCAGGTGTGCGGTGGCCACCTGCGCCGGGTGCTTGACCAGCAGTTGCAGCGCGAAGTCGCTGAACAGGGGGCGCTGGACACCGGGGTTGGGCAGTGACTGCTCGAACAGCATCTCCACCGCGATGCGGAGGCGGGGCAGCGGCTCACTGGTGCCCGCCGTGGCCTCGCGGATCTCGACCGCGGACGTGGACAGGGCGTCTTCGAACAGGGCGAGCAGCAGCTCGTGCTTGCCGTCGAAGTGCTGGTAGAAGCTGCGCAGCGACTGCTTCGAGCGGTCGACGACCTCCTGGACGGTGAAGTCCGTGGTCCCCTTCTCCGCGATGAGTTCCTGTGCCGCGTCCAGGAAGCGCTGAACGCGCTGCTCGGCACGCTGTTTGGCGGCACGGGTGGATCGCTCGACGGCGCGCTGGCGCCACGCTGGCTCTTCGGGGATGGCGGTCACGCGTAGAACGATACTGCACTTCAGCGGTAATCAGGCGAAGCTCCCTACCGAATCACGCACCGCAGCTTTCGAGACTCTTACTTGCATGGAATGAGAATGTTATTCTCACCTGCATCGCGGACGTCCAGAGCAGTGCCCGCGCGGCATGTGTCCGCTCGGCATGTGCCTGCGCGGCATCGAGTCGTCGAAACGAGGGTCGTCTGACATGGCATGGGACTTTTCCACCGAGCCCGAGTTCGAGGAGAAGCTGGAGTGGATCAGGCGGTTCCGCGCCGAGCGCGTGGACCCACTGGACCTCCTCTACCCCGACCGTGCCTACCATCCCCTCGACCACGAGACCGGCCCGGTCGTCCGGTCCCTCAAGCAGCAGGTGCGCGACCAGGGTCTGTGGGCCCCGCACTTGGGCCCCGAACTGGGCGGACGCGGCTTCGGACAGCTGAAGCTGGCCCTCATCAACGAGATCCTCGGTACGTCGAGCTGGGCACCCGTGATCTTCGGTACGGCGGCCCCCGACACCGGCAACGCCGAGATCATCGCCCGCTACGGCACCGAGGAACAGAAGGCCCGCTACCTCCAGCCCCTGCTGGAAGGCGAGTGCTTCTCCTGCTTCTCGATGACCGAGCCCCAGGCAGGCGCCGACCCGACGATGTTCACCACCCGGGCCGAACGCGACGGCGACGACTGGGTCATCACCGGCCGCAAGTACTTCTCCTCCAATGCCCGCACCTCGACGTTCGTCATCGTGATGGCGGTGACCGACCCGGACGTCAGCCCGTACAAGGGCATGTCGATGTTCCTCGTGCCGAGCGACACCCCGGGCGTCCGCATGGAACGCAACGTCGGGCTGCTCGGCGAGGGCCCCGAGGACGGCATGCACGCGCTGATCGCGTACGACGGCGTCCGCGTCCCCGGCGACGCGCTGCTCGGCGGTGAGGGCCAGGCGTTCGCCATCGCGCAGACCCGGCTGGGCGGCGGGCGCGTCCACCACGCGATGCGGGTCGTGGGGCAGTGCCAGCGGGCGCTGGACATGATGGCCGAACGCGCGCTGTCCCGCGAGACACAGGGCAGCCGGCTCGCGGACAAGCAGCTGGTGCAGGCCGATCTCGCCGACTCCTATGCCCAGTTGACCCAGTTCCGGCTGATGGTCCTCTACACGGCCTGGCAGATCGACCAGTTCAACGACTACAAGCGGGTCCGCAAGGACATCGCCGCGATCAAGTTCCTGACGCCGAAGGTGCTGCACGACGTCGTCTACCGCTCGATGCATCTCCACGGCGCCCTGGGCGTCTCGAACGAGATGCCCTTCGCCGACATGTGGACCGGCGCGGCCGTCATGGCCGTCGTCGACGGACCGACGGAGGTCCACAAGATCACCGTGGCCCGCGACCTTCTGCGCGGCTACGAGGCCACCCCCGGACTCTGGCCCACCCAGCATCTGCCCGCACGCCGGGAGTGGGCCCGCAAGCAGCTGGAGAACCTGTGAACACCGAGTCGCTCGCCCGCTGGCTGGACGGCCAGGACATCGCCCCCGGCGCACCCGTCGAGGTCTCCCTCATCTCCGGGGGCACCTCCAACGACATCTACGAAGTCCGGCGCGGGGACCGCCAGTTGGTGCTGCGCAAGCCGCCCGAGAAGGTCCCGCCGGGCCGCAACGAGACCATGCTGCGCGAGTTCCGGGTGCTGAATGCCCTCAACGGGACCGACGTTCCGCATCCGGAGGCCGTCGCGGTGTGCGAGGACACCGACGTCATCGGCTCCTGCTTCTACCTGATGGGCCATGTCGACGGCTGGTCGCCGATGAACGTCGAGGGCGGCTGGCCCGAGCCCTTCAAGAGCGACCTCAGCCTGCGCCCCGGCCTCGCCTACGAGTTGGTTGAGGGCATCGCCCGGCTCGGCAACGTCGACTGGCGGGCACAGGGCCTGGAGGGCTTCGGTCGCCCCGACGGCTTCCACGATCGTCAAGTTGACCGCTGGCAGGCCCACTTGGCCAAGTTCGCGTTCCGTGAGATACCCGGCCTCGACACGGCCGCCGCGTGGCTGCGCGCGCACCGCCCCAGCCACTGGACCCCGGGCATCATCCACGGCGACTACCAGTTCGCCAACGTGATGTTCCAGCACGGCGCCCCCGCGCGCCTCGCCGCCCTCGTCGACTTCGAGATGGCCACCGTCGGCGACCCGCTCCTCGACCTCGCCTGGGTGATCATGGGCTGGCCGAACGCCGACGAGGACCGCACCCAGAAGGGGTACGTCAGCTACGAGGGCATGCCCGACCGGGCGGACCTCCTGGAGCACTACGCCAAGGTCAGCGGCCGGGACGTGAGCGAGATCGACTACTACGTGGTGCTGGCCCGCTTCAAGATGGCCATCGTCCTCGAAGGCGGCTACGCCCGGCACGTCAAGGGCGAGGGCGGCAATCCGAAGATGGCCTTCTACGGCGACACGGTCCTGGCGATGGCCGCCCAGGCCGCCGAACTGGCCGCGACGACCCGGCTATGAGAGCCGCCCGCTGTCACACCCTCGGCGGCCCGGTGACCGTCGAGGAGATCCCCGAGCCAGCGGGCGAGGTGCTGGTCGCTGTGGAGTACGCGGCGGTCAACTTCGCCGACGTGCTGGTGATCGAGGGCGCCTACCAGGTGAAGGCCGACGTGCCCTTCACCCCAGGGAGCGAGTTCGCGGGGGTGGTCGTCCGGGACGGGCACGGATTCCGCGCCGGGGAGCGGGTCTTCGGCTCCGCCTTCGTCGGCGCCTTCGCCGAACGCGTCGCCGTCCCCGCCACCAGCCTCCACCGAGTCCCGGCCGCCGTGCCCATGGAACGCGCGGCGGCCTTCGGGGTCTCCCACGCCACCGCCTTCAACGCCCTGCGCCTGGTCGCCGACGTGCGGGAGGGCGAGCGGGTCGCGGTGCTCGGCGCCGCCGGCGGGGTCGGCCTCGCCGCCGTCGAACTCGCCCTGCTGCTGGGCGCGGAGGTCATCGCCGTCGCGTCGAGCGAGGAGAAACGCGCCGCCTGCGCCAAGCTCGGCGCCCGGACCGTCCTGCCGTACGAGAACCTGAAACGGGCCTTGCAGGAGGCGGGCGGCGCCGATGTCGTCGTCGACCCGGTCGGCGGGCCGCACTCCGAGCAGGCGCTGCGCGGGATGCGCTGGGGCGGCCGGTTCGTGAACGTCGGGTTCGCGAGCGGGGAGATCCCGAGCATCCCGCTGAACCTCGCGATGCTCAAGGGCGTGACGATCCACGGCTTCGACTTCGGCGGCTGGGCCCGGCACGACCGGGAGCGGCTCGTCGCCGCCCGCACCGAACTGCACCGACTGTTCGCCGAGGGGGCCATTCACCCCCGTATCCATGCCGTCCACCCGCTCGACGAGGTGGGAGCCGCGCTGTGGCTCGGCCGGGGTGCCATCGGCAAGGTTCTTCTGGAGGTCGCCCGTGGAGTTTGAATTCGACGAGGACCAGCGGATGCTGCAACGCATGGTCCGCGAGACGGTGGCCAAGTCGCGCGCCCTGCCCGAGGACCAACTCTGGGCCACCTACCTGGAGTTGGGCTGGCTGGAGGCGCCTCCGGTGGAACTGGCGATCATCCTGGAGGAGTTGGGGTACGCCGCCGATCCGACGCCCTTCCTCGCCACGGCCACCTGGTTCGCGCCGCTGGCGGGTCGGCTACCAAACGGCTCCGGGACGGCTGTCTTCGACGGGATCGGGGAGTTCGTCCTCGACGCGGACCGGGCGGATGAGATCGCGCTCCTCACGGCGGACGGTGTGGTCGTTCGGAGTGGGGCCGAGGTACGTGCCGAGCGGGTCGCCGTCTTCGATCCGACCATCCATGTGGCCCGGGTCGAACAGCCGGAACTGGTCGCCGGTGTACCGGAGTTGGCGTTGATGGGGCTGGCGATCTCCACCGTCGGCAGCTGTCGGCGCATCCTCGATCTGGTCGTCGCGCATGTGAAGCAGCGGCAGCAGTTCGGGGTGCCCATCGGGTCCTTCCAGGCGGTCAAGCACAAGGCCGCCGACATGTACGTCGCGATCGAACGGGCCCGTGCGCTCGCCCTCTACTCCGCCCTCACGATCGCCGAGGACGACCCGGAGCGGGCGCGGGCCGCCGCGATGGCCAAGGCGGCGGCGGGGGAGTGCCAACGCCTGTGCTTCCAGAGTGGGTTCCAGCTCTTCGGCGCGATGGGCTACACGTGGGAGAACGAACTCCAGATCCACCTCAAACGGGCCAAGGCCGGTGACCTGCTGCTGGGTTCGGCGGCCGTGCACAGGAGGGCGTTGCTGGTATGAGACTCGCCGCCGATCCCGAGATCGAGGAGTTCCGGGCCGAGTTCGCCGCCTTCCTCGACGCCAACGTGCCCACCGCCGAGGAGGCCGTGCCCCGCGCGAAGTCGAGCGCGGACGTGCCTGGTTGGGCGCGTGTGTGGCAGCGCAAGCTGTTCGACGCGGGCTGGCTGGTGCCCGGCAACCCGCCCGAGTACGGCGGACGGAACGCCACCCTGCCCCAACTGCTCGCCCATGCCGAGGAGATGTCCCGGCGCCGGATCTACCACAGCTTCAACCCGCAGGGCGTCGGCATCATCGCCGCCTCGATCCTGAGCTTCGGCACCGAGGAGCAGAAGCAGCGGTGGGCCGCGCCCATCCTGCGCGCGGACATCACGGCCGCCCTCGGAATGAGTGAGCCGGGTGCCGGTTCCGACCTCGCGGGGCTGCGTACCCGCGCGGCCCTGGAGGGGCACCACTTCGTCGTCAACGGGCAGAAGGTGTGGACCTCCGGCGCGCATGACGCGGACGTGCTGCTGACGTTCGTCCGCACCGACCCGGACGCGCCCAAGCACAAGGGGATCAGCGTGCTGCTGATCCCCACCGACACCGAGGGCGTGGTCAGGCGGCCCTTCGGATCCATCGCGGACCCCGACGACTTCGACTTCAACGAGGTGTTCTTCACCGACGTCCGGGTGCCCCGGGAGAACCTGATCGGCCCGCTGAACGAGGGCTGGAAGGTGGCCAACGGCTCGCTCGGGCACGAGCGGACCTTGCTGTGGCTGAGCTACGCCGAACGCCTTGAGGATCTCATCCGGGACGCGGCTTGCGACGAGGAGTGGTACGCCACGCTGCTCATGGACTTCCAGGCGCTGAAGCTGCTGGGCTACCGGCAGCTCGGCGCCGACCGGAACCCGGCCGAGGTGTCCGTGCTCAAGCTGTTCGGCTCGGAGGCCGTGCAGAACGCCACTCTGCGCGCCCTGGAGGCCCACGGCACCGGGGCCCTGCTCCACCCCGCCTCGACCGCCCCGCACTTCCACATGAACATGGAGGTGTTCTCGTCCAGCTGGTTCGAACGGTACGCGCGCAGTTTCGGCGGGACCATCGCCGGCGGCACCTCCGAGATCCAGCGCAACATCATCGCCGAGCGCATCCTCGGCCTGCCCAGATAGGCGTCTGCACAGCTTGCCGTATACCCAGATTGCCGTCGGCACCGAACAGGGAGCACGCGGATGGACCAGATTCTGTACGAGGTCAAGGACCGGGTCGCGGTCATCACGCTCAACCGGCCCGAGGTCGCCAACGCCCAGACGATGTCGCTCCTCGACGATCTCGACGCCGCGTGGAGCCGGGCGGCGGCCGACGAGGACGTACGCGTCGTCGTGCTGCGCGGCAACGGGCGGCACTTCTCCGCCGGGCACGATCTGAAGGACCGCTGGCCGGGCCCGAAGGAGATCACCCTGGAGTGGATCTACAACGCGGAGACCCGCCGCTATCTCGAATACACCCTGCGCTGGCGGAACATACCCAAGCCGTCGATCGCCGCCGTGCAGGGCAAGTGCATCGCGGGCGGGCTCATGCTCTGCTGGCCCTGTGATCTGATCGTGGCCGCCGAGAACGCCGAATTCTCCGACCCCGTCGTGCACATGGGCATCGGAGGCGTCGAATACCACGGCCACACCTGGGAGTTGGGCGCCCGCAAGGCCAAGGAGATCCTCTTCACCGGGCGGGCCGTCACGGCGGCCGAGGCGGAGAAGGTCGGCATGGTCAACCAGGTCGTCCCGCTCGACGAACTCGACGCCGCCACCATGGACCTGGCCGACCGGATCGCCCGGATGCCGCCCTTCGGGCTCCGCCAGGCCAAGCGGGCCGTCAACCAGACCCTCGACGTCCAGGGCTTCTACGCGGCCGTCCAGTCGGTGTTCGACATCCACGAGACGGGGCACGGGAACGCGCTGAGCGTGAGCGGGTATCCGGTGCTGACCCGGCTGGAGGGCATGAAGGAGCACATCAAGAGCCAGTAGCCGGGCGGGAGTTGCGGCAGCGGTGTGGGCGTGAGTGGGCCGCTCGGCGGGGGTGTGCGGTACCCCGCCGAGCGGCCCTGTCCGTACGGCTCGTGTCACGTCCGCTCGTCGCGGAAGACCTTGCCCCCCTTCATCACGAACCGCACGTCGGCCAGTACCGACATGTCCTCAAGTGGGTTGCCCGGTACGGCTATCAGGTCGGCCAGTAACCCCTCCGCGACCCGTCCCCGGTCGTCCGCGTCGATCAGCTCGGCCGCGTTGACCGTCGCCGCCCGCAGCACCTCCAGCGGCTCCATGCCCCGCTCGACGAGCGCGACCATCTCCTGGGCGCCCCGCCCGTGCGGGATCGCCGGCGCGTCCGTGCCCACCGCCATCCGGACGCCCGCCTTGGCGGCCCTGGCGACGACGGACCGGGCGTGCGGGAACACCTCGGCGGCCTTGGCGCGCAGTTCGGGCGCGGCCCGGGACACGTCCATGCCGTCGATCAGCGCGGTCGTCGGCACGAGGAAGGTGCCGCGCTCCGCCATCAGTTGGATGGTGTCGTCGTCCAGCAGGAAGCCGTGCTCGATGCAGTCGATGCCCGCCTCCACCGCCGCCCGCACCGCGTCGGCCCCGTGCGTGTGCGCGGCCACCTTGAGCCCGCGCCGGTGTGCCTCGTCGACGACGGCCCGCAACTCCGCGTCGGAGTAGTGCTGCGCGCCGGGCGTGCCCGTATGGGACATGACACCCCCGGACGCGCAGACCTTGATGAGCCGCGCCCCGTGCTTGATCTGGTACCGCACGGCCTTGCGCACCTCGTCGACCCCGTTGGCGACGCCCTCCTCCACGGAGAGCGGCATGATGCCGGGGGCCAGCGCGCCGAACACGCTCGGGTCCAGATGACCGCCGGTCGGGGTGATGGCGTGCCCGGCGGGGATGATCCGGGGCCCTTCGATCCAGCCGGCGTCGACGGCCTTGGCGAGGGCGACGTCCAGCAGATAGCCGCCGGTCTTCACGAACAGCCCGAGGTTCCTGACCGTGGTGAAGCCCGACCGGAGTGTGCGCCGGGCGTTGCCCACGGCCCGCAGCATGCGCAGCGGCGGATCGTCCTGGACCATGGACAGGACCGGCGTCTCCCCCCGGCCGCCCATCAGGAGGTTGACCTCCATGTCCATCAGGCCGGGGAGAAGAGTGACGTCCCCGAGATCCAGTACGTCACCATCCGGTACGTCATCCCCGGCGCCGACCCGCGCGATGCGGTCGCCGTCGACCTGGACGAGGCCCGGTTCCTCGAACTCCCCGGTCTCGACGTGCAGTACACGTGCCGCCCTGAGTGTGACCACGACCGGTCAGACCTTGGGTTCGACGACGAGGTCCATGTAGGCGGCGCCGCTGTCCGGCACCCGGGCCTGCTTCCACACCTCGACCGGGAACGACACGTTCACCAGGGAGAACATCAGCAGGAGCAAGTTCCGCTCGGGCTCCGGCAGTTCGTCGAGGGGGAACTTGTCGAGGTGGTCGGAGGCCTGCTCCAGGAGCGGGAACGCCACGTCGTAGAAGGCCTGCATCTCCTCCATCGAACTGGCCAGCCGCTTGCTGTAGCGCTCCCGTTCGGTCTCCAGGACCCACGCACCGAACGGTTCGAGCACCGCGAACTCACTCGGCAGCATCGGTGTGCTCCTTGACGTGGTCGGCGACCGTCTTGTGCAGATGGCGGAGCAGCAACTCCTGGTCACAGAGCGGGAATTCGGTCACGACCCGGCTCTTGAGCATGGTCTGCGTGGCCTCCAGGGTGTTGCCGTCCTGGAGGGCGTACTCCTTGAACGTCACCGCAGCCAGCTCCTGCTTCAGCCGCTCTCGGGCCGTCTTGGCGGGCACGAAGTACAGGTTGGCCTCGAAGATGTGCCTGTCCACCGCCGTCGGCCAGTAGTGGTACGTCAGATACCAGCCGGGCTTCCAGATCAGCAGCGTCATGTTGGGGAAGAACTCGAAGGAATCGTTCCCCCACGCCCGGTGCCCGCCCGGGTTGAGCCCCGGGGGAAGGGGGTCGAGCCCCGCGATGTCGGGTGCCTCCCAGGGGCCGAACAGGCCGCTGCGCAGGACGCGTTCGATCGGCTTGACGATGGTCAGGTCCTTGGGCGGGGACATGCCTCCCCAGGACGAGATCATCGAGTGCGGGCTGTGGATCTCGTAGTGCAGCGCTTCGTACCCGACGTTGAAGAGCTTGTCGGCCTCGTCCTTGACGGCCTGCTTCATGTGCAGGACGGGGGCGTGGTAGAACTCCGCGAACGCGTCGATGAACAGCTTCCAGTTGCTGCCGATCTCGGCCTTGTAGGTGAAGACCTCGGTCATCTCGTGGAAGGGGTAGCCCTCCAGGCCCTTGGCGAACTCGCCGAGGTACTCCTTGAGCGGCTGCGCGTTCGGGTCCAGGTTGACGAAGACGAACCCTTCCCAGATCTCACAGCGGACCGACTTCAGGCCGTAGTCCGCCTTGTCCAGGTCGAAGAACTCCTGCTCCTGCTGGACGAAGGTCAGATCGCCGTCGAGGCTGTAGCGCCAGGCGTGGTACTTGCAGGTGAACTGACGGCAGGTGCCCTTGACCTCCTCGCCCGGGAAGTCGTTCCACACCAGCTTGTTGCCGCGGTGCCGGCAGAGGTTGTGGAAGGCGCGGATCTCCTTGTCCCTGCCCCGCACGATGATCAGCGAGGTGTCCGCGACCGCCAGTTCCTTCGTGAAGTAGCTGCCCGTCTTCGGCACCTGCTCCACGCGCCCGACGTTCAGCCAGGTCCGCTTGAAGACGGCCTCCCGCTCGGCCTCGTAGTACGCGGGGTCGATCGAGTCCTCGTAGTTCACCGGACTCGTGCCCAACTCGGGGTACTGCTCGGTCCAGCTTCCGGCCGCCGGCTTGGCGAAGTGTGGCATGTGAGCACTCCCTTCTCTAGCGCGAGAATAGCATTCTCATTCTGAGTTATTGAAGTTCTCTTCCGGGATTCCTGGATCCAGCTCCACCTCGAAGGTGTTGAAGGCCGTGGCCAGCAGGCCGTACGTGCCGACCGTGAACACCAGGTCCATGAGCTGGCGGTCGTCCAGCTCCGCGCCGAGCGCCTCATAGGTCGCGTCGGACAGGCGTGAGTCCGTCTCCAACTCGTCCACCGCCCGGTTGAGAGGGGTCGGGGCGCCGGAGCGGACCAGGCCGATCTCCTCGTCGGTGATCCCGGCCCGCCGGGCGATCAGGACGTGCTGCGTCCACTCGTACTGGCACCGCCGCCGCCAGGCCACCCGCAGGACGGCCAGCTCGCGGGTGCGTTTCGGCAGCGTCGACTCGACCAGCAGGTACTTGTTGAACGCGAGGAACGCCTTGGCCAGTTCGGGGTGCCGGGCGAGCAGCCCGATCGCGTTCGAAGGGGGTTTGCGGGCGTCGGGCGCCGAGGAGCCCAGCGCCTTCAGGTACTCGGCGTGCGGGAGCGGGGTGATGCGGCGCGTGCGGTTCACGTGTTGCGCCCGCCGTTCACGCCCAGGATCTGGCCGGTGATGTAGCCGGCCTCCTCCGAGATCAGGAACGCGCAGGCCGCGGCGATGTCCTCGGGGCGCCCCACCCGTCGTACGGGAGTGCGCTCGATGTGTTCCTCGACCGTCCCGCCGAGCAGTTCGCGCGACTCCGCCTTGCGCAGCATGGGCGTGTCGATGAAGCCGGGCGGCACCGCGTTGACGGTGATGCCGGCCGGGCCCAGTTCGAGCGCGAGCGCCTTGGTCAGGCCATTGACCGCCGACTTGGCCGCGACGTAGTGCGTCATGAACTGCTGCCCGGACTGTGCGCTGGAGGAGGAGATGTTGACGATCCGGCCCCAGCCGGCCTCCAGCATGTCGGGCAGCACTGCCTGGACGCAGTGGAAGACGCCGTTGAGATTGACGTCGATGATCCGCTGCCAGGCGGCGAACGTCAGATCCTGGAAGCGCTTGTAGCCGGCCACCCCGGCCGCGTTGACCAGGACGGTGACCGGCCCGAGCCGCTCCCGGACGGCGGCCAGCGCCGCGTCCACCTGGGCCCGGTCGGTGACGTCGGCGGTCTGCGAGAACGCCGGTGCCGAGTCGGAGGGGTTCAGGTCGAGGGTCGCGACCTGGTAGCCGTCGGTCTTCAGTCGCTCGGCGACGGCCAGCCCGATTCCGGAGCCCCCTCCGGTGACGACCGCGGTTTTCATCGTGTCGATCATGGAAATCTCCCTTCCGTTAGCGAGAAGCGTATTCTCGCTGCTGGCCCACCGGGTAGAGCCGTGCGGATCTCGGCTCGGCGCTGTGGGAGGTCGGGGCGTGGGGCGTGGTGTTCGGTGGCCTTCCGCTTGCCTCTGACTCACTGTGATGCTGCACATTCTCGTGTTCGGATGGTTGATTTGCTGAAAGTGAGAATGTAGTTTCCGCCACATTGGAGTAAGCCGCCCATCCCGAGCAAGGAGACAGGATGCGGTTCCAGGACAAGGTGGCGATCGTCACCGGTGCGGGACAGGGAATCGGCGAGGACTACGCCCGGGCGCTGGCCGCCGAGGGGGCCCGCGTCGTCGTGGCCGAGATCAACGAGGAGCAGGGACAGCGGGTCGCCAAGGACATCGACGGGGCGCTCTTCGTCAGGGTCGACGTCGGGGACCCCGAGTCGGCCGAGGCGATGGCCGCGGCCACGGTCGCCGAGTTCGGGCGGATCGACTACCTGGTCAACAACGCGGCGATCTACCACAGCATGAAGCGCGAGGGCCTCACCACCGTCGACCTGGGCTACCTCAACCACTTCATCCAGGTGAACCTGATGGGCGCGCTGTACTGCACCCGGGCGGTTCTCCCGCACATGACCGAGGGCGGCGCCATCGTCAACCAGTCGTCGACCGCCTCCTACATGGCGTCCGGGTACTACGGGCTCGCCAAGGCCGGCATCAACCACCTCACCGCCTCGCTCGCCGCCGAGCTGGGCGGGCGCAAGATCCGGGTCAACGGCATCGCGCCGGGGCCGACGGACACCGACGCCACCGCCACCGTCGTACCGAAGGAGCACCAGGACGCGATGGCGCAGCGGCTGGCGCTCGGGCGGATGGGGCAGCCCGGCGACCTGACCCCGACGGTGCTGTTCCTGCTCTCCGACGCCGCGGGCTGGCTCACCGGACAGGTCGTCGCCGTCGACGGTGGCCAGGGGGTCCGGCTGTGAGGCGGCAACTCAGCGATGTACGGGGGGTCTTGCGGTGAAACGGCTGCTCATCGACGGATCGCTCGTCGGGACCGAGAACACCTTCCCCTCGCTCAACCCCGCCACCGGAGAGGTCCTCGACCAGGCCCCCGACGCCACGGTCGCCCAGACCGAGGCCGCCGTGGCCGCCGCCCGACGGGCCTTCGACACCACGGGCTGGGCGACCGACGTCCAGTTCCGTATCCGCTGTCTCGACCAGCTCCACCAGGCGCTGACCGACCATCTGGAGGAGCTGCGCGAGCTGACCATCGCCGAGGTCGGCGCACCCCGCATGCTCACCTACGGCCCCCAGCTCGACGACCCGGTCAAACTGGTCCGCTTCTACGCCGACCTGCTGCGCAAGTACCCGCTGACCGAGGACCTCGGCGAGGTCGAGATCCGGGGCCAGCGGCACCGGCGCTGGGTGGAGAAGGAGGCCGTCGGGGTCGTCGCCGCGATCACCGCGTACAACTACCCGAACCAGCTGGCCCTGGCCAAGCTCGCCCCCTCGCTCGCCGCGGGCTGCACGATCGTTCTCAAGGGCGCCCCGGACACCCCGCTGACCACGCTGTTCCTCGGTGAACTGATTGCCGAGCACACGGACATCCCGCCCGGCGTGGTCAACGTACTGACCTCCACCTCCGTCGAGGCGGCCGAGGTGCTCACCACCCACGCCGACGTCGACATGGTCTCCTTCACCGGGTCCACCGCGACCGGCCGGCGGATCATGGAGGTCGCGAGCCGCACCGTGAAGAAGGTGTTCCTGGAACTCGGCGGCAAGTCCGCCATGATCATCCTCGACGACGCCGACTTCACCACCGCAGCCATGTTCGCGGCCGGCACCATCTGCTCCCACTCGGGACAGGGCTGCGCGCTCACCACCCGGCTCCTCGTACCCCGGGCCCACCACGACGAGATCGTCGAGAAGGTCGCCGCGGGCCTCGCCCGGATGCGCATGGGCGACCCCACCGACCCCAAGACCTTCGCCGGCCCGCTCATCAGCGCCAAACAGCGCGACAAGGTCGACGGCATGGTCCGGCGGGCCGTCGCGGCGGGCGCGACACTCGTCAGCGGCGGTACGAAGGTCGATCCCGGCTTCTACTTCACGCCCACCCTGCTCACCGATGTCGATCCGGACAGCGAGATCGCCCAGGACGAGGTCTTCGGGCCCGTGCTCGTGGTCATCCCGTACGACGACGATGACGACGCCGTCCGCATCGCCAACAACTCGGTCTACGGACTGTCCGGCGGGATCCAGAGCGGTGACGACGAGCGGGCCATCGCCCTCGCGCGCCGCATCCGCACCGGCACCTTCAGCATCAACGGCGGCAACTACTTCGCCGCGGACGTGCCGTTCGGCGGTTACAAGCAGTCCGGCATCGGACGCGAGAGCGGTGTTCCGGGGCTTGAGGAGTTCCTGGAGTACAAGTCCTTCGCGGCGGTCGTCCGGTGAGGCCCCTGGAGGGCATCCGGGTCCTCGAAGTCGCCATGTACGGCTTCGTCCCCTCGGCGGGCGCCGTGCTCGCGGACTGGGGAGCGGACGTCATCAAGGTCGAGCACGCCGTCAACGGCGACCCGCAGCGCGGTCTGCGACAGACCGGCACGTTCGTCGTCGAGGGTGATCCGAACCCCAACGTCGAGCACGCCAACCGGGGCAAGCGCAGCCTGGGCCTCGACATCTCCGGGCCCGAGGGCCGCGAGGTGCTGTACGACCTGGCCAGGCGCTCGGACGTGTTCCTCACCAGCTTCCTGCCCGGACACCGCGAGCGGTTCGGCATCGACGTGGACGACATCCGCGCCGTCAATCCGGACATCGTCTACGCCCGGGGGAGTGCCCTGGGACCGCGCGGCCCCGAAGCGGTCAAGGGCGGCTACGACATGACCGCCTTCTGGTGCCGGGCCGGTACCGCCGCCAGCATCACCCCGGCCGGCACCGAAGGCATGATCAGCCCGCCCGCACCCGCCTACGGGGACACCATCTCCGGGACCAACCTCGCGGGCGGTATCGCGGCGGCGCTGCTGCGACGCGAACGCACCGGCGAGGCCTCGGTCGTCGACGTCTCCCTGCTCGGCAGCGGCGTCTGGGCCATGGGGCACGCCACCGCGCTCTCCCTCCACCTCGGCAGGCCCTGGGCGGCGCCACCGGTGGGCGCCCACGGCTCCCCGGCCAACCCCCTGTCCGGGCTGTACGTCACCGCCGACGGCCACTACCTGGCCTTCGTGATGATGCAGCCCGGCAAGTTCTGGGCCGATGTGTGCCACCACATCGAGCGCCCCGAACTCGCCGACGACCCCCGCTTCGCCACCGCCGAACTCATCGCCGCCAACACCGAACAGGCCGTCAAGATCCTGCGCAAGGTGCTCGCGGGCCGCACCCTCGCCGACTGGACGAAGCGCTTCGCCACCCTCGCCGGACCCTGGGCCCCCGTCCAGGACACCCTCCAGGTCGGTGAGGACGCACAGGTGCGGGCCAACGAGTACCTCGTGAAGGCAGGCGCACTCCAACTCGCCGCCAGCCCCGTGCAGTTCGACGTCACCGCACCCGTACCGCTCGGGCCCGCGCCCGAGTTCGCCGCCCAGAGCGAGGAGATCCTCCTCGAACTGGGCCTGGACTGGACCCGCATCCTCGAACTGAAAGAGGCGGGCGCGGTCACCTGATCACCGAAGCCGGGTGGTCACCGCAGTTCCAGAACCACTTCACCGGGAGGACCGATGAGACGACTGCTCATCGCGACCGCGCTCGTCCTGGCCCTGGCCGGGTGTTCCGACCGCTCCACGACCACCTCCAGTGCCGGCGAGCCGTCCACATCCGCGTCGGGGGCCGCCGCCAACGCGGACTTCGGCACGCTCAAGAACGTCTGCCACTCCGGCAGCCCCAAGTCCGTGACCGAACAGGGCATCACCGACAGCGAGATCAAGGTCGGTGTGTTCAGCGACATCGGATTCACCAAGAACCCCGAATTCGTCAACGCGGCCAAGGTGTTCACGTCCTGGTGCAACGCCGCCGGCGGCATCAACGGCCGCAAGATCGTCCCCGTCACCCGCGACTCCAAGCTCATGGAGGTCCAGCAGCGGATGATCGAGGCCTGCCGCGACGACTTCGCCCTCGTCGGTGGCGGCGCCGCCTTCGACGGCACCGGCGTCAAGGAACGGCTGAGCTGTCTGCTGCCCGACTTCCCCGCGCAGTCCAGCACCATCAACGCCCTCGGCGCGGACCTCCAGGTGCTCGCCCAGGGCGCCGGAGTCGGCTACGCCCCCTACACCGGCTACTACACCTGGCTGATCAAGGAGGCCCACCCGGACTCCGCCGACCACGTCGGCATCATCTCCGGCGACGTTCCGCTCACCAAGGTCCTCGCCGAACAGGCCAAGGAACTGATTCCGGCCATCGGCGGCAAGGTCGCCTACACCGACGTCTACCCGGCCGCCGGGGTCTCCGACTGGACTCCGTACGCGCAGACCATCAAGAGCAGGAAGATCAAGGGCCTCGTCTTCAACGGCCAGTTCAGCCAGCTCGCCAAGCTGGAACAGGCGCTCACCAACACCGGCTACCAGCTCGACTGGATCGACACCAACAACAACGCCTACGGCCCCGCCTTCCTCCAGCTGACCGGCAGCGCGCTGGCCAAGCAGAACAGCTACGCCGACCTCAGCGGTGTCACCCCGCTGGAACAGGCGTCCAGCAACCCGGCGACCAAACTGGTCGAGGACCTCTTCGCCAAGTACGCGCCCGACGCCGAGGTCACGCTGCCCGCGCTGCGCTCCTTCGACGCCTGGCTGCTGTTCGCCGCCGCGGCCGGGGAGTGCGACGAGCTGACCCGCAAGTGTGTGTACGAGAACGCGACGAAGCAGACGGAGTGGACGGCGGGCGGACTCCAGGCCCCCATGGACCTGACGAAGGTCACCAACCCGCCCCAGTGCTTCAACGTGGTCAAGGCGACCGAGAAGGGCTGGACCGTCGCCGACTTCAAGCCGGATCAGGGCTCCTACCGTTGCGACATCCCGGCGTACAAGTACAAGAAGTCCTACGGGAAGCCGATGACGCTCGCCGACGTCGGCAAGTCCATGGCGGACCTGAAGTAGCGGGCGGACGCCCGAAGTTGCGGCGGAAAGCCTGAAACAGCGGCAGGAAGTACCGAGTTGCGGCAGGAAGGAAGCAGGTCGTGAAGGTACGGGTCGACCCGGAGCGCTGCCAGGGGCACACGCTCTGCGCCATGCGGGCGCCGAAGGTGTTCGAGCTGAGCGAGATCGACGGTCACTCGTCGGTGATCGAGGAGGAGGTTCCGGACGACCAGCAGGACCAGGTCGTCGAGGCGGTCAGGTCCTGCCCGGAACGCGCGATCTTCGTTTCCTGACGCGATCTTCGTTTTCTGAGGGGAGAACGACACCACGATGACCACGGACGATGACGACGCCGAGCGCAAGAAGCACACCGTCCACTTCGACCGGCACACTCCCGAGTACCGGCACCAGTTCACCGACACCACCCACGAGTTGCAGTCCAAGTGCCCCATCGCCTGGACCGAGACGCACGGCGGCCACTGGGTGGCAAGCGGCAACCGCGAGGTCTTCGAACTGGCGAGGGCCGCCGAGTTCATCTCCAACGACCACGACGTGAAGGGCGAGCGGCGCGGCTACCAGGGCATCACCATCCCGCCGCCGTCCAAGGAACGGGGGCAGGTCCAGGGCGGGTTCCTGGAGATGGACCCGCCGGAACAGCGCCACTACCGCCAGGCCCTCAACCCCTATCTCTCCCCGGCGGCCATCAGCCGCTGGATCCCCGTCGTCGACGAGGTGGTGCGGGCCGCCATCGACGAGAAGATCGAGGAAGGCCGGATCGACTTCGTCGACGACCTCGCCAACATCGTCCCGGCCGTCCTCACGCTCGCCATGATGGGCATCCCGCTCAAGGACTGGACCGTCTACAACGAGCCGGCCCACGCCTCCGTCTACACCCCACCCAACTCGCCCGACATGAAACGCGTCGCCGAGATGGCCCGGGACATGGGCATCGGCCTGGCCACGGCCATCGCCGAGATCCGCGCCAACCCCAGGCCGGGGCTTGTGGACGCCCTGATCCACGCCGACATCAACGGCAGGACCCCGCCGGACAGCGAACTCCTGGGCGTACTGGCCCTGTTGATCGGCGGCGGCTTCGACACCACGACCGCGCTCACCGCACACGCACTGGAATGGCTGGGCGAAAATCCCACTGAGCGGGACAGGCTCAGCCGCGAACGGGACACCCTGCTGGACTCTGCCACGGAGGAGTTCCTGCGCTTCTACGCGCCCGCGCCGGGCGACGGACGCACGTTCTCCGCCGACTGCGAGATCGCCGGAACACGCTTCAAGGAGGGAGAACGGCTCTGGCTGTCCTGGGCGATGGCCAACCGCGACCCCTCCGTCTTCCCCGACCCCGACACCGTCCACCTGGAGCGCCCGGCCAACCGGCACAGCAGCTTCGGCCTGGGCATCCACCGCTGTATCGGTTCCAACGTCGCTCGTACGGTCTTCAAGCGCATGGTCACCCAGGTGCTCGACCGTATGCCCGACTACCAGTGCGACCCGGAGGGCACCGTTCACTACGAGACCATCGGCATCATCCAGGGCATGCGCCACCTCCCGGCGACCTTCACTCCGGGTCCCCGGCTCGGCGCAGGGCTCGACGAGACGCTGGAGAAGCTGCAACAGGTCTGCGACGAGCAGCGGATCGCCGAGCCGGTGACGGTCCGCAAGGCGAAGGCGCAGATCACCACATGACCGACGAGACACCTGACACGTCGGGGCGGGCCGCGCCGGAGATCACGGAGGAGAACGCCTTCTTCTGGACCTCCGGCGCGGACGGCCGGCTGCGCCTGACGGAGTGCGGGTCCTGCGCGGCCCTCATCCATCCGCCGCAGCCGGTGTGCCGCTACTGCCACGGGCAGGAGACCGGCGTGCGGGCGGTCTCCGGCTTCGCGACCCTGATCGGCTTCACCGTCAACCACCGTTTCCCCGCACCCGGGTTGCCGACCCCGTTCGTCGTCGCCCAGGTCGCGATCGAGGAGGACCCCCGGGTCCGCCTCACCACCAATGTCGTCCAATGCGAGCCCGAACAGCTGAGGTTGGGCATGCGCATGGAGGTCGTTTTCGAGCAGGCTGGGGACGCGTGGCTGCCCCTGTTCCGCCCGGCGGCCGACCAACGCGATCCGGCGCCCTTCCCCACGGACGCCGTCGAACCGTCCCAATTCCGGTCCCACGTACGCCCGATGGTGACCCCGGAGAAGTTCGAGGACAAGGTCGCGATCACCGGCGTCGGCGCCTCGGAGATCGGGCGCCGCCAGCTCGTGCCGCCCCTGTCGCTGACCGTGCAGGCCTGCCAACGGGCCGTCGCCGACGCCGGGTTGACCATCGCCGACATCGACGGCCTGGCCGCCTACCCGGGCGCCGGGGCCTACGGAGGCTTCGCCGAGGGCGGGGTCACCGCGCTGGAGTCCGCGCTGGGCGTGCAGCCGACCTGGTACAACGGCGGCAGCGAGACCTTCGGGCCCGGCGGCTCACTGGTCGCGGCGATGCTCGCCGTCGCGGGCGGCCTCGCCCGGCATGTGCTGTGCTTCCGTACGGTCTGGGAGTCGTCGTACGGCGAACTGGTCAAGCGCGGCCGGATCGCCGCGCCCGGCGCGGGCGCACCGGCGGCGGGCTGGATGAAGCCCTTCGGGGCGTACTCGGCCGCGCACACCCTCGCCATGAACGCGCAACGTCACTTCGACCGTTACGGCACCACCCGCGAGACTCTCGGCTGGATCGCCCTCAACCAGCGGGCGAACGCCGCGCTCAACCCCACCGCGATCTACCGCGACCCGATGTCCATGGACGACTACCTCCAGGCCAGAATGGTCACCACCCCCTTCGGCCTGTACGACTGTGACGTGCCATGCGACGGGTCGGTCGCCGTGATCGTGTCCGCCGTCGACGCGGCCCGGGACCTCGCCAAACCGCCCGTCCTCGTCGAGGCGGTCGGCACGCAGATCCTCGAACGCATCGAGTGGGACCAGAGCACCCTCACCCACGAACCCCAAGTACTTGGCCAGTCCGCCCACTTGTGGACCCGCACCTCACTGCGGCCCACGGACGTCGACGTCGCCCAGCTCTACGACGGCTTCACCTTCAACTGCCTGTCCTGGATAGAGGCGTTGGGCTTCTGCGGGATCGGTGAGGGCAAGGACTTCCTGGACGGCGGCAAGAACATCGCCCGCGACGGACTGCTCCCCCTGAACACCCACGGCGGACAGCTCTCGCACGGCCGCACCCACGGCCTGGGACTGGTCCACGAGGCGATCACCCAACTGCGCGACGAGGCCGGACCACGTCAGGTCGCGGACCCCCGGGTCGCCGTGGTCAGCACCGGGGGACTCGCCCCGAGCGGTGCGATCCTCTTCCGGACCGACACATGACCAGTGCGTCACGCGTCGTCGTCGACGTGGACGGCATCGCCGTGTCCGCACTGCTGCGCGAGGCACGGCAGCCGCGCGCCGTCGTCCTCGCCCTGCACGGCGGCGCCGCGTTCTCCGGCTACTTCGACTACCCCGACCGGCCCCGCATGTCGCTGCTGCGCACCGGCGAGGCCCTCGGCTTCACCGTCATCGCCATCGACCGTCCCGGATACGGCAGTTCGGCCCCGTACGCCGACGAGTTCATCTCCGCCGAACGGCGCGTCGACGTCGCCTACGGAGCCGTCGAGCGCCTCCTCGCCGCCCGCCCGCGCGGAGCCGGCGTCTTCGTGCTGGCCCACTCCATCGGCTGCGAACTAGGGGTCCGTATGGCCGCCGACGAGCGGCGCGGCGGGGACCTGCTCGGCCTGGAACTCGCCGGCACCGGACGCCGTCACCACGACGACGCGGCCGGCATCCTCGGCGACTGGCGGCACCGGCCACCGAACAGCGGGGTGCGTGACCTGCTGTGGCAGCCGTCCCGGCTGTACGCGGACGACGTGGTCGGCGGGGCCCGCATCTCGTCGCGCTCACCCGCGTACGAAGGGGTCGTGGCCCGGAGCTGGATCGACACGTTTCCCCTACTCGCGCCGAGAATAGGGGTCCCCGTTCACTACACACTCGGCCAACATGAACGGGTGTGGAGTTCCGGACCCTCGGCGCTCGCCGACATAGCCTCCCTGTTCACCGCGGCACCCCGGGTCGCGGTCGACGAACAGGCGGGCGGCGGTCACAACTTGAGCATTGGCTTGACGTCCATGGCCTATCACCTCAAGGTGCTGTCGTTCGTGGAGGAGTGCGTCCTCGCACGCGAGGAGGCAGCAGCGGCAGCGGCGACGGACGTCGCCGAACGACAGCAGGGGAGAGCAAGTTGACGAACGCGGAAGTGGTCGCGTTGCTGGTCGTCAGAGTGGTCCTGGGCGTCATCATGATCGCGCACGGACTCAACCACTGGCGGGGCGGCGGAAAGATCGAGGGCACGGCCCGCTGGTTCGGCGGGCTCGGGCTGCGGCACGGGACGCTGCAGGCATGGATGAGCGTGATCACCGAGATCGGCGCGGGCGCGCTGCTGGTCCTCGGTCTGTTCACCCCGCTGGCCTGCGCGGCGGTCGTCTCGGTGATGCTGGTCGCGGGGCTTCTCGCCCACCGGACCAACGGGTTCTTCGTGTTCAAGGACGGCTACGAGTACGTCCTGATGCTCGCCGCGATCTCCCTGGCGCTCGGCGTCCTCGGGCCCGGCAAGGTCTCCCTGGACCACGCGGCGGACATCGAGGTCACCGGCTGGGCCGGCGGCGGCATCGCGCTCGGGGTGGCCGTGGCGGCGACCGCCGGACTGCTGGCGACCTTCTGGCGTCCCGAGCGGCCCGCGAAGGCATCGGAAGCGCCGGCGACCGAACCGGCCGCGCAGGAGGCTGGCTGATGCGCGTCGGATTCATCGGGCTCGGCAACCAGGGCGGGCCCATGGCACGGCGGATCGTCGACGCCGGGTTCACGACGACCCTGTGGGCGAGGAGACCCGCCTCGCTCACCCCGTTCACCGGTACGCCCGCCCAACGTGCCGTCTCCGCCGCCGAGTTGGCCGCCGCCAGTGACCTCGTGTGCGTCTGTGTCGGCGACGACGCGGACGTCGAGGAGGTGATCGTCGGCGACGAGGGTGTCCTCGCCGGGCTCCGGCAGGGCGGGGTGATCGCCGTGCACAGCACCGTCCACCCCGACACCTGCCGCCGGCTCGCCGACCGGGCCAGGCTGCGCGGGGTCGCCCTGGTCGACGCGCCGGTCAGCGGAGGCGGCGGCGCGGCGGCCGAGGGGCGGCTGCTGGTGATGGTCGGGGGCGAGTCCGGAACCGTCGCCTTCTGCCGACGGGTGTTCGAGACGTACGGCGATCCGGTCGTCCACATGGGCCCGCTGGGCTCGGGGCAGGTCGCCAAGCTGCTCAACAACGCCCTGTTCACGGCGAATCTGGCGACCTCCGCCGACGTGCTCGCCCTCGGGCGCACCCTCGACGTGGACCCGGCCGGCCTCGCCGACGTCCTCGCGCACGGCAGCGGGGCGAGCTTCGCGCTCCGCCGGGTCGCCACGGACGGCGGCACCCTGGAGCGGCTCGCCGCCCACGCCGGTCCGCTGCTGCGCAAGGACGCGCGGCTGCTGGCCGACCTCGCCGAGGAGGCGGGCACCCCGGCGGGCACCACCGTGATGCGGACCGCCGACGACGCCCTCGCCCTCATGGCGCAGAGCGTCGTGATCCCGGCGCCGGGGGTCCGCCCGGTCCGGGGCAGGGTGCGCGGGCGCCGGGCCGGCTGAGTCCGTACAACGCGTCGATTACCGCAACTACCGCTCGCCACGGTCGATTCCCAGCCGATTCCCGTGAATCGGAAACGGTCTTCTCATTGTTGAAGAGCATTGATATCGTCCGGGGGCAGGGTGACGAAGGGAGCCGTACAGGCCGTGAACGACTTCGACGCGATCGACTTCTTCCGGGACGAGGGGCCCGTCGCGGACCCCTACCCGTACTTCGAGGCTCTGCGCGGCCGGTGCCCCGTACAGCGCGAGAGCCATCACGAGGTGGTGATGGTGACGGGCTACGACGAGGCGGTGCAGGTCTTCAACGACTCCGAGACCTTCTCGTCGTGCGTGTCCGTGACCGGGCCCTTCCCCGGGTTCCCGGTCCCGCTGGAGGGCGACGACATCAGTGAGCTGATCGAGCTCCACCGGGACGAACTCCCCATGAGCGACCAGCTGCCGACGTTCGACCCGCCCCTGCACACGGCCCACCGAGGCCTGCTGATGCGGCTCATCACGCCGAGGCGCCTCAAGGAGAACGAGGCGTCCATGTGGCACCTCGCGGACTCCCAGCTGGACGAGTATCTGGCCGCGGGCGGGGGCGACTTCATCGGCGGCTTCGCCGGGCCCTTCACCCTGCGGGTCATCACCGACCTGCTGGGCATACCCGACGCCGACCGGGACGAGTTCGTCGAGGCGCTCAACCGGCCGCACGCCGACCCGGGTGTCGGCAGCACGAGCGGCGCGATGTCGCACACGCCGCTGGAGTACCTGTACGACCGGTTCGCGGCGTACATCGAGGACCGCCGCCGCGAGCCCCGCGACGACGTGATCACCGGCCTCGCCATCGCGACCTTCCCCGACGGCTCGACCCCCGACGTCGCCGACGTCGCCCGTGTCGCCACCAACCTCTTCGCGGCCGGCCAGGAGACCACAGTCCGGCTGCTGAGCAACGCGCTCAAGATCATCGCCGAACAGCCCGAGATCCAGGCGCTGTTGCGTGCCGAGCGGGACCGCGTGCCGAACTTCATCGAGGAGGCGCTGCGGATGGAGAGCCCCATCAAGGGCGACTTCAGGCTCTCCCGCACACCGACCACGGTCGGCGGGGTCGACATCCCCGCCGGCACCACGCTCATGGTCCTGAACGGCGCCGCCAACCGCGACCCGCGCCACTTCGAGGACCCGCAGACCTTCGACGCCACGCGCGCCAACGCCCGCCACCACCTCGCGTTCGGCCGTGGCGTCCACACCTGCCCCGGCGCGCCCCTCGCCCGGGCCGAGGCCCGCGTGGCCATCGAACGCATCCTGGACCGTACGTCCGACATCAGGATCTCGGAGCAGGTCCACGGGCCCGCCGATGCCCGCCAGTACCGGTACCTGCCGACCTACATCCTGCGCGGACTGACCCACCTCGGCCTGGAGTTCACCCTCGCAGAGGAGCCCGCCCGATGAAGGCCGCCGTGGACGAGGACCGCTGCCGGGGACACGGCGTGTGCTGGACCCTGTGCCCCGAGGTCTTCGACCTCACCGACGACGGATACGCCGAGGTGCTTCTGCCCGAGGTTCCCGCCGAGCACGAGGACGCGGTGCGCACGGCTGTGGGCAGTTGCCCCGAGCGGGCCATCGTGCTCAGCTGAGGCCCAACTGCACAGTGAGCCGAGAGGAGTTGGCGATGCCCAAGGGGTACGTGATTGTCACCGAGGCCATCAAGGACCCGGTGGGCCTGGAGGTCTACGCTCGTGCCGCCGGGGCGTCCCTGGCCGCGAGTGGCGCGAAGATCCTGGCTGTCGACGACGGAGCGCAGTCGCTCGAGGGCGAGTGGCACGGTGACCGGACCATCGTCCTCGAATTCGACTCGGTGGAAGCGGCCCGTGCCTGGTACGAGTCCGCCGAGTACGAGAAGGCCAAGCCCCTGCGGCAGGCTGCGGCCGACTCGAATGTGGTGATCGTCGCCGGTTTCGAGCCGCCTGCCGGGAACGGCTGACACCAACCCGGAGTTGAATCAACGCCCGCCTCTTCGGCGGGCGTTGGTGTTTTCCGCGCGGCCTGTCACAAACCGTCGCCGACCGGCAGTGGCCGAAAGAGCCGATTGTGTGGTGGGGTGACCGTACTGTCACATCGGTGTGTCAGCGGCGGAGAGGGTGACGCGTGGAGACGACGACCCGGCGCGAGGAGATCCTGGGGGCTGCCCTGGAGGTGTTCGCCGAGCGCGGCTACAGAAGGACCTCCATCGACGCGGTCGCCGAACGCGCGGGCCTGACCCGGCAGGGCGTCCTGCACTACTTCCCCAGCAAGAAGCGCCTGCTGCACGCCCTCCTCCAGCGCCGCGAGGACCTCGCCCGCGAACACCTGGCCGGCCACCCGGACCTGGACCTGCCGAACCTGGTCGCCGAGGTCGTCGCGTACGACCACCGGAACGCCGGGCTCGTCCAGATCCACAGCGTGCTGATCGCGGAGGGGATCGTCGGGGACGACCCCGCCCACGCGTTCTGCCACGACCACTACCGCTCGATCCAGGACAACACCGTCGCCCATCTGACCAAGCTCTACGGCGACCGGCTGCCCAGCGGTCTCACCCCGCGCGCCGCGGCGAGCGCCCTGGTCGCGATGCTCGACGGGATGCAGTTGCAGTGGCTGCTGGACGACGAGCAGTCCGACTACCCCGAGATCATGCGGGACGTGATGACCCTTCTGATCGGGTCCACGCCCGGATGAACCCGGCCATGGCCGCCACCGCCTCGGGCCGCAGCCGCTCCGCGTCCTCCCGGACCCGCAGATCCACGGTGACCCCGGAGCGGGCCGCGCGGGCGGCGAACCCGAGCGAGTCGTCCAGCAGCGGGTCGGTGCCCGCGACCAGCAGCTGCACCGGCGGCAGCCCGTGCAGATTGGCGTGCAGCGGGCTGAGCAACGGGTTGGTCGGCTCGGTGCCGGCCGCGTAGAGCGCGGCGCGCAGCCGGAGTTCGTCGAGGTCGAAGGAGGGTTCGGCCGCCGCGTTGAACAACAGGCTCGGCGCGTCCAGGGTCAGATCGAGCAGCGCCGACCCGAGCACCGCGCACTGCGGCGCCGCCGCCCCCATGTCCCGCAACCGCACCAGCAACGAGGCCACGAGCCCGCCCCCGAGCCGCTCCCCGGCGAGCGCCACCGGCCCCCGGGCCCGACAGGAGTCGTACACGGCGTGTACGTCGTCCAGGGCGCCCGGGAAGGAGCTGCGGTAGCGCGGACAGACGACCACCGCACCGGTGCGCAGCGCGAGCCGCTCGGCGAGGTCGAGCGCCGACTCCGGGGTTCCGGACAGATGCCGGTCGCCGTGGAGGTAGAGGATCACGAGATCGCTGGGTTCCGGGGGCCGCACGATCGGCCCCACCGGACTCGACTCGACCCGCACGGGGCCGACTTCGTCCGCCGCACCACCCGGCTCGGTGCGTACGTCGGTCAAGTCGGGCTGGGTGGGGGTGGGTTCGGCCGATGGGTGCGGGCGGTTGACGCCGGCCTGCGCCGGGACGGCGGGGCCGCCGTATCGGCGTGCGCTCGCAACTCGGGCTTGTGCCCGGCTGGTTGCCCCCGTATCGGCTGCGGCCTCCCGTGGCTCGGCGCGTGTGTCAAGCCGTGCGGAGGCGGGGTGAGTCGACGCGTGTGGGAGGTCGGTGCCTGCCTGCGCGGCAACCCCGGGTGCGCCGTGTTCGTGTTGTCGGCCTGTGGTCTCGACTCGGGTCCACAGGGGGTCTGCGCCGCCCGTCGTCTCGGCCGGTTCGGTGCGCACGCTGGTCAAGGCGCCCTGTGCACAGGTGGGTTCGGCCGATCGGTGCGGGCGATCCGGGTCGGTCTGTGCCAGGACGGCGGGGTCGCCGTAGCCGCCTGCGGTCTCAACTCGTGTGTCATCCACGGGACATCACCCTTTCCGCTGCCTGCCAGTGCTCGTCGGACACCCACAGGTGGGCGAAGGCGTGGGCCGCCTCGTTCGCCGTCAGGTCTCCGGACACCACCCGCTTGATCTCCTGCGCGGGGCGGGTGGCGAGTGTGCGGGCCAGCGTGCGCCAGCCCTCCTCGAAGGCGGGCCGGGGGAGCACCCGGTCCACCAGGCCGAGGCGTTCGGCCTCCGGTGCGTCGAGTATCTGGGCGGTGCCGGCGAGCAGGAGCGCGCGGCCCCTGCCGACCAGCGCGGCCAGCCGTTCGGCGCCGCCCCACGCGGGCATGATCGCCAGGGCCGTCTGGTTGAAGCCGATCCTGATGTCGTCGGCCGCGATCCGGATGTCGGCGGCCACCGCGACCTCGGCGCCGCCGCCGAAGGCGTGGCCGTTGAGGGCGGCGATCACGGGGCCGGGGAAGGCGGCGAGCCGGTTGCAGACGCCGCGCATCCGAAGGGCCATCGCCAGCGCTTTCTCCTCCGTGCGGATCGCGGCCAGTTCCTTGAGGTCGCCGCCCGACACGAAGGCCTTCTCGCCGGCGCCCGTGATGACCAGCGCCCGGGCGCCCGCCGCCGCGTCGAGGGCCTTGTCCAGCTCGTCCATGGTGGCCGGGGCGATGGCGTTGCGGGCGTGCGGGCGGTTGATGGTGATGACCGCCAGGCCCTCGTCCAGTTCGAGTTCGAGATCAACCATGTGTGCCTCTTCGGTCGGTGGGGCGCGGGCTTCGGGTCTCGCACTCAGCTGCCGTATCGCGTACTGAGCTTCCGTATCGCGTACTCAGCTCTCGTACTCGACCGTGACGTGCGGGGTCACCGGTTCGCCCTGGCAGGTCAGGACCCAGCCCTCGGCGACCTCGTCGTCGTCCAGGGCGTTGTTGACGCGCATCTTGGCCTCGCCCTCGGTGAGCCGGGCGATGCAGGTGCCGCAGTTGCCCATCTCGCAGGAGAAGGGCGGCATGAGGCCGGCCCGGCGGGCGCTCTCCAGTAGCGACTCGCGGGGGTGCTGGTCGACCGTGCGCCGCTTTCCGGCGAGGACGACGGTGACCGTGCCGCCGCCGGTCTCCGGTACGGCTTCGGCGGGTTCCTCGGATTCCTCGGGCGCCGGGGTGAAGCGTTCCGCGACGATCTGCCCGGCTTCGGCTCCCTGTGCGAGAAGCGTGTTCTCGGCCAGCTCCATGAACGGTGCGGGACCGCAGAGATAGAAGTCCGCGTCCAGGTCGTCCCCGACGAACGCCTGTATCTCGGCGCCGGTGACGAGTCCCTGCGCATCGTCGAGGTGATGGCGGATCTCGAACCGGCCCGCGTGCCGTCGCGCCAGCTCGGACAGCGTGTCGCCGAAGATGACCGAGTCCGCGTCCCGGTCGGCGGCCAGGACCCGGACCCGCCGTCCGGTCGTGGCCAGCGCGGTCTTCACGAGGGAGAGGACCGGCGTGACCCCGCTGCCCCCGCACAGGGCGACCAGCGGTGCCGTCCCCTCGCGCAGACAGAAGACCCCCGCCGGAGACGTGGTCTCGATGAGATCGCCGGGCGCGAGGTGGTCGTGCATCCAGTTCGACACCAGACCGCCCGGAACCCGCTTCACGGTGGTCATCAACTCGCTGTCGGTGTCCGGGGAACTCGACATCGAGTAACTGCGCAGGGTGCCGCACGCTCGTACCGTCAGGAACTGGCCGGCGAGATAGGGGAAGGGCGCGTCGAGCACGTACGTGCGCGTGTCGGCTGTCTCCTGGACGATCCGCTTGATCCGGACCGGGTGGAAACCGTGGTCTCGTACCATGTATGGAATTTACCTTCTCTCTCTGCGAGAGTGCAATTCTCGCTACAAGGGAGGGAGTTCCCGCGATGCGAACCATCCCCACACGCACGGTCCCCGCCGAGCTGGCCAAGCGCTACGAGGCGGAGGGCTGGTGGACCCGCGACACGCTCGGTGACCTGCTGGCTCGCGGGCTGACGGCCGCCCCCGACACGGAGTTCCGCGTGCACTCGGCGGTACGGCCGTGGACGGGAACCTTCGCCGACGTCGAGCGTGTCGCGCGCCGGCTGGCGGCCGGGCTCAGGGCGCGCGGGGTGGGTCCCGGTGACGTCGTCGCCTTCCAACTGCCCAACTGGATGGAGGCGGCGGCGGTCTTCTGGGCGTCGGCCTTCCTCGGCGCGGTCGTCGTGCCGGTCGTCCACTTCTACGGGCGCAAGGAGGTCGGCTACATCCTGGACGCCGTCCGCCCGCGCGTCTTCGTCACCGCCGCCCGCTTCGGCCACCTCGAACACCAACCGGACTTGAGCGCGTGCGTGCCCGTGGTCGGCGTCGTCGGACGGGACTTCGACGAGCTGCTCGCCGACGAACCCCTCCCCGGCGTCCTCCCGACGGACCCGGCGGGCCCGGCGCTGATCGCGTTCACCTCCGGAACGACCCGTGATCCCAAGGGAGTTGTGCACAGCCACCAGACCCTCGGCTTCGAGACCCGCCAACTGGCCGGGCTCTACCCGCCCGACCGGGGCCGCCAGCTCACCTCGGCACCCGTCGGCCACTTCATCGGCATGGTCAACGCCTTCCTCATCCCCGTCCTGGACGGCACCCCGGTCAACCTCGCCGACGCCTGGGACCCCGGCGCGGCCCTCGGCCTGATGAAGAGCGACGGCCTGACGGTCGGCGGCGGCGCCGCGTACTACATGACGAGCCTCCTCGACCACCCCGACTTCACCCCCGCTCACCTCGACGGCATGAAGTACGCGGGCCTCGGCGGCTCGGCGGTCCCGGCCGCCGTCACCAACAGGCTGGCGCACCTCGGGATCACCGTCTTCCGCTCGTACGGCAGCACGGAGCACCCCTCGATCACCGGCTCCCGCCACACCGCGCCCGAGGCCAAGCGGCTCTACACCGACGGCGATTCCCTCCCGGGGGCCGAGGTCAGGCTCGCCGAGGACGGCGAGATCCTCAGCCGGGGACCGGATCTCTGCCTCGGCTACACCGACCCCGCCCTGACCGAACGGGCCTTCGACGCCGACGGCTGGTACCGCACCGGCGACATCGGGGTCATCGACGGCGACGGGTATCTCACGATCACCGACCGCAAGGCCGACATCATCATCCGGGGCGGCGAGAACATCGGTGCGCTGGAGGTCGAGGAAGTCCTCCTAGCCCTGCCGGCCGTCGCCGAGGCGGCGGTGGTCGCTGCCCCCGACGAGCGGCTCGGCGAACACGCGGCGGCCGTCCTGCGCCTGAAACCCGGTCACCCCGCGCCCACGCTCGACGAGATGCGCGCCCACCTCGACCGGGAGGGCCTCGCCCGCCAGAAGTGGCCGGAGGAACTGCACGTCGTCGACGAGTTCCCGCGCACCGCCAGCGGCAAGGTTCAGAAGTTCGTTCTCCGCAAGGACATTGCGGGCCGTAAGAAGTGAGAATAAGATTCTCGCAATCTGCGAAGGAGGATCTCAATGCCGTCGCGCGAGCTGCCGTATCCGCTTTTCGACGCGGACAATCACCTGTACGAGACCGAAGAGGCGCTGACCAGGCACCTCCCCAAGCAATACGCGGGCGCGATCCAGTACGTGCAGGTGAACGGCCGTACGAAGATCGCGATCCGGGGGCAGATCAGCGAGTACATCCCCAACCCGACCTTCGAGGTGGTCGCCCGCCCCGGGGCGATGGAGGACTACTTCAAGTTCGGCAATCCGGACGGGAAGACCCGCCGCGAGATCTTCGGCGAGCCGATGCGCTCGATCCCCGCCTTCCGTGAACCGGGGCCCCGGCTGGAGCTGCTGGACGAGCTGGGCGTGCAGCGGACGCTGATGTTCCCGACGCTCGCCAGCCTCATCGAGGAGCGGATGCGGGACGATCCCGAACTGATCCACGCGGTGATCCACTCGCTCAACGAGTGGCTGCACGAGACATGGGGCTTCAACTACAAGGACCGCATCCTCACCACCCCGGTCATCACCCTGCCCATCGTCGAGAAGGCGATCGCGGAGCTGAACTGGGCGGTCGAGCGCGGCGCCAGGGCGATCCTGGTGCGCCCGGCCCCGGTGCCCGGCTACGGCGGCTCGCGCTCCTTCGCGGCACCCGAGTTCGACCCGTTCTGGAAGCGCGTCGTCGAGACCGGCGTCCTCGTCGCGATGCACTCCTCGGACAGCGGCTACGCCCGCTACACCAGCGACTGGGAGGGCGGGACCAACGAGATGCTCCCGTTCAAGCCCAACGCCTTCCGCGCGGTGTCCGAGTGGCGGCCGATCCAGGACGCGGTGGCGGCCTGGGTGTGCCACGGGGCGCTGTTCCGGGTCCCGGGGCTGAAGATCGCGCTCATCGAGAACGGCTCCTCCTGGGTGGCGCCGCTGCTCGACCAACTCCGCGACGTCTACAAGAAGATGCCGCACGAGTTCCTGGGCGACCCGGTGCAGGCAGTCAAGGACAGCATCCACGTCAGCCCGTTCTACGAGGACGACCTCGGTGACCTCGTCGACCTGATGGGCGTGGACCGGGTGCTGTTCGGCTCGGACTACCCGCACCCCGAGGGCCTGGCCCAGCCGCAGAGTTACGTCGACGCGATCCAGCACCTGAGCGTGACGGACCAGGCCAAGATCATGGGCGGCAACCTCTCCGGGCTGATCCCGGAATGAAGTGGGAGACCATCCCGCGGATGGTGCTGAGTGCGGCCGACCGCTTCGGTGACGCCGAAGCGGTCGTCGACGGCCGACTTCGGCTCACCTTCACCGAGTTGGTCGACCGGGTGCGCACGGCCGCGGGAGCGTTCGCCGCGGGCGGGATCGGGAAGGGCGACCGGGTCGCGATCTGGGCGCCCAACTCCGCCGAGTGGATCGTCGCCGCCTTCGGGCTGCTCACCGCCGGCGGGGTGCTCGTCCCGGTCAACACCCGGTTCAAGGCGGACGAGGCCCATGACATCGTCCGCCGCAGCGGCGCCAAACTCGTCCTCGTTGAGGCGGGTTTCCTCGGGCTCGACTTCGAGGGCCCGCCGGGCGTGCCCGTGATCGACCTCAAGTCGGGCTTCCTGGCGAGCGGTTCGCCGTTCGAGCGGGCCGTGAGCGGCGACGACGTCAGCGACATCACGTTCACCTCCGGGACCACCGGGCGGCCCAAGGGCGTCCTGATGACCCACGCCCAGACGCTCCGCCTGTACGGGGAGTGGTGCGACCTGGCCACCCTGCGGGAGGGCGACCGCTATCTGATCGTCAACCCGTTCTTCCACATCTTCGGCTACAAGGCGGGCTGCATCGCCTCCCTGATCCGGGGCGCGACCATCCTCCCGGTGCCGGTCTTCGACGTGGATCGTGTGCTGGAGCTGGTGGAACGGGAGAAGGTGACGGTCCTGCCCGGCCCGCCCACGCTCTACCACTCGCTCCTCGCGGCGGGCGACCGGCACGACCTGTCCTCCTTGCGGGTGGCGGTGACCGGCGCCGCCGACATCCCGGTCGAGCTGATCCGCCGGATCGTCAGCGACCTGCCCTTCGAGCACATCATGACCGGGTACGGCCTGACCGAGGCGGGCACGGCCACAGCCTCCCGCCCCGGCGACTCCTTCGAGGACATCGCGACGACGGTCGGTACGCCCTGCGAGGGCGTAGAGGTGAGTGTCGCGGCCGACGGCGAGGTCCTGATCCGCGGCTACAGCGTCATGCGCGGCTACCTCGACGATCCCGCCGCCACCGCCGAGACGATCGACGCGGACGGCTGGCTGCACACCGGAGACCTCGGCACCCTCGACGACCGGGGGCACCTGAGGATCGTCGGACGCAAGAAGGACATGTTCATCGTGGGCGGCTTCAACGCCTACCCGGCCGAGATCGAGGGCTTCCTCCTCGAACACCCGGCCGTCGCCCAGGCCGCCGTGATCGGCGTACCCGACGAGCGGCTCGGACAGGTCGGCAAGGCGTACGTCGTCCGCAGCGCACCCGTCTCGGCGGACGCCCTGATCGCCTGGAGCCGCAGACGGATGGCCGGGTTCAAGGCGCCCCGGTCCGTGGAGTTCCTCGAAGAACTGCCGTTGAACGCCACCGGCAAGGTGATGAAGGACCAGCTGCGATGACCCAACCGCACGAAACGGCCTCAGGCATCCCGCTCCAGGCGGTCTACGGACCCGCCGACCGGGCCGCCGAACCACCCGAGCCGGGCAACTTCCCCTTCACGCGCGGAAATTACGCGACCGGCTACCGGGGACGGCTGTGGACACTGCGCCAGTACTCCGGCTTCGGCACGCCCGAGGAGTCCAACCGCCGCTACCGCTATCTGCTCGAACAGGGCGGTACGGGACTGTCGGTGGCGTTGGACCTGCCCACGCAGTGCGGCTACGACTCCGACGACCCCGAAGTCACCGAGGAGGTCGGCCGCGTCGGCGTCGCCCTCGACACCCTCGCCGACGCCGAGATCCTCTTCGAGGACATCCCCCTCGACAAGATCAGCACCAGCTTCACCATCAACGGCACGGCGGCGATCCTCCTCGCCTTCTACGTGGCCGCCGCCGAACGCAAAGGCGTGCCGCGCGCGAAACTCACCGGCACGATCCAGAACGACATCCTCAAGGAGTACGCGTCCAGGGGCACTTGGATCTGGCCCGCACAGCCGTCCCTCCGCCTCATCGCGGACACCATCGAGTTCTGCGCCGCCGAGGTGCCCCGGTTCAACGCGATCTCCGTCGCCGGTTCGCACTTCCGTGACGCGGGCGCCAACGCCGTACAGGAGATGGCGTTCACGCTCGCCGACGGGGTGACGTACGTCGACACGGTGCTGGAGCGCGGCCGGATGACGGTCGATCAGTTCGCCCCGCAGATCTCCTTCTTCTTCTACACGCACGGCGATTTTTTCGAGGAGATCGCCAAGTACCGTGCGGGACGCAGGCGTTGGGCCACCATCGTCCGGGAGCGCTACGGCGCCACGACTGACAAGGCGTCCATGTTCCGCTTCGGCTGCGTGGCCGGCGGAGCCTCGCTCTACGCGCCCCAGGCGCAGAACAACACCGTCCGGGTGGCGTACGAGGCGCTGGCCTCCGTACTCGGCGGCGTCCAGTCGATGTTCACGGCTGCGTGGGACGAGCCGTTCGCGCTGCCCAGCGAGGACTCGGCGACGCTGGCCCTGCGCACCCAGCAGATCCTCGCCCACGAGACCGGCGTGACCCGGGTCGCGGACCCGCTCGGCGGCTCGTACTTCGTCGAGGCGCTCACCGACGCCACCGAGGCACGGATCGTCGAGATCATGGACGACCTGGAGCGGTACGGCGGCATGGTCCGCGCCATCGAGGACGGCTACCTCCAGGGACTCATCGCCGACGAGGCCTATCAGCTCCACCTGGACGTCGAGGCGGGCACGCGTCCGGTCGTCGGCGTGAACCGGTTCGTCTCCGACAAGCCGCCGCCGGACCTCGCGACCTACGAACTGGACGCGGAGGGCCGCGACCGGCAGCTCAAGCGGCTCGCCGACGTGAAGGCCACCCGGGACGCCGCCCTCGTACGGGAGCAGTTGGCCCGGCTGGCGCGCGCGGCGGACGGGACGGAGAACCTGATGCCCGTACTGATCGACTGCGCCAACGCCTACTGCACGGTGGGGGAGATGGTCGCCGCACTGAAGGCGGTCTGGGGCGAGTTCCAGCAGCCGGTGGTGTTCTGATGGCCGCCGCCGCACGCATCCTGGTCGCCAAGCCCGGCCTGGACGGCCACGACCGCGGGGCGAAGATCGTCGCGCGGACACTGCGCGACGCAGGCTTCGAGGTCGTGTTCACCGGCATCCGTCAGCGCGTCGACACCATCGTGGCGACCGCCGTCCAGGAGGACGTGGCCGTGGTCGGGCTCAGCATCCTCTCCGGCGCGCATCTCGCCCTGACCACCCGGGTCGTCGAGGCGCTGCGGGCCGCCGGGGCGGACGACATCGCCGTCGTCGTGGGCGGCACGATTCCTCCGGCCGACGTACCCCGGATGCGGGCGGCGGGCGCGGCGGCGGTCTTCCCGACCGGTACGCCGCTCGATGTGCTGGTGGCGGAGATGCGGGCGCTGACGACGGGGGACGCGGCCACGGGCTCGTAGGACCTGTAGGACCTGCTTGAAGTCTGCTCGACCCCTGCTCGATTCCCTGGCCGGAGACCTTTTCAGCAACCTGTTCGGATATCTGTTCGGATACCTGGAGGCACTGTGCGGGTCGGTGTGATGATCGGGCCGGAGCGTGGGGACTCCGCGCGCAAGGTCGCGCGGATGATCGACGACGTGACGTGGGCCGAGCAGGCGGGCCTCGACACCGCGTGGGTGCCCCAAATACCCACGGATTTCGACGCGTTGACGGCCGTCGCGCTGATGGGCGCGCGGACGGAACGGATCGAGATCGGGACGGCGGTCGTACCGCTCCAGGCCCAGCATCCGATCGCCCTCGCCCGACAGGCCCTGTCCGCGCAGGCGGCGACCGGGGGACGGCTGGCGCTGGGCGTCGGGCCCTCGCACCACTGGATCGTCCGGGACATGCTCGGGCTGCCGTACGAGAAGCCGGCCGCGTTCACCCGTGACTACCTGGATGTCCTGGACGCGGCCCTGCGCGGCCCCGGCCCGGTCGACGTCGAGAACGGCACCTTCACCGTGCACAACCCGCTCGACCTCGGCCCGGTCGGCCCGCTGCCCGTCCTGATCGCCGCGCTCGGCCCGGTCATGCTGGCCCTCGCGGGCGAGCGCGCCGACGGCACCGTCCTCTGGATGGCCGACGAACGCGCGGTCGCCGACCACGTCGTACCGCGCATCACCAAGGCCGCCGAGGGAGCGGGCCGCCCGGCGCCCCGGGTCGTGGCGGGCATCCCCGTCTGTCTGTGTCGTACGGCGGAGGTCGACGCGGCCCGCGAACGAGCCAACCGCATCCTCGGCGAGGCCGAGATCTCGCCCAACTACCAGCGCCTGTTGGACTACGGCGATGCCCGGGACATCGGCGACCTGTGCGCGGCGGGTGACGAGGCCGCCATCCTGGCCCGGTTCCGCCGGTTCGCCGACGCCGGGGTCACCGACCTCTCCGTACGGCTGCTGCCGATCGGCGAGGGCCGGGACGAACTGGTCGCCTCCAAGCGCCGTACGCGGGACATGCTCGCGGCACTGGCGGTGGAAGTCCGATGACCTCCGAGTCGACGGCCGGGCCACTCGCGGGCATCCGCGTCCTGGAGGTCGGCCATATGCTGGCGGGCCCCTACGCCACGATGATGCTCGCCGACCTCGGAGCCGAGGTCACGAAGATCGAGCCGCCCGGCGGGGACATCTCGCGGCAGGTGAGCGACGCCTACTTCGCCAGCCTCAACCGGGGCAAGAGCAGCGTCTGCCTGGATCTGACGACCGGGGCGGGACAGGACCGGCTCGGTGAACTCGTCTCCGACGCCCACGCGTTGCTCGTCAACCTCAAACCGTCGGCGATCCATCGGCTGGGGCTGACCTACGAGGCGCTGCGGAAGTGGAACGAGCGGATCGTGTGTGTCGCGCTGACCGGCTTCGGGCTGACGACGGGAGACGAACCGGCCTTCGACTACGTCGTCCAGGCGGCCACCGGAGTCGCCGCGCTCACCGGCGATCCCGACGGCCCGCCGACGCTGCCCGGCTACTCCGCCGCCGACAACTCGACCGGCCTCACAGCGGCATTGGGGCTGCTCGCGCAGATCGTCTCGGGTCGCGGCGGTCAAGTCGACGTGTCCCTACGGGATGTGATGCTGTCCCAGCTCAACTACCGTGCCTCGGCCTACCTCAACGAGGGCACCGAGCCACGGCGCCTGCCGCTCGGCGCGCACTCCTACTACGTACCGGCGCAGCTCTTCCCCACCGCCCAGGGCCACTTGGCGCTGTTCATCACGCATGACGGCTTCTGGAAGTCCTTCGCGGCCGAGGCGGGCGTCGAAGGGTTTCCGACGATGGCCGAGCGGGCGGGGCGGCGGGAGGAGGTGCTGGACGCGGTGACACAAGCCCTGGCCGCCGACACCGCCGTCGGCTGGGAGTCCCGGCTGCGGCCCCTGGGCGTACCGGCAGCCGCCGTACGCACGCTGCCACAGGCGCTGGCCGCCACGCCGGAGGCCGTGGTGACGGCGGGCGACTTCCGGCTGGTCCGCAGCCCCGTACGGATCGTGGGCCACGAGCCCGACTACGGGCCGCCGCCCCGACTGGGCGAGCACGGCGATGCCGACTCCGGTTCGGTGAGGGAGTCATGAGGGGCGAGGACCAGTTCCATCTCGGCATCGTCGCCGAGGACTTCGAAGGGACGCTGGCCGGCTTGTCGGCGGCGTTCGGATACGAGTGGTGCGCGGAGATCGGCGGACCGCTGAACGTGACGCTGCCGACCGGCGAGGCCGTCATCCGGCTCAACTGCGTGTACTCGCGGACCTCACCCCGCCTGGAGATCCTCCGGAACATCCCCGGCACCCTCTGGGAAGCGGCGCCCGGCGGGGGCGTCCACCACGTCGGCTACTGGTCCGACGACGTCGCCGCGGACTGCGCCGGACTCGCCGGCCTCGGCTACACGGTCGAGGCGTCCCGAATCGGCTCCACCGGCTCCGACTTCGCCTTCGTACGTGGCCCGGACGGCGTGCTCGTCGAACTCGTGGACCGGGCGGCACAGCCGATGCTGGAGAAGTTCTGGGCCACCGGAGGGGGCACGAAGTGACCACGGTAGGTATCGCCACCGGCGCCGGACGCGGGATGGGACTGGCGTGCGCGCGGCGGATGGTCGGCACGGTGGACACGCTGCTGCTCGTCGATTGGGACGAGGCGACCGTGACGGCGGCGGCGAAGGAGCTGGCGGCCTCGGCCGAAGGGGGAGCGGTCGTCGAGCCGTTCGTCCTCGACATCACCGACCGGGACGGCATGGCCCGGCTCGCCGCACGCACCGCCGAACGCGGCACCCTGCGCGCCGTCGCCCACGCCGCCGGAATCTCACCCACGATGGCCGACTGGCGGAGCATCTTCGCCGTCGACCTGGTGGGCACCGCGCTGCTCGCCGAGACACTGCGCCCCCTGGCCACGGAGGGCACGGCGATGGTGTGCTTCGCGTCGATGGCCCCGCTGCTGGGCAACCTGGAAGCGGATCCGGCCGTCGCCGCCGCCCTGGACGACCCGCTCGACGACGCCTTCCTCGACCGGCTCCACGACGCCCTGGGACCGGCCGTCGAGGACACGGGCGCCGCCTACACCTGGGCCAAACACGGCGTACACCGTTTCGTACGACGGGAGGCGCTCCGGCTCGGCCCGCTCGGCGCCCGAATCTGCTCGGTCTCGCCCGGCGTCATCGACACCCCGCAGGGCCGCCAGGAGGCCGCGAAGCAGCCGGCCATGGACGCGCTCGTCCGCGGGTCCGCGATCGGCCGCCCGGGCCGCGCCGAGGAGGTCGCCGCCGGGGTCGCCTTCCTGCTGTCGGCGGAGGCGAGCTTCGTCACCGGGATCGACCTGCTGATCGACGGCGGTGCCTGTGCGGCGGTACGGGGACAAGCGGGCCGGTAGGCATTCACCTGACGTTCCGGTTGCCAACTGCTGGACAAGGGTCAGCAGTTGGCAACCGGCATGCTCTCCTCAGCCGACCGACTCCGACCGCTGCACGGTCCCCGTGATCCCGCCCGCGTCCTGCCCGGCCAGCAGCACGGCGGCCCGCCCCATCGCCTCCGGGGGCTCCACCATCTCCGGCGGGATCTTCCGGCCACCGCCCGCCGCCTGCCACCCCTCCGTCAGGACGATCCGGGACGGGGCCAGGCAGTTGACGGCGATGTTGTCGGCCCGCAGATCCGTGGCGAGCCCGAGATAGAGCCGCTCGACGGCCGCCTTGGACACCCAGTACGCGTTGGCACCCCGGTCGGTCATCCCGACCCCGCTGGTCGTCACGGCCACCAGCGAACCGCCGCCGCGCTTGCGGACGTACGGGATCACGGCCTTGGTGACCAGGAAGACGCCCGTCAGATTGACGTCCAGGCAGAGCTGCCAGCGTTTGAGGGGCGTCGACTCGACCGGGCCCAACCACAGCACCCCGGCGTTGGCGATGAGGATGTCGATGCCCCCGAACTCGGCGACGGTCGCCGCCACGGCAGCCTCCACCGACTGCTCGCTGCTGACGTCGCAGGGCACGGCGAGCGCCCGGCCGCCCGTCTCCGCGATCCCGTCGGCGACCGAGTGGATCGTCCCCGGCAGCCTGCCCGCCTCCTCGGACCGCGCGGCCACCGCCACCGACGCCCCGGCCTCCGCCAACGCCACGGCGACCGTCCGCCCGATGCCCCGGCTGGCCCCGGCGACGAACGCGACCTTCCCCTTCAGCGAGGTCAACGGCGCACTCACGTCGCTCACTTCGGCGGGAACCTGAGCGCTCCGTCGAGGCGTATGACCTCGCCGTTCAGATAGTCGTTCTCGCAGATGTGCTCGACGAGCGCCGCGTACTCGGGGGAGCGGCCCATCCGCCGGGGATGCGGAACCTGGGGACCCCAGTAGGCCTCCAGCTGGTCACCAGCCTTGCCGTAGGCGGGAGTCAGGAAGGTGCCGGGGGCGATGGTGACGACCCGGATGCCGAGCGGGGAGAGGTCGCGGGCGGCCACCAGCGTCATGCTCACGACGCCGCCTTTGGCCGCCGCGTACGGGAGTTGGCCGATCTGGCCCTCGTACGCGGCGATCGACGCGGTGTTGACTGCGACCCCCCGGCCGCCGTCCTCCGTCGGCTCCTGCTTGGCGATGGCGGCGGCGGCCAGGCGCAGCACGTTGAAGACGCCGGTCAGATAGACCTCGATGGTCGTCCTGAAGCCCTCCAGGCTGATCGGCGTACCGTCCTTGCCGATCAGTCGGCCGCCGCTCGCCGGGCCTCCGTGGCAGTCCACCGAGATGCGCAGCGGGCCCGCCGACTCGGCCTCGGCCAGCGCCGCCAGGACGTCCTCCTCGGAGGTGGCGTCCGTCCGGACGTAGCGCACGCCCAGTTCCTGCTCCAGCGCCTTGCCCTTCTCGTCGGCGAGGTCGGCCACGACCACCTTCGCTCCCGCCGCGTGCAACCGGCGGACGGTGGCCTCGCCCAGGCCTCCTGCCCCACCGACGACGACTGCTGAGCTGCCACTGATCTGCATCAAGGTTTTCCTCTCTTGCAAGCAGGGCTCTAGTGAGATGAGAATAGCGTTCTCATGAATATAACCATGATTCTGGAGATGGCTACCTCGGCCGGAGACCGGGTGGTGGTGACGGCGGACGACCGTTCCCTGACCGCCTCGGAGTTGCTGGACCGCGCCCGGGCCGCCGCGCACGGCTTCCGGCGCCGTTCGGCCGTGTTGTATCTGGGCACCAACCATGTCGCCTACCCCGTCGCCCTGTTCGGCGCGGCCCTGGCGGGGATCCCCTTCATCCCCCTCAACTACCGCCTCGGAGAACACCAGTTGGCCCGGCTGGTCGACCATCACCCGGGAGCACTGGTTCTGCGCCCCGCCGACCTCGACGTACTCCTCGAAGCCGGACCGGTGCCGCAGGGGGTCGGCGAACCGGCTCCTCAGGACCAGGACGCCGTCGCCGTCGTGCTCTACACCAGCGGTACGACGGCCGAGCCGAAGGCCGCCCTCCTGCGCCAACGCCACCTCCTTGCCTACGTGTTCAACACCCAGGAGTTCGGTTCGGCCGAGCCCGACGCCGCGACCCTGGTGGCGGTGCCCCCGTACCACGTGGCCGGTCTGATGAACCTGCTCACGAACCTCTACTCCGGACGCCGGATCGTGTACCAGCCCGCCTTCGACGCGCCCGACTGGCTGGCCACCGTCCGACGCGAGCGCGTCACCCACGCGCTGGTCGTCCCGACGATGCTGGCCCGGATCGTCGCCGAGGTCCCCGACGGCGCCACCGCCGGGACACCGACCCTGCGCAGCCTCGCGTACGGCGGCGCCCGCACCCCGCGACCCGTCGTCGAACGGGCGCTGCGAGCCTTCCCGGACACCGGGTTCGTGAACGCGTACGGCCTCACCGAGACGGCGTCCTCGATCGCCGTACTCGGCCCCGACGACCACCGAGAGGCACTCGTCTCAGACGAACCGGCGGTGCGCGACCGGCTCGGATCGGTGGGGCGGGCACTGCCCGGCGTCGAGATCCAGATCCGCAGAGAGGAGGGAGACTTGCCGGTTCAAGTCGGGTGCACCGGGCTGGTGTTCGTGCGCGGCGAGCAGATCTCCGGCGAATACGGCGGTCGCCCCGACGCGCTCGACGGCGACGGCTGGTTCGCCACCCGGGACCGGGGACGCCTCGACGCCGACGGTTATCTGTTCATCGAGGGGCGTGCCGACGACACCATCATCCGAGGCGGCGAGAACATCGCCCCGGCCGAGATCGAGGACGTACTCCTCGCCCATCCCGGCATCGTCGAGGCGGCGGTGATCGGGCTGCCCGATCCGGAGTGGGGGCAGCGGATCGTCGCCGTGCTCGTCGGGGAGGGCGACCCGGACGAGATCCGCGCCTGGGTCAGGGAGCGTCTGCGCTCCGCCAAGACGCCCGACACCGTCGTCTTCCGCGCCGAACTGCCGAGGACCGACACCGGAAAGCTGCTGCGCCGCACCCTGCTCGCCGACCTGGAGACCACCCATGCCTGAAGCAGTCATCGTGTCCGCCCTGCGCACTCCCGTCGGCACCGCCTTCAAGGGCACCCTGCGCGACACCACGGCCTTCGACCTCGCCCACCACATCGTCGCCGCGGCAGCCGCCACGGAGGGCCTGGACACATCCCTCATCGACGACATCGTCCTCGGCGAGGGCCTGTACGGCGGCGGAGTCATCGCCCGGCACGCGGCCGTGACCACCGGTCTCACCTGGGTCCCCGGGCTCGCCCACAACCGGCACTGCGCCGCCGGGCAGGCCGCCGTGCAGAGCGCCGCGGCGAGCATCCGCGCCGGCATGGACGAACTCGTCATCGCCGGAGGCGTCAACTCGGCCTCCACGTCCCCGCGTTCGGTGACCAAGGTCGACGGCGAGTGGGAACCCTGGATGTCACCGACCCACCCCGCCCGGCCGGACGCCCCCAACACCGACATGTCGATCACCGTCGGCTGGAACACGGCCGTCCGGGCGGGTATCGGCCGCGCCGAGATGGACGACTGGGCGCTGCGCTCGCACCGGAACGCCGTACGCGCCATCGACGAGGGCCGCTTCGACGCCGAACTCGTCCCGATCGACACCCCGTACGGCCTGTTCTCCGTCGACGAGCACCCGCGCCGCAGCACCAGCGCGGAGAGACTGGCCGCGCTCAAGCCGCTCCACCCGGAGATCGAGGGCTTCAGCATCACGGCCGGCAACGCGGGCGGCGCGAACGACGGCGCGGCGGCCCTGGTCATCGCCAGTGACCGCCTCGGCCTCCCGGTGCTCGGTACGGTCCGGGCGTGGGCGTCCGTGGGCGTCGACCCCGCCGACATGGGCCTCGCCCCGGTGACCGCGATCCCCAAGGCCCTGAAACGCGCCGGGCTTTCGCTCTCCGACGTCGACCTCTACGAGATCAACGAGGCCTTCGCCGTCGTCCCCGTGGCCGCCGTCAAACAGCTCGGCCTCGACCCGGACCACGTCAACGTGAACGGCAGCGGCTGCTCGCTCGGCCACCCGGTCGCCGCCACGGGCGCCCGCATGCTGGTCACCCTCGTGCACGAACTGCGTCGACGCGGCGGTGGGATCGGCGTCGCCGCGATGTGCGCGGGCGGGGGGATGGGCTCGGCGACGGTGATCGAGGTACCCGCGCCATGAATTGACGAACCGTCAGCTATTCGATTCCCTTGAAACGGAGCAGGGCTTCCTGGGCGTACGAGGCGACCAGGGTGCCCTCTTCGGTGAGGACGTCACCTCGGCCATAGCAACGGCCGTGCGCCACAAGGGGGCTGTGCTGGCGCAGGAGCAGCCAGGAGTCCGTCCGGAAGGGCCGGTGGAAGCGCACGGTGTGTGCCGTCACGGCCGAGGTGAACACCTTGTTCGCGTCGTGCTGACCGACCCCTTCGACCTGGCGCAGCGCGGTCCCGATGAGGCTCAGATCGGTGGCGTACGCCGTGAGGGCCGGGGCCAGTTCGTGCGCGACGGCCGGGGTGCGCATCCAGAGTTCGTACTCCGGCGCCTCCGACTTCGGGGTGTCCAGGTCGGTGACCGCGCGGGTGTCCCAGGGCAGCAGATCCAGGTCCACCGAGTGCTCCTCGCCGGGTACGGCGGGGACGTGGAACGGTGTCTGGTGGTCGGGGCCGTCCTCGGGCACGTGCATCGACACCGAGGCGGTGGCCATGACCCCGAGTGACTGCCGGGCGACGATCCCCAACGTGGCGAAGGTGGAGCCCTCGTGATGGCGCGTCACCTTGTAGCGGACGGGCTCGTCGGGCCGTCCCGCGCGCGCGAAGAGGGCGTGTACGGACTTCACCGCCTTGTCGGGGCAGGCGAGCGAGGCCGCCCGCACGAACTGGGCGAGCAACTGCCCGCCGAACAGCCGGTGATAGCCGAGGTGTTGGTTGGCCCCCTCGAACGCCAAGTCCTCTTCAGCGGGGCGGAGTTCGAGGCACGCGAGCAGGTCACTCCAGAGATCCGTCACAGGGGCTCCCAGATGTGAGAAATGGACTGCCAGTCCTTGACCAGGAAGGGACTGTCAGAGCTGCACCAGCCGAGGAGCCGACCGCCCCTCCCGTACGAGCGCCCCTGCCTCGCGCGTCAACTCCCGTGCGCTGCCGAGCAGTCCGTCCAGTACGAGTGCCCGTCGGACATGCCGGTGCAGATCGTGTTCGGCGGTGAAGCCGATCCCGCCCAGGACCTGCTGGCAGTGCCGGGCCGCCGTCAGCGCCGCCCGCCCTGCGGCAGCCTTGGCGAGCAGCGAACCGAGGTCGTCGTCGGCGGCCACGAGGGTCGCCTCTGCGCCGTCCAGCGCGACCAGCGTCTCCGCGAGCCGATGCCGTACCGCCTGGAAGGAGGCGAGGGGCCGGCCGAACTGGGTCCGGTCCAGCACATGCGTCCGGGCCAGCGCGAGCATTGCCCGCCCGCTGCCCAGCAGCCACCAGCCGAGCGCCCGCCGACCCGCAGCGAGCGGAATCGGCTCCCCAACAGGGCTGACCCGCAACGGCAGTTCACCGTCGAGAGAGACACCCGGCGTCCCACTCTCCCCGCGCTCCCACACCACCCACGAGCCGCCCGTGTACGGCAACGGCAACGTGCCCCCGAGTGGTCGGCCGGCCGCGTGCAGCACCACGTCGTTGAGGAGTGAGGCGTGGTCGCCTGTCTCACCGAGCAGTCGGAACACGAGCGGGACCGCGACCTCGGGCGCCTCCACCAACAGGTCGGCCCAACCGAGGTCGGTCAGTGCGGAGTCGAGCGCCGGGCCCGTCGCCGTCGCCATGGTTTTGCGGAGCGTCTCGGCCAGCAGGTCCCGTTCGGCGGCGTCCACGGCTACTCCCTCCCCAGGTTCAGCAACCGGCGCGCGATGATGTTCCGCTGGATCTCGGCGGTACCGCCGTAGATGGTCGCCGCGCGTGAGTACAGGTACTCCGACCGCCACGGCGTCTCCGTCAGCTCCAGCACACCGGGCAGCAAGTCCCGTACGGTGTCGAAGAGTTGTTGCTCCGCCGTGGCCAGCAGGACCTTGTCGACGGAGGTTTCCGGGCCAAGGTGCTCGCCCTCCGCCAGGCGCCGCTGTGTCGTGTGGGAGCGGCAGCGGGCGGTGTGCAGGGCGAGGTAGGCGGCGCCGAGGGCGTCGTCGTCCTGGGCGGAGTCGGCCGCGGGCCTCTGTTCCAGTAGGCGGTCAAGTCGCGTGTAGAGATGGGCGATCCGGTGCCAGAAGCACGTCGAGCGCTCGTGCGGGAGCAGGTCCATCGCCAGCTGCCAGCCGTCGCCCGGGCGGCCCAGCATCCGGTCGCCGGGGACGATGGCGTCGTCGAAGAACACCTCCGCGAACTCGTCCACACCGTGCATCGTGCGCAGCGGCCGGACGGCGATCCCCGGGGTGTCCATGTCGACGAAGAACGCGGTGATGCCCGCGTGTCCGGGGGCTGTGCGGGTGAGCAGGACGCAGCGGGCGGCGTACTGGGCGAGGCTCGTCCACACCTTCTGGCCGGTCACCACCCAGTCGTCGCCCCGGGGGACGGCCCTGGTGGTGAGCGAGGCGAGATCGCTGCCGGAGCCGGGTTCGGAGAAGCCCTGGCACCACTGTTCCCGCCCGCCGAGCAGCAGGGGGACCATCTCGGCGGCCAGTTCCGGACGCGCGTACGAGATCATGGTCGGGGCCAGGACCTCGACCATGGAGTAGATCCCGGGCTCGGCCAGGCCCCGGGTGGCGACCTCCTCGCCGAGCACCGCGCGCAGTACGGCGGGCCCGCCTAGCCCCCTCACCTCGGCGGGCCATCCGTACCGCATCCACCCCGCCTCGTACAGCGCGCGCCGTACCCGGGCGAGCTGCGCGACCTGCGCGTCGAGCGAGTCGTCGGGGCCGGGGGAGAGATCGTTCGTGTCGAGCCAGCGCCGCAGGTCCGCGCGGAACTCGGTGACGTTCATGTCCCCGGGCGCTGGTAGGCGTGCGGGCGGCCCGAGTCGTGCGCGCCGCTGCGGCGGATGAACGTCATGGCCCGGGTGCGCAGCCGCCAGCCCTCGGCGGTCCGCGTGTACGTGTCGTTGTAGTAGCCGATGCGCAGGTCGTGGGTGGAGTGGTCGACGAAGCACAGGGGCTGGGTGCCGGACGCGGAGTCCTGGTCCGCGCCCGGCTCGACCACGGCGGTCCCCGTGAGGAAGAGCCCCTTGGGGGCCGCCGCGACCAGCGCCGGGAACTCGTCGAGGGCGTAGGTGTCTCCGAAGGCGCTGTAGGTCCCGTCGGGGGTGAAGACCGCGAGCACTCCGTCCAGGTCGCCCTGGGTGATGTACACCGCGTACCGGGCCAGCAGCTGCTGGATCTCCATCAGGTCGTCAGTGGACATTGAGAATTCCATTCTCTAATAGGGAGCGGAAGGTTCTCACGGGGGCCGTCAGGGCGTCAACGGTCCTTCCGCAGCTTCGAGAAGTCCCAGCTCACCACCTTCTCCGCAGCCACCCGCAGCCATGCGTGCCGCCCGTCGTACGGGAAGTCCTTGCCGCCCGCGTACTTGTCCGCGAACAGTCGTTCCGGCTCCCGGAGTTCATCCACGGGTGCCCCCTTCCGCGGCGTCTCGCCGACCATTTGAACGCTGCCCTTCAGCTCCACGCCCCGCAGCTGCATGAAGTCGGCGCCTCCGTCGTCGACGATCACGCTGAGCCTCGGGTCGCGGTCGAGGTCGGTCCAACGCTGGCTGCGGACCAGCGAGTTCAACCACAGGGCCGTCCCGTCCCACACGAACCACAGGGCACTGGCATGGGGGTGTCCGCCCGCCCCGACCGTCGCCACCCGGCACACGGGCTGGGCGCGCAGAAACGCGTCCCGTTCCGACTCCGTCATGGCGATGGCGGTTCCCCTGCGCTGTCCGGTCATCGTTTCTCCCAGCATTGTCCGAATGGTTGATTCTCTCTAAGTGAGAAGCTAGTTTCCAGCTTTAGAGAGGGGGACACTCAGTCGGCCTACCCCGACATCGAGTGACGGCGCGTCATGGACCAGTTCCTCACCTTCGGCATCGTCGGTCTGAGCACCGCCGCGATCTACGCGGTCATCGGCAGCGGTCTCGTGCTCACCTACACCACCACCGGCGTCTTCAACTTCGCCCATGGCGCCGCGGGCATGCTCTCGGCGTTCACCTACTGGCAGCTCACCGTCGGCTGGGGCTGGCCGGTTCCGCTCGCACTGGTTGTCGTCCTGCTTCTGCTCGCCCCGGCGTTCGGTCTCCTTGTCGAACGCTTCATCTTGCGGCCCGTCCAGGCGCTGGGGGAAGCGGAACGACTGGTGATGACCGTCGCACTATTGAGTGGCCTCATTGGTGTAGCGCGCTGGATCTGGGACCCGAACGTGGCCCGGCCCCTGCCGGCCTTCTTCGACGACCGGGCCCCCTTCCATATCGGCCCGGCCGCCGTCACCTGGCACCAGGCCATCACCATGGGCGTGGCCCTCGTGGTCGCCGCCGGACTGCGGATTCTGCTCTACCGCACCCGCGCCGGTGCCGAGATGCGTGCCACCGTCGACGACCGCGCGCTCGTCGGGCTCACGGGCGCAGATCCCGTACGGGCCAACAAGGCCGCCTGGATTCTGGGCACTCAACTCGCCGCGCTCGGAGGCATCCTGATCGCGCCGACCGTCACTCTGGACGCCGCTCAGCTCTCCCTCCTGATCGTCAGCGCCTACACCGCAGCCGTCTTCGGCCGGCTGCGCAGCGTGCCGCTCACCTTCATCGGCGCTGTCGTCATCGGCTGCACGGAGAGCTATCTCACCGGCTATCTGCCGCAGAACGACTACCTGCCCGGACTGCGCCTCGCCGCCCCCGCCCTGCTCCTGTTCATCGCCCTGCTGGTGTTCCCGCACCGGCGGCTGCGCGGACGCGACCGACGGCTGGCCCCGGTCCCGGTGCCGACGGCACGCGGCACACTGGTGTTCGCCGCCGCCACCATCGCCTTCGGCGTCGTCCTGGCGTCGATGCTCGGCGAGGCCGACCTCATCACGTACGGGCCGATCTTCTCGCTCGGCGTGGTGGCACTCTCGTACGTCCCGCTTGCCGGTTACGCGGGCCAGATCTCCCTGTGCCAGCTGAGCATGGCCGGGATCGGCGCGGTCGTGTGGGCGCACTTCGGCGTGCACGGCCAGTTGTGGGCGCTCGGCCTCGCGGTGCTGGTCGCGGCGGTGGCCGGGGCGCTGATCGCGCTGCCCGCGTTGCGGCTGTCCGGTGTGTATCTGGCGTTGGGGACCGCCGCGTTCGCCGTCGTACTCGACCGCTGGATCTTCACCCTCCCCGCCTTCCATGTCTTCGGCGTCGAGGTCGTGCTGTTCGACCAGGGCTCGGTGGAAGTGACCGGACCCTCGCTGTTCGGGCTACGGCTGGACAGCGGGGAGGAGTTGATGGTGCTCGCCGCGGTCTGTCTCGCCCTCGCCTCGATCGGCGTGGCGGCGCTGCGCCGGGGCCGGTTCGGGCGGCGGCTGATCGCCCTGCGCGACAGCGAGGCCGCGTACGCCACCCTCGGGGGCAACCTCCTCATCGCCAAGGTGCTGGTGTTCTCGCTGGCCTCGGGCATCGCGGGCCTCGGCGGCGCGCTCTACGGAATGCAGCAACGGGCCATCACCCCCGACCAGTTCAACCTCGTCGCCGGGCTGCCGATCTTCCTGGTCGCGGTGATCGGCGGCCTCGGCGCGGTCGGCAACGGCCTGTTCACCGGTACGGCACTCATCGGGCCGACCAACGCCCTGGTCGCCGTCGCGCCTTCGCTGCAGAACCCGGTCGCCCTGCTGCCGGCCCTCGCGGGCATGGGCCTCGGCAAGAACCCCGACGGCATCGCGGCCCACTTCCGGAGCCAGTGGGAGCCGCTCGGCCGCGACCGCGTCGCCCTCACCGCGCTCGTCGCCTGGCTGGCAACGGCCTGGCTGCTGCGCCTCGGTGACGTCATCAACGGCTGGACCTTCCTCGGCGGAGCCCTCGTCGTGGCGGTGGCACTACGGACATGGGCGAGCGTCCGGCAGGCCCCGGTGGCCGAGCCGGAGATTCCGGTCGAGTGGTGGGGCGTACGGCGTGACTGGCGCCCGGAGGACGGGGAGGTGCTGGCCCGTGGCGTCGCTGCGAGTTAGTGGAGTGACGGTCGCCTTCGGCGGGAACCGGGCCCTGGACGGGGTCGGCATGACCGCCGAGCCCGGCCGGATCACCGGGCTCATCGGGCCCAACGGGGCAGGAAAAAGCACCCTGTTCGACGTCGCGTCCGGGCTGCGCAGACCGTCGTCGGGGCGGGTCTTCCTCGACGACCGGGACGTCACCCGGATGCGGCCCTCAGCCCGCGCCCACTGCGGACTCGCCCGTACCTTCCAGCGGCTTGAGCTGTTCGGCCGGCTCAGCGTCCACGACAACCTGCTCGTCGCCGCCGAACTCGGCCCCGAACGGCCGCGCGCACTCGCCGTGGTCAAGGAGATCCTCGACCGCCTCGGTCTTGCGGGCATCGCCGACACCGCCCCCGACACCCTCCCCACCGGCGTCGGCCGCCTCGTCGAGGTCGGCCGGGCGCTCGCCCTGCGCCCCAAGGTGCTCCTCCTCGACGAACCGGCCGCCGGACAGGACGCCGAGGAGACCGAACGCTTCGCCGCCCTCCTGCGCTCCCTCGCCGACGACGGCACCGCCGTCGTCCTCGTCGAACACGACATGAGCCTCGTCATGAGCGTGTGCGACGACGTGTACGTCCTCGACCTCGGGAAGGTCATCGCCGTCGGCCCGCCCGAGGTGATCCGCAACGACGAGACGGTCCTTGCCGCCTACCTGGGGGACGCGTGAACGCGCTACTCGAACTGCGCGGCATCCGCGCCGCCCACGAACGGATCACCGTCCTGCACGGAGTCGATCTGAGCGTCGCCGCCGGCGAGGTGGTGGCGCTGCTCGGCCCCAACGGCGCAGGAAAGACGACCACGTTGAGGATCGCGGCGGGCGTCCACCCGGCCGAGTCCGGCCAACTCCTGCTCGGCGGACGGGACATGACGGGGGCAGACCCGCGCGACCTGGCCCGCGCCGGAGTCTGCCTGATCCCCGAGGGGCGCGGGGTGTTCCCCAACCTCTCGGTGCGCGACAACCTCATGATGATGACGTACACCGGCCGCACCCGCGCCGAGATCGAGGAGATCGCGTACACCCGCTTCCCCGCTCTCGCCCGGCGCGCCTCCCAGCCGGCCGGCACCATGTCCGGCGGCGAACAGCAGATGCTCGCCCTCGCACGAGGCCTCGCCACCGACCCGGCCGTCCTCCTCCTCGACGAACTCTCCATGGGACTCGCCCCGTTGGTGGTCGCCCGCCTCTACGAACAGGTCGCCGAGATCGCCCGGCAGGGCGTGGCCGTCCTGGTCGTCGAGCAGTTCGCCGCCGCCGTACTCGACATCGCCGACCGCGCCGCCGTACTCGTCCGCGGCAAGGTCCAACGACAGGGCCACCCCGACGACGGGTTGCGCGCCGAACTGTCCGCCCTCTACCTCGGGAGTTCCGCATGACATCCACCGAGCCACGTGCGGACCGCTTCGTCCGCGAACTGACAGAACTGAAGATCCCCGACCCCGCCGCCGCCCGCTCCACCCTCTGGCTGCGCCTCGGCGGCACCCTGATGGCCCTCGGTGTGATCCTCGGCGCCTCCGGCTACCTGGTCACCCACAACACCCTCGACCCCCTCGTCCAGAACGACGGCCTCGCTCTCGGCATAGCCGGAATCGCCGCCGGAGTGGTCGGCTCGGCGCTCTTCCTGCGCTACTCACTCACCGGGTTCCTGCGGTTCTGGATGGCCCGCCAGTCGTACGACGTCAGCCTCCTCGCAGAGCGACTGCGCGACCCGGAGCGGCTCCACGACCCGGAGTGACCCCGCGCCCATCCCCACGCCCCGACCACCTGCTCGAAAGGGACCTCGGCCATGACCACTCCGGCAACGACACTGCGCCCCGGCGACCAGCTCGCCAGCACCGCCTGCGGCACCCGCGTGGTCGTGATCCGGGCCCCCGCCGACGCCCAGCCCCAACTCACCTGCGCGGGCGCGCCCATGGCGCCGGCCGCCTCCGCACCGCAGGTCAAGGACCCCGGCTCGGGAACGGTCATCGGCAAGCGGTACGTGGACGCCACGGGCACTCTCGAACTCCTCTGCACCGCCTCCGGAGCGGGCGAACTGGCCTGCGACGGCACCCCGATGACCATCAAGGCGGCCAAGCCGCTGCCCGCGTCCGACTGAACCGACCTGAACCCGATGGGAGTTGCCATGCCGCAGGACGACCAGGACGACCATGACGACTTGGTCCTCACCGAACGGGTGGGCAACGTCCTCGTGGCCACGATGAACCGGCCCGAGGCACGAAACGCCCTGAACCCAGAGCTTCTTCACGATCTGTCCGCAGTCCTGAAGGAGGCGGACGCCGACCCGGCGGTGCGGGCGATCGTCCTCACGGGGGCGGGCCCGGTCTTCTGCGCCGGCATGGACCTGAAGGCGTTCGCACGAGGCGCCCGCTTCGACGGCCTGAGCTGGTTCTACCGAGACGGCGTGGCCACCCCGGTGATCGCGGCCCTCAACGGATCGGCGGTGGCCGGCGGCTTCGAACTGGCCCTGGCCTGCGACCTGGTGGTCGCCGCCGACACCGCGTCCCTCGGCATCGCCGAGGTCAAACGCGGCCTCTTCGCGGCAGGCGGCGCCACCACCCTCGCCGACCGCATCCCCCTAGCCGTCGCCCTGGAGATGGGCCTCACCGGCGAGCTGGTCACGGCGGCCAGGGCCCGGGAGATCGGCCTGGTGAACCGCGTCGTCCCGGCCGACACCGTCCGCACGGAGGCACTGGCCCTCGCCGAACGGATCGCGGAGAACGGCCCGTTGGGCGTCACCATGACCAAGAAACTGATGCGAGAACGCCGTTGGGCCGAACCGGCCGAGATCGAGTCGGTGTTCCGCAGCGCGGACGCGACAGAGGGGGCAAGGGCGTTCGCGGAACGAAGGGCACCGGTATGGACGGGTGAGTGAAGGCGCCCCGATAGGGGCGCGGGGAACTGCGCGACCAGCCACAGTGGGCCCGCAGCCTCAATACAACCCTCCCCCGGAGCGCTACTCACCCTCAACGACTTCGTCGACCAACCCCCACCGAAGCGCCTCCCCAACACTCAACCCCACCCCCGACAACGCCAAATACGCCGTACGCTCCCGCCCAACCCGCAGCGGCAGACTCGCCGTACCCCCCGCCCCCGGAATCAGCCCCATCCCCACCTCGGGCAACCGAATCACCGTGTCCGGCGTAGCCACCACCCGCCCCGCGAACGCCGTCAACTCGATCCCCGCCCCAACACACGCCCCATGCAAATGCGCGATCACGCGCTCCCCGCACCGCTGAAGCAGCGCCGCCGGACTCCGCTGCACGCGCACCAGATGCGCCTGCGCGGGATCCCTGGCCGTGCCGAACTCGCTGAGGTCCCCGCCGGCGCAGAAGGCCGGCCCGTTGCCGTACAGGTCGACCCGGGTGATCGACGGGTCGAGAACAGCGACCTCCAGCGCCTCGCACAAGGCGTCCCGCGTACCCGCGTCCATCGCGTTGCGGGCCTGCGGCCGGTCGAGGGTGATGGCGAGCCGGTCACCGTCCCGGCTCAGCCGTACCGGCGCGGGGGAGGGACGCGGCGTACGAGCGGGCGCCGAGTCCAGCCAGGCGCGAAAGACGGCCGACCCCTGGAGCGTCGAGTAGGCGAGCGACTCGGCCACGAGACGGTCGGCCGGTGCCAGCGCCGGCCCCATCCGCAGCACCTGCATCAGGGCGACGGAGGCGGCGGGACGCTCCGCGACGATCTCCGCCAGCCGCCGGGCCGTGGCGTACGGGTCGGCGCAACTCACCCAGGGGCGCGGCGGATCAGGGTCGGCGCTGAGGAGGACGTCGAAGTCACCGTCGGCCTCAACAGGCTTCTCCGCGACTCCCACGAGGACCCGCCCGCTCACTCCCGCCGTACCCAGGCCGAGGCCGGAATGCGGTGCACGGTCGAGGTCGACGAGGACGAAGGGGGAGTCCAAGGTCACGGGCGGAGTGTAATTTGGGGCCACCTCGGAAGAGAAGGGCGTTTGACCATTGGAGAATGACGCTCTCGCCGCGCGGGTGGGGCCGTGGATGGAGTCGGTCGAGCCGTATCTGCCTCCGCTGGCCTCGCTCGCGAAGGAGTTCACCGCTCTCACGGGCGTGCCCGTCGACCTGCCCACGGCCCTGTTCCTCCGCGCCCAGCTGATGGGCCACGCCCTCCCGGGCCGGACCTCGGCCGGCGGCTCCTGCCACCTCCTCGAAGCCGCCGACGGCTGGACCGCCGTGAACCTCGCCCGCCCCGACGACCTGGCAGCCGTACCGGCTCTCGTCGCACTCCTGTCCGGATCGGAAGGCGAACTGCTCCCCGAGGCGGCCAAACGGTCGACGGCCGCCGAAGTGGCGGCGAGAGCACAACTCCTCGGGATCGCGGCGGCCGAGCACGCCTCCGCGAGCGGGCCGCCCCCCGTACGGGCCGAGCGCCTCGGCGAGCGTCACGTACGCGATCCACGCACCCTCCGTATCGTCGACCTGTCCGCCCTCTGGGCCGGCCCCCTCTGCGCACGCCTCCTCGGCCTGGCGGGCGCCCAGGTGGTGAAGGTGGAGAGCACGACCCGGCCGGACGGCGCCCGCGCCGGATCCCCCGCCTTCTACCGCTGGCTGCACGACGGCCACGACAGCCTCGTGCTGGACTTCGCCTCCGGCGCGCTCGCCGAGGTGGTCGCCGGGGCCGATGTCGTCATCGAGGCGTCCCGGGCACGGGCGCTGCGCAGGCTCGGGGTCCACGCGGAGGAGTTCCTCGCCGCCCGTCCGGGCCGGGTCTGGGTCAGCATCACCGGGTACGGCAGGGACGACGACCGCATCGCGTTCGGCGACGACGCCGCCGTCGCGGGCGGCCTCACCGGCCTGGACGCACACGGCGACCCCGTCTTCCTGGGCGACGCGCTCGCCGACCCGGTCACCGGCATCTACGCCGCCCACGCCACGGCCCACTCCCTCGCCACCGGAGGCGGGGAGCTGCTGAGCCTCTCCATGTCGGCCTGCGCCGCCTCCCTGGTTCCGCCGCCGTGCTGATCAGAAACGTGGAAGTCCAGGGCGCGGGCCGGACGGACGTACGCATCCGGGGCGGGCGCATCACGGAGATCGGACAGCGGCTGGACGGAAGAGACGAGCCCGACGACCTCGACGGACACGGCGGCGCCCTGCTGCCCGGCCTCCACGACCACCACGTACACCTCGCGGCGCTGGCCGCCGACGCCGCGTCCGTCCGGGTCGGCCCGGCGGACGTCACCGGCCGGGACGGACTCGCCGCCGCGCTGCGCGGCGGGGCGCCCACGGGCTGGGTACGGGCCGTCGGCTACCACGAGAGCGTCGCGGGCGAACTCGACCGACGGGTCCTCGACACCCTCGCACCGGACCGCCCGGTCCGCGTCCAGCACCGGACCGGCGCGCTGTGGGTGTGGAACAGTGCCGCGCTACGGGCGGCGGGACTGGAAACGGAAGCGGAGAAGGAGGCGAGCGACGGGCGGTTCTGGCGGGAGGACGAACGGCTGCGTGGCTTCGTACCGCCGGTGCGGCTGGACCTGGAGGGCGTGGGGCGCAGGGCGGCGGCGCTCGGCGTCACGGGGTTCACCAACGCCGATCCGCATCCGGCGGACGGCCTCCTCGACCTGCTGTCGGTGCTGCCGCAACGGCTGCTCGTCATGACCGTCGACGCGCCCGTGAAGCTGCTGCTCGACGACGCCACCCTGCCCACCCCAGCCGAACTCGCCGCCAGGATCGCCTCGTTGAGACCACGCCCGGTCGCCGTCCACTGCGTGACCCGGGTGCAGTTGCTGGTGACCCTCCTCGCCCTGGACGAGGCCGGCCCGGTCGACGGCGACCGCATCGAGCACGCGTCCGTCGTCCCGGCCGAGACGATCCCCTGGATCGAGCACCTCGGCGTGACGGTCGTGACCCAGCCGCACTTCCCCGCCGAACGCGGCCACGCCTACGCCACCGACGTGGACCCCGACGACCGCCCCCACCTCTACCGCTGCCGCTCCCTGGCCGACGCGGGCATCCCCCTCGCGGCCGGCACCGATGCCCCGTACGGAACCCACGACCCCTGGGCGGTCATGCGGGCCACCGTCGAACGCTCCGGGGAAGAATCCCTGACCCCGGAAGCGGCACTGAACCTCTTCACCGGGGAGCCCCAACACCCGGCCAGGCTACGGCGATTGACGGCCGGAGCGCCCGCCGACCTGTGCCTGCTCCACGTACCCCTGCGGGAGGCACTGGACGTACTCTCCGCCCAGACCGTACGGGCGGCGTTCGTGGACGGCCGACGTATCACCGCCCCCGGGGAGGGCGAAGCCCGATAGGGGCGCGGGGAACTGCGCGACCAGCCACGACGGCGCCGCAGCGAACTGACAACACCTCGCGGCACTTCCAGCGGACCACTCAGACGCTGTACCCGCCATCCACCCCCAGCGCCTGCCCCGTAATGAACCCCGCCCGCTCCGAGGCGAGGAACGCCACAGCCTCCGCGATATCCGTCGCAGCCCCGAACCGCCGCAGCGGAATATTGCGCCGGGTGATCGCAAGAGCCGCCTCGTCCAGTTCCCCGGTGGCGATCAGACGGGCGGCGATCCCGTCGTTGAGCATCCCGGGCGCAACGCAGTTGACCCGGACCCCGTACCGCCCCTCCTCCGCCGCGAGCGCCCGGGCGACCGCCTCGACGGCCCCTTTGGTGCCCGAGGACAGCCCGTCCCGGACCGGGAAGCGGCGGGTTGCGACCGTCGTCACGGCCACGATGCTGCCCCGGGTCTCCCGCAGTCTCGGCAGCGCGGGATGGACCAGGTTGAAGAACGCCCCCGCGTCCGCGTCGAGTTGGGCACGGTACTCGCTCGGCTTCACCCTGCTGAGATGCCTCATCGGTACGTGTGGACCGGCCGCGTACACGACCGTGTGCAGCCCTCCGAACGCCTCGCCGACCCCGGCCACCGCCTCCGCCGTCGCCAACTCGTCCCCCAAGTCCAGCCGCAGGGACAGGACTTGGCGCCCGTACGCCTTCACCTCACCGGCGATCGCCTCGGCCGCGGTCTCGTTGGCGCGATACGTGAACGCCACGTCACTGCCCCGCTGAGCCAGCATCCGGACGATCTCCGCACCGATGCCCCCGGTACCACCGGCGACGAACGCGGCGCCCGTCCGCCCCTCGAAATCCGCCATCCCGAACTCCGACATCACAGTCCCAACGACTTGGCGATGATGACCTTCATGACCTCGCTCGTCCCGGCGTAGATACGGGTGATGCGGGCGTCCGTGTAGAGCCGGGCGATCGGATACTCCTGCATATAGCCGTATCCGCCGAAGAGTTGAAGGCATCGGTCGACGGCACGGGCCTGCATCTCGGTGCAGAACAGCTTGACCTTGGCCGCGTCCGCGCCGGACAGTTCGTGGTCGACGAGTTCGAGGACCGCCCGGTCCAGCATCATCTGCGCCGCCTCCAACTCGGCGGCCACGGCGGCCAGTTCGAACTTCGTGTTCTGGAAGGCGGCGACCGGCTTCCCGAAGACCTTGCGCTCCTTGACGTACTCGACCGTCGTGTCGAGAGCCGCTCGCGCCTGTGCGACCGAGCCGACCGCCACGGTCATCCGCTCCTGCGGCAGGTTGTGGCCCAGGTAGCCGAAGGCGGCACCCTCCTCGCCGAGCCGGTTGGCGACCGGGACCCGCACGTCGTCGAAAGCCAGCTCGACCGTGTCCTGCACCCTGATGCCCATCTTCTTCAGCACCCGGCCCCGTGTGAACCCCGGCATGCCGTCCTCGACGACCAGCAGGGTCAGCCCGGCGCGCCGGTCGTCGGGATCGGTGGCCGTCCGGGCCACCACGACCACCAGATCGGCGAGCAGCCCGCCCGTGATGAACGTCTTCGCCCCGTTGAGGACGTACGAGTCGCCGTCCCGCACTGCTGTCGTCCGGATGCCCGCGAGGTCGGAGCCCGTACCGGGTTCCGTCATGGCGACGGCCGTGAGCAGCTTGCCCGCGGCGAGGCCGGGGAACCAGCGGGCGCGCTGCTCCTGGTCGGCGTAGGCGAGGAAGTAGGGGAGCACGACGTCGAGTTGGGTGCGTACCGTGCCCAGGGTGACCAGCGTGCGGGCCGCCTCCTCCTGGAGGACCACGTTGTAGCGGTAGTCGTCCAGGCCCGCCCCGCCGTACTCCTCGGGCACGGACATACCCAAGAGGCCCAGCGAGCCGAGCTGTTCGAAGAGTTCGCGGGGCAGCCGCCCGGCCTCCTCCCAGTCGGCGTAGTACGGGACCACCTCGTTCGCCACGAAGTCCCGGACGAGCCCGCGGAACGCCTCGTGGTCGGGCGTGAAGATCTCTCGGCGCACAACTGCTCCCGTCCGTTCCCGTCAGGAGGCGAGTTCGACGAGGGTTGCGTTCGCTGTGCCGCCGCCCTCGCACATGGTCTGCAGGCCGTAGCGCAGGCCGCGCTCCCGCATGTGGTGGATCATGCGGGTCATCAGGACCGCCCCGGACGCCCCGAGCGGATGCCCGAGGGCGATGGCCCCGCCCAGCGGATTGAGCAGCGCCGGATCGGCGCCCGTCTCGGCGAGCCAGGCCAGCGGTACGGGCGCGAAGGCCTCGTTCACCTCGAACACACCGACCTCGGACAGACCGACGCCCGCCTTCCGCAGTACCCGCTCGGTCGCGGGGATCGGCCCGGTCAGCATGAGCACCGGGTCGGATCCGACGACCGCACCCGCGCGGTACCGGACGAGCGGTGCCAGGCCCAGCTCGCGCGCCTTCTCGGGCGTCGTCACCAGGAGCGCTGCGGCGCCGTCGGAGATTTGGGAGGCGTTGCCCGCGTGGATCACACCGTCGTCCTGGAAGGCGCGCTTGAGCCGCGCGAGGCTCGCGACGCTGGTCCCGCGCCGTACGCCCTCATCGGCGCCCACGGTCTCCGGGCCGACGGACACCGGCACGATCTGCTCCGCGAACACCCCGGAGTCCAGGGCCGCCGCGGCCCGCTCGTGCGAGAGCGCGGCGAACTCGTCGAGCCGCGTCCGCGTGAACCCCCACTTCGCGGCGATCCGCTCGGCGGACACCCCCTGGTCGAACGAGAAGTCGTCGTACCGCGTGAGGACTTGGGGCCCGTACGGCATTCCGGACGCCCGCGCCGAGCCCAGCGGAACCCGGCTCATCACCTCGACCCCGCCCGCCACCACGACGTCCTGCTGCCCAGACATCACGGCCTGCGCGGCGAAGTCCAGCGCCTGCTGACTCGACCCGCAGGCCCGGTTGACCGTCGTCCCCGGAATGCTCTCGGGCCAGCCCGCCGCAAGCACCGAGTACCGGCCGATGTTGCTCGACTGGTCGCCGACCTGCGACACACACCCCCAGACGACATCGTCGACAACGCCGGGATCGATGCCCGTCCGCTCGACGAGCGCGCCCAGCACGACAGCGGACAGGTCGGCCGGGTGGACGCCCGCGAGGCCGCCCCCGCGCTTCCCCACAGGCGTGCGCACCGCCGCCACGATCACCGCTTCCCGCACTACGGCCTCCTGACCGAAGGGGCGCCTGGCGCCACCGAGTTGATCGCATCCGGGCCGCTCCCCGGCACCGCCCACCGCCCGTCGAAGAGCGGCTCGCGCTTCTCCGTGAACGCCGAGAACGCCTCCGACACATCGCCCGTGGCGAAGTTGACCCCCTGGGCGCGCGCCTCGTTCGCGAGCGCGTCCCGCAGCGTCCGGTCGGCACCCTCGTTCAGCAGCGCCTTGGTCTGCGCGAGTGCGACAGGCGCACCTGCCACCAGCCGCGCCCCGAGACCGTCGACAAAGGCATCCACCTCGTCCGCCGCCACCACCCACGTCACCAGCCCGAGTGCCCGCGCCTCCTCGGCGCCGATCGTCTCGGCGAGCAGCGCGAGCCGCTTGGCCTGCTGCAACCCGATCAGCTTCGGCAGCAACCAGGAACCCCCGAGGTCCAGGGAGAGCCCGCGCCGCGCGAAGATCTGCGAGAACCGTGCCTCCGGCGTGGCCACGACCAGATCGCACCCGAGCGCGAGATTCCACCCCGCGCCGACCGCGACTCCGGTCACCTTGGCGACGGTCGGTACCGGCAACTCGTGCAGCAGTAGCGCGACTTCGCTCAATGTCCGCATCCGGTACATGGGGTGGACGCTGCTGAGCCCGCCCGAGATGTCGGCGCCGGAGCAGAACGAGCCCCCGGCCCCTGTGACCACCAGCGCCCGCACAGCACGATCACGCCCGGCGTCCGCCAACGCGTCCCGAAGCGCGTCCCACAACTCCGCGTCGATGGCGTTCTTCCGGTGCGGCCGGTTCAGCGTCAGCGTCCGTACGCCGTCCCGGTCGTCGCAGAGCAGCACGGGCTCCCCGCCGCTCACGGAGTCTCGCCCCCGAGAACTTCCCCGCCCACGTCCTCGCCCTGGTCGTCGATGCCCAACTCGGCGAGTACGGCGGCCGTGTGCTGCCCCAGCGCCGGAATCGCGCCCATCGGCGGCTCGTAGCCTGAGATCACCGGCGGCGGAAGCAAGGCAGAGATGGGCCCGTACGGTGTCTCGACCTCCCGCCACCGGTCCCGTGCCTTGAGATGCGGATGCGCGACCACTTCGCTCGGCTTGTTGAACCGGGAGTTGCCGATCCCGGCCGCGTCCGCGCTGCTCTGCACATACGCCAGATCATGGCGGGCACACCAGGCGCTGATCTCGGCGTCCAGGACGGCACGGTGGGCGACCCGGCCGGGCGTGGTGGCGAACCGTTCGTCGTCCGCCAGGTCGGTCCGTCCCAGCAACTCCCGTGCGAACCGCTGCCATTCACGGTCGTTGGTCGTCCCGAGGACGACGGTGTGACCGTCGGCCGTGGCATACGCGCCGTACGGCGCCACCGCCGGCGAACCCATCCCCATGGGCTGCTGATCGACCCCCGAGTGCTGGGTGTACGTGAGCGGGTAGCCCATCAGCTCCGTCATGGTGTCGAACAGGGACACCGCGACCGAGGCCGGACCGGTGCGCCGCCCGCGCCCGCGGTCGTACAGCAACGCCATGATGGACAGGGCCGCGTACAGCCCGCTGCCCACGTCAGCCATCGGCGGCCCGGGCTTGGCCGGCGCCCCGGCCAGACCGGTCACCGCGCACGCGCCCGCCTCGGCCTGGACCAGGAGGTCGTACGCCCGCTTGTGGGAGAGGGGGCCGCCGGGACCGTACCCGTCGATCTCGACGGCGATCAGCTCCGGGTGCCGTACGGCCAAGTCGGCCGGGGAGATGCCCAGTTTCGCCGTGGTGCCGGGGGTGAGGTTGGAGACGAGAACGTCGGCGCGGTCGAGCAGCCGGTGCAACACCGCCATTCCCGCTGGTGACTTGAGATCCAGGGTCACCGATTCCTTGCCCCGGTTGATCCACACGAAGTGCGCCGCGAGACCGTTCACCACATCGTCGTAGTGCCGGGCGAAGTCGCCGCCCTTCGGGTTCTCCACCTTGATGACCCGGGCGCCGAAGTCGCCGAGCGTACGGGTGCAGATGGGGGCGGAGACGGCCTGCTCCAACGTCACCACGGTGATGCCGGCGAGTGGCCCGACCGTCCCGGCCGCGCCCGCTGCTTCGTCGTCCATGTCAGGCCTTCGCTTCGAAGCGGGCGCGCAACTCGTCCTTGAGGACCTTCTGGCTCGCGTTGCGCGGGAGCTGGTCGCTGAAGCGGACATGGCGCGGCACCTTGAAGTTGGCCATGTGCTCGCGCGCCCACTCGACGACGTCCTTCTCGCTGACCTCGTACCCCTGTCTCGGCACGACGAAGGCACAGCCGACCTCGCCGAGCCGCTCGTCGGGCACCCCGATCACCGCGACCTGCCCGATGGGCTCGTATGCGAGCAACAGCTTCTCGATCTCGGCCGGATAGGCGTTGAATCCGCCGACGATGTACATGTCTTTCTTCCGGTCGACGATCGACAGATTCCCGGACGCGTCGAGCCGCCCTATGTCCCCGGTGTGCAGCCAGCCTTCACCGTCGATCGTGGCGGCGGTCGCCTCGGGGTCGTCCCAATAGCCTCGGGTGACGTTGTATCCCCGTACGAGAATTTCCCCGTCCTGTTCCGCCGGGAGTGCCCGTCCCTCCTCGTCGACGATCCGCACCTCGACGTCCGGTATGACACGTCCGGTCGTGCGGGCCACCGTCTCCTCGGAATCCCCGATGCGTGTGGTCGTCACCAGTGCGGACGACTCGGTCAGCCCGTATGCACTCATCACGATGTCGAAGGACAACTCCGACTTCATGGCACGGATCAGCGACTCCGGAATGGTGGTGCCACCCGTCATGGAAACGCGGAGCGAGGAAAGGTCGTGTGCGGAGCGGTCGGGGTGGTTGACGAGGTCGTGGAAGATCGTCGGCGGGCCGAGGATAATACTCACTCTTTCCCTGCCGATGATCTCCAGTGCCTGACCGGGGTGGAACACGGCCATCGGAATGACTGTCACCCCGTGCATCAGGGAGGCCAGCCAACCCGCCTTGTAGCCGAAGCAGTGGAAGAAGGGCGGGATGACGAGAAAACTGTCGCCGCGCCGGAACGTGTACTCCTCGGACATCCACCCGTAGGCCCGCAGCGACTGGCCGTGGGTGAGGATGACGCCCTTGGGATGGCCCGTCGTGCCGGACGTGAACATCACGTCGGAGATGTCGTCCGGGACGAGCCGCCCGATCGGCTCCTCGGCCGCGGAAGAGGCGACCGTCTGACCGGCCCGCAGGAATTCCGCCCAGGACAGATCCGCGGCGCCCTGCGGACCGCGAATCGACACCGTCCTGCGCAGGGCCGGAAGATCGGGGTCGTGTTTCAGCAGCTCGGCGATGTAGTCGGTGTCGAGGAAGGCGGACGCGAAAACCGCCTTCGCTCCCGACTTGCGCAGAATGTAGGAGATCTCGCCTGCCTTGAATCGGGTGTTGAGCGGCACGACGACACCTCCAGCTCCCTGAATACCGAGCGCGGCGAAGATCCATTCCGCGGAATTGGGCGCACAGAGCCCTACCCGGTCACCCTTCTCGACACCCAGCGCGATCGTCGCCCGCACCGCCTGCACCATCCGCTGTTCCAGCTCACGGAAACTCCATCGGCGATCCCCGTCGATCAGCGCGATGTCGTCTCCGAAGCGCTTGGCGGCCACTCTGACGACATGGGGAATGGTCAGGAATTCTTCGTCGTATCGCAATCGCATCGAGAAGGCTCCAGGGGCTCCAGGGCTCAGGACTGGCCGGACGAAGAAAGACGCAGGACCCGTTTCGCGATGATGTTCCGCTGGATCTGGGAGGTGCCGCCGTACACCGACGCGGCCCTGGAATAGAGGTACTCGCCGAAGATCTCGCCGCCGTCCTCGGCCAGCTCCTCCGGGAACACCTTGAGTGCCGTCTCGTACAGACGCTGTTCGGCCCTCGTCATGAGGAGCTTGTCGATGGACGACTCGGGGCCGGTGACCTGCCCGCTCAGACGTTCGGCGGTCCGGCGCCGGGCATGCGCCACCAGGACCTCGTAGTCCACGTAGCACTGCCCGATCTCGGAACGCAGCCCGTCCGGAAGCGTGCCGGCCCGCTCCTGCGCGGTGGACCGCAGACGTTCCACGAGCAGGCCGTACTTCGACAGATGGCCGGTGTCCAGGGCATTGCGCTCGTACGACACCGTCGTCATCGCCAGCGGCCAGCCGTCACCCTCGGCCCCGACCCGCTCGGAGTCCTCGATGCGCACGCCGTCCAGGAACAGCTCGCAGAACTCGTCGTCCCCGTTGGCCGCCCGCAGCGGCCGTACGGTCACACCCGCGCGGTCCAGCGGGAGCGCGAACGCCGTGATCGACCGGTGCGGCGAGCCCGCGCGGTCCGTACGGGCCAGGAGCAGGCACAGGTCGGAGTACTGGGCGTAACTGGTCCAGAGCTTCTGACCCCGGACGATGTAGTGATCGCCCCGGCGTTCCGCGAAGGTGCTCATTCCGGCGAGGTCCGAGCCCGCGCCCGGCTCGCTGAACCCCTGACACCAGACTTCGTCGCCCGCCAGCATCCTGGGCAGCATGCGCAGTTGCTGCTCCTCGGAGGCGAACTCCAGTAGCGCATGGGCGAGATAGCCGATCCGGGGAACACCAGGGGCCCGGCATGCCCCCAACTCGTCGCTGATCGCCACCTGGTGAAGGGCTGTCAGACCGCGACCGCCGTACCGCTCGGGCACATCGAGTCCGACCCAGCCGCCGGAGTGCAGCAGTCGGTGCCAGCGGTGCAGGAAGACGGGGACCGGTTCGTCCAAGTGCCGTTCGGGGAGCGGGTGTTCGGCCAGCCAGGCACGGAACTCCGTCCGGAGCCGGTTCAGGTCGGCCGGGTCCCCGAAGTCCAGCGGGGTGTCGCTCATCGTGCCGCCTCCGGTTCCGCCGCCGGCTCCGGTTCGGCCAGCACCGTCAGCAGATCGGCGGTCGTGGCCAGCACCGTCGCGCCCACGCGGACCTTGCGCAGATACAGGTGCGCGATGTGCTCCCACGTCTGCGCGATCCCGCCGAACACCTGCATACCGGCGTACACCGCCTCCAGCGCCGACCCGTTGACCTCGGCCTTTGCGACCTGCGCGGCGGTCAGCGCCCGCTCAGGCGGCTCGTGGTCGAGACACCAGGCGGCATACCGGGTCGCGCTCGCACAGGCCTCCACGAGCACGGTCGCGTCCGCGAGCAGATGCTGCACCGCCTGGAACGACCCGATGGGCCGCCCGTACTGGCTGCGCTCCCGCGCGTACGCCACGCTCTGCCCGACGAACGACCGTGCCGCGCCCACGAGTTCGGACGCCACGACGATCAGCGCGTACGCCTGCCAGTGCCGGTGTCCGGCCGGGTCGAGCCGTCCGACCACGTGCTGCGCGGGCCCCGCCGTACGGATCGCCCGCAGCAGGTCCACGCTCGGTGCCGCCGGGCCCAGGCCGGCCGCGGTCACCGTCCCGTCGGGGTGCACGCACAGCGCCTCGTCCGCGCCCTCGCTGTCCCAGCCGACGAGCGGGGAGGGGCTCGCGGCGGGAAAGCGCAGGTCACGGGCGAGGCCGATCGTCGGGGTCCGGCCCGGCGCCGCGGCTGCCCCCAGCAGGCGGAGGAGCTCCGGGGCGAGCAGGACCGTACCGAGGAGGGAGGTGGGCAACGGCAGGCTGCCGTGTTCCTCGGCGAGCAGCGCGCACTCCTGCACGGTGGCGGCCGGGGGAGTGGACCGGCGTAGTTCGCCGAGGCCCAACCCGGCCAGCGCCTCCTGCGCGGCGGCGCCGGCCGAGGGCTTGACGTCGTCGGCGGAGCCCACGCGGAACCGGGCGGCGAACGACCGGAACAGGTCGCGTACGAGCACGAACTCCTCGGTCTCCACGGGCTGTCACTCCCCGCCCTTGGACCGGCGTTCCGCCCGCGAGGCCAGTTCGTCGATGATGCGGATGTGGTCCGGGCTGGTCATCGTGGACCGCTCGGCCATCAGTGCCGCCTCCATACCGCCCCGGGTCGCCTGTTCCACCACGGCGGCCAGCGCCGCCTTTGTGGCGCGCAGCGCCTCCGGGGGCTGCGCCGCCAGCCGGTGGGCCAGCGCCAGCGCCTCCTGGTGGAGGTCGGCGGACGCCACGACCCGGTTGGCCAGGCCGAGTTGGACCGCTGTCGCGGCGGGAACGCGGTCGCCGGTGAAGAGGTACTCCTTTACCCGGAGCAGGCTCGTGAGCAGCGGCCAGAGGGTCACACCGCCGTCGCCGGCCACCAGGCCCACCGAGATGTGCGGGTCCGCGAGATAGGCGTCGTCGGCCATCAGCACCAGATCGCAGCCCAGCGCCAGGCTGCAACCCAGGCCCACCGCAGGGCCGTTGACCGCCGCGACGACGGGCAGCGGGAAGCGGATCATCTCCGTCTGGATCGTCCGGTCGAGGCGGATCGACCGCTCCCGCAGCTCTGCGTCGGTGTGATGGCGGCGCAGATGGTCGAAGTCGCCGCCCGCGCTGAACGCCCGTCCCGCGCCGGTGAGGACGACGGCCCGTGCCTTGGGATCGTCCGCCAACTCCCGCCAGACCTCGGCGAGTCGGCGGTGCAGCTCCTCGGAGACTCCGTTGAGCCTGTCGGGCCTGTTCAGGGTGACGACCCGGACATCGCCGTCGGCGGTCACGGTCAGGACGGAACCGGCCTCGCCCATGCGCACCCTCTCCCTTGCCACTGGTGCCACTGGTCGGTCGACCTCGGATGCTAGTAAAGGTCAGACCGAAAGTGAAGAGTGTTGTTCACACTGAATGGAAATCCCATTCTCGCATGGGTGGGGCTCGGCCGGGGAGGGGCGAGGCCGCCCGATCCCGTATGAACTGACGTCAGTCGTCGGCCGGTTCGGGCAGTTCCACCCGCTGCCGCTGGTCCACCTCGGCCGCCGCCCGGGCGAACCCGCACACATGCCGGGTCATCCGCCGCATCGCCGCGGGTCCGTCCTGAGACCGGATCGCCTCGGTGATCCGCGCGTGGGCGCGAGCGGTGACCTCGCGGACCTCCGCGTCCAGGAACTGGTCGATGTCCGTGGCGGCGTAGATCGACTGGGAGAGCGCGGTCATGAAACCGATCAGCAGCTCGTTGTCGCCTGCCTTCGCCACGGCCGTGTGCCACCGGACGTTGGCCCGCAGAAACCGCGGGATGTCGTCGTCGGCCGCCACCAACTCGGCGTGGGCCGCGTCGAGTTCCGCGAGGTCGGCCGACGTACGCCGTTTCGCGGCCAGCGCGGCGCACGTCGGCTCGATCGCCTCACGCGTCTCGTGCAGCGCCTCAAGCCGGATCTGCTGGCCCCGGATGACCAGCCGTACGGTGTTCGCCACCGACTCATGGCCCGGCCGGTGCACAAAGGCGCCGCCGCCGCGCCCCGGCCTGATCCGCACCAGGCGTTCGACTTCGAGGATGCGCAGCGCCTCGCGCACCGTCGCCCGGCTCAGTCCCGTCTGGTCGACCAGCTGACGCTCCGGCGGCAGCGCCATGCCCTCGATGAACTCGCCGGACAGGATCCGCTCGCGCACCTCGGCAGCCAGTACGTCCGACGCCTTGGGCACCCTCACCACGTCGAAGCGCGGGTCACTGGCGGAATGTCCGGCGCTCTGCACGGATTCAGGCCTCTCGTCGGTGGCTCTACTTCGGCCGGACCATTCAATACGGACCCGTGCTGCCTGTCACATGACATGTCGGCTGACATGCCGGCCCGCCTGTCACATGACCAGACCCCCGTCCACCGGCAGCACCTGCCCCGTGATGAAGGACGCGGCGTCCGAAGCGAGGAAGACGAAGGCACCCGCGATCTCCTCGGGCGCCGCCCAGCGGCCCAGCGGGATGCGCGCGAGCATCGGGGCCGCGAACTTCTCGTTGGTGCGGATCGTCTCCGTCATCGGCGTCGCGGCGAGCGGCGCCAGCGCGTTCACCAGGATCTGCCGGCGCGCCAGTTCACGCGCCAGCGACTTCGTGAACCCGATGATGCCCGCCTTCGCGGCGGAGTAGTTCACCTGCCCGAGCGTTCCGACGAGACCGGCCGACGACGTGACGTTGATGATCCGCCCCCTGCCGTCCTCCGGGAGGAAGGGCAGCGCCGCCTGGGAGCAGTGGAAGGTCCCCATCAGATGGATGTCGACGATCCGCCGGAATGAGTCCTCCTCCAGCTTGTCGAACATGGCGGGCGCGGTGACTCCCGCGTTGTTGACGACGATGTGCAGTGTCCCGCCCGCCAGTTGGGCCGCCTGAGCCGCCGCCGCATCGGCGGCGACCCGGTCCCGTACGTCGAGAGCGGCACTGTCCGCCTTGAGCCCGGCGGCGCCGATCTTCCCGGCGACGGCGGCAGCAGCGTCCCCGTCGACGTCCGTCACGAGCACGGCGGCACCGGCGCGGGCGAGCGCCTGGGCGACGGCGGTGCCGATACCGCCCGCCGCCCCGGTGACCAGCGCGGAGCGGCCGGTGAGATCGAACAGCCCACTGTTGTCGCTCATGGCTGACTCCCGGTGACTAGTAACTCCTCGGCAGGCCCAGCACATGCGAGCCGAGATAGTTCAGGATCATTTCCTGGCTGATCGGCGCGATCCGCATCAGCCGCGCCTCACGGAAGTAGCGGGCCACGTGGTACTCCTCGGAGTAGCCCATCCCGCCGTGCGTCTGGAGCGCCCGGTCCGCCGCCGTGAACCCGGCGTCCGCGCACAGGTACTTGGCGGTGTTGGCCTCGCGCCCGCACGGGCGGCCGTGGTCGTACAGCCAGGTCGCCTTGCGCAGCACCAGCTCGGCCGCGTCCAGCCGGGCCAGCGAGTCCGCGAGCGGGAACTGCACCCCCTGGTTTATGCCGATGGGCCGGTCGAACACGACCCGCTCCTTCCCGTACTGGACGGCCTTGTCGAGCGCGACCCGCCCGATGCCCAGCGCCTCGGCGGCGATCAGCATCCGCTCCGGGTTGAGTCCGTCCAGGAGATACCGGAACCCCTGGCCCTCCTCGCCGACCCGGTCCTCGACGGGCACCCGCAGATCGTCGATGAACAGCTCGTTCGAGGTGACGGCGTTGCGGCCCATCTTCGGGATCGGGCGGATGTCGACGTGGGCGCGGTCGAGATCGGTGAGGAAGAGGGTCATCCCGTCGGTCTTCTTCGCGACCTCGCCGATCTTCGCCGTGCGCGTGAGCAGCAGGATCTTCTCCGACTCCATCGCCTTGGAGATCCACACCTTGCGGCCGTTCACCACATAGTGGTCGCCGTCCCGGCGTGCGTACGTCGTGATGCTCGTCGTGTCCAGACCGGCACCCGGCTCGGTCACGCCGAAACAGACGTGCAGGTCACCGGTGGCGATACGGGGGAGCGTCCGGCGCTTCAGCTCCTCGGAGCCGTGCACGACGACGGGATGCATCCCGAAGATCGACAGATGGATGGCGCTGGCCGCGTTCATTCCGCCGCCCGACCGCGCGACCTCTTCAAGGAGCAGCGTGGCCTCGGTGATCCCGAGGCCGTGGCCGCCGTACTCCTCGGGGATCGTGAGCCCCAGCCAGCCGCCGCCCGCGACGGCGGCGTAGAACTCGGCCGGGAACTCGTGGTCCCGGTCCTTCTCCATCCAGTACCGGTCGTCGAAGTCGCGCAGAAGTCCGGCGACGGCCTTGCGGATCGTCTCCTGATCCTCGGTCAGCTCGAAGTCCACAGTTCGAACGCCTCCCGCAGCCTCGGTGGCGTCGAAACATACCAAAGGTCAGACCGAAGCGATAGACGGCGGCTGACGGTCGGGTTGCGCGTGTGGCGGGTGTGCTGACTTCGTGCGGGGCTTCGTGATGTCATGCCCCTGTCGACCGAGTCGTCGAGCCTCCGAGTTCACGAAGGGCCTCGTCAATGCCAACCCCCCGCACCGCACTGCTCACCGCAACTGCCGCCCTGGCAGCGGCAGTTGCGGCACCCGCACCGCCCGCCCTGGCCGCTCCCGTTCCGGCCGCCGGCGCCTACTACGTCCAGAGCGCCACCACCGGACTCAACGCCGCCGACGACGCCGGAGCCGTCGAGCAGCACCGGCCCAAGGGCAACGAGGACCGCCAGCAGTGGACGCTGCGCGCGAGCGGAACCTCGTACCTGCTGGAGAGCACGGACACCGCGGGCTCCTGTCTCGGCCGCTCCGGCGACCTGGCCAGGACCGTCGCCTGTACGAGCGCCGACGCGCCCTGGGAGATCACCCCGTCCGGCACCGACCAGTACACCCTCAAGGCCCCGGGAACCACCCGCTACTTGACGGTCGCCGCCAAGCCGTCCGGCGCCAACTACCCCGACCAGCTGGCCATCGGCGGCTCGGGCAGCCTGGCCGCCTGGTACCTCACCCCGGTCACCCCCACCCTCGCCCCGATGCCGTCCGCCGACCAACGGACCCTGGACCAGGTCACGTTCCTCACCGCCCACAACGCCTACGCCAACGGCGTCGACGGCGGCTTCGCTCCGCCCTTCGTCAACCTGGTCCCGAACCAGACGCGCGGTATCAACCAGCAACTCACCGACGGCGTACGGGGGTTCATGCTGGACATCCACCAGACCTCCGACGGCGCGATCCTCTGCCACAACAGCTGCACCCTCGTCGGCAGCCCGGTCGCGCTCTGGGTCGACCTCCAGCGGATGGTCGACTTCCTCAAGCAGAACCCCACCCAGGTCGTCACCGTCTTCCTGGAGGACTACGTCGACCCGGGCGTCCTGCGCAGCGAACTCGCCCGCGTCAGCGGCCTGTCGGACGTCCTCTACCGCCCCGACCAGACCGGCGTACGGCAGAACGGCTGGCCGAAGATGGCGGACCTGATCGCCGCCAACGACCGGCTGCTGATCTTCACCGACCACAGCCGCTCCGCCGACCAGGCCGCGGGCCTCACCCGGGACACCTTCGGTGTGATGTACCAGCGCGAGTGGACCGTGGAGAACTACTGGTCCATGGGCGGCGGCCTCGGCGCCTCCGACTGGTCCTGCTACAGCCGCTGGTACGGCGCCGACTCCAACACCCCGCTCACCCTCACAGGGGGCGCCTTCAAGCCCCTCTTCGTCATGAACCACTTCCGGGACGCGGCGATCACCTCCACGGCGACGACCGACAACACCAAACTCGCCGACCGGGCCCAGCGGTTCTGCCAGCCGGCCGCCCGCAAGAAGCCCAACTTCCTTGCCGTGGACCACTACAACCTGGGCAACCCCACCTCGGCGGTGGCCACGCTGAACACCTACGTGTATCCGTAGTCGTTCGCGGCTGTGGTGGATGCGACCTGTCCGCCTGTGCGAAAGAAGGGTGTTCAGGCGGTCCAGGTCCAGTCGGTGACCTCGGGCAGGTCGGTGCCGTGTGTGCGGATCCAGGCGTGGTGGCGGGTGCGGGCGTCGGCCA